>JAGVYM010000039.1 GCA_018303245.1 Candidatus Woesearchaeota archaeon | reverse complement strand
TTTTGTTTATTGCCTCTGTAGCTTAGTAGCCATAGCGGCGGTTTTGTAAAATACGTCAAAAGAACCGCAGGTCGAGGGTGCAACTCCCTCCGGAGGCTTAGCCGAATAGTATAACTCTCCCTTTTTCTTTTCCCTTTTACTCTTTCGAGTTTTTGGGTACAAAAAGTAGCCATTGGGTTAAATAGGTCTTTTTTCTCAAAAGGAGATTGTTATGTTGACCATCTACAATCGGGAGAAGGAACACCTTTCACAATTCAAGAGACTCTTCAAACGTAATATAACTCAATATAATAAGGACATTATTGAGAAGTTTGATAAGTACCTTTCGGCACAAATTATCAGCCTTAAACGTAGAAGCAAGTATCTTTGGATACTTGGAAAGCTTGCAGAATTGTTTGGCAAAGACTTTGACAAGGTTACGCGAGAAGAGGGAGATAACGCCCCAATTCCCGCTAAATTATTTTTTAGTTTGTTATTACTATAAGGGTTTTCGGGCGTTATCTTTCTAGAAATTAAAAGGTTAAATTTATATCTTCTCAACTTGATTAGTCAGATATGATAGTCTACCTCGTGCGTCATGCTCAAACCAGAGCTAATCTTGGTGGGACTGAGCAAACTGTAACGCCTGAAGGTTTGAAACAGATTGAGCGTGTTGCAAAGGCACTTCCTGCTGTTGAAACAGTTTATTCAAGTGACCAACACCGCGCACTTATCACCGCAGAATCTATTGCAAAAGTAAACAAGGTTCCCGTTATTCAAAATCCTGACTTGCAAGAAATTTACGCATGTATTGTTGGTGGAACAACAGAAAACCCTGCCCCGAAAAGAATGAAAAATGACAAAAGGCGCGCAAAAAAAGCATTCAAGTTTATCAAAGAATTAAAACAGAAAAATGTAGCGATTGTATGTCACGGAAACATTATTCGTTTCTTCATGGCTCAAGTGGCAGGACTACCTTTGCAGAATATGTGGAGCTTTGATGTGCGAAACTGTTCAATAACCACGTTGCGCGTCACTGGTGATGTGGTTGATATTCTTAATGTGAATGATACGACCCACCTTTAGTCTGAACTGTTCAAATTAAGCTATTTCAAGGTGGTTCTAGTAGCACGATATTTTTTGTGAATTTCGTTTGCGAGTGTGTACGCATCTTCTCGTGAAATTGACCCATCAAGAAGCTTTCCAGGAGCAAGCGGTACAAGATGCCCATCAATGTGGCCGTCACACAAACGAATGGCGTGAACTCTGTAACGGTCTCCAAGATGCCGTTGTAGCCACGCTGCGCCAAGCTCGTGATTTTTCGTTCCTATGCTCATAACAATATCTCTGCCGAATTTAAGACAGTTAGCCGCGTCAAAAGCGATTTCGTAACGGTCGTCAATAGACTCAGGTCCTTCAATCGGAGTGTCAAGAGCATCTTTCCAGAATCGAAAATCAAGTCTGCCTTCTTCCAATGATGGACGAGGCGCAACCACTATTTATTTACTAACGGATCCTCGCACCTCAACAAGAGCGAGCTTGTGCTTACGAAGAAGGTATTGCTTCCCGCGTCAGCTCAAAAGTGTTTCCTTCAGTGTCAAGGAAGTATCCTTGCCAGTTTATGAAGGTTAGGTGTTATTTTAATAATTTTATGGTGGCCCTTTGCTTCCTTGAGCATATATTACAACAGGCAAGTCGCTTGGGATGTTGTCAATAATTTTCCAAGAAAGTTCAATTTCGTCTTCGCGGACAAAGAAGGATTGGTCTGCGCGGATAACATCTTCGATAAGAGTCCCATACGCTTCTGGAGTGTTTGCTTCGAATCTGCCTTGGGAGAAATTCATTTCCACGGGAGAAATTTCTTGTGTTCCTGGTTTTTTGGTGTAAATGTTAAGTGAGACTCCTTCGTCAGGTTGGATACGTATTTTGAACGTGTTTGGTTCTGTCGGGCAGCTTTGTATTCTGCATTCTGCGAGTTTGAAGTTAATCGTGATGGATGTTTCTTTTGCGGCGAGGTTTTTTCCTGCGGTGATGATGAACGGCACTCCTTTCCATGCTTTGGTGTTGACTTCAAAGCGCGCCCGTGCGTACGTGGGAGTTCGTGAACCAGGCGCAACGTTAGGTTCGTTGAGGTATCCTTTGTATTGTCCGAGTGTTATTTCGGCGAGTCGCGTTTTTTTTAGGACGCGTGCCTTTTGGTCCCGGATGTGTCCTCCTGCAAGTTTGAGGGGGGCTTCCATTGCAGTAAGTGCAAGAAGCTGAAAGCCATGGTTTTGGATGATGTCTTTAATCACTCCGTACTTGTCATAATAGTTTCCTCGTCCTTCTATTCCTATTTTTTCGGTCATGGTTATTTCTACAGAGTCAACGTGCTTGTTGTTCAAGAGTGGCTCCAGGATGCGGTTGGTGAAGCGTAGGAATGCGATTCCGCTGACGAGTTCTTTTCCCAAGTAGTGGTCAATGCGGTAGATGTCTTTTTCATCGAAAACGTTAAGTATTTTCTTGTTGATGTTTTTCGCAGACGCAAGGTCCCATCCGAATGGTTTTTCGTAGACGAGTCGTGACCATCCGTTGGTTGTTGTAAGTCCGTTTTTGGATAGGGAGGTGGTTATGGTGCTGAAATGTTCAGGAAGGGTGGCAAAGTAGAAAATTCTGTTTCCGGGAAGTTCGTGTTTTTGTTCTATTGTCTTGAGAAGTAATGCGAGTTTTTGGTAGTCTTCTTGGTTATCGAAATTCATGGCAAGTGCGTAGCTTGATTGTTTGATAAGTTTCCATGATTGTTCATCCTTTTGTCCGATGAACTTTTCTGCGGCAGCAATAATTGGCTCGATTGACGTTGCTGAGCGGGAGATTCCAACAAATGCAAGATTTTTTATTTTTTTGTTTTTGATGAGCTGGTAGATTGCCGGGATGAGCTTGCGCTTAGTTAAGTCCCCCGTTACTCCAAGGATGATGAACGTGACCTGCTCCATCAGGGAACAGGAGGGGGCGAGATATTTAAAAGCTATCCAAAGCTTTTTATGGAGTATTTGTTCTGGGAAAGGTATGAAAAAATCAGAAAGTGAGTGGAAGAAGGAGCTTTCTCCTGATGCATATACCGTCTTGCGAAAGAAAGGAACCGAAATGCCTGGCACAGGCAAGCTGTTGCACAATAAGGAAAAAGGGATGTATGCTTGCGGTGGCTGTGGCGCTCAATTGTTTGCTTCTGACACAAAGTTTGAATCAGGCATGGGCTGGCCTAGTTTTGATAAGGCAATTCCTGGCGCGGTGAAATTTCACGAAGATGTGGGCCAGGGGATGCGAAGAGTCGAAGTCACCTGCGCAAAGTGCGGCGGTCATCTGGGTCATGTTTTTAACGATGGACCAACCAATACAGGCAGGAGGTTTTGCATTAATTCATGCGCGCTCAAGTTTGAGAAGGGGTGATGTTTCAATGCGTGCTTATGCGCACACGATTAGGGAGTTTGAGCTTGCTCGCTGGTTGCGTCCCGAATTAAAAGGAAAGTTGTGTACGTTGGATCAATTAGAAAAGATGGTTGGTGGAGTGGTGAAGCGGGGCGAATTGTACGCTGCGAGGGCTGTATCAGGCAGGTTTCGCAATGTGGCGTACGTCTGTACGTGTGGTATCGTTATAGGTCCTCCAGATATTCGCGTGCAGGAAAATGCGGGTCTGTTTGCAGGTCGGGAAGCGCTTGATTTTTACTGCACGAATTGTTATGTGAAAATGCGTTAAATGTGGCAGCTTTTCGCCTCTCGTTTCCGTAAATATTTCTGATGATATTCTTCCGCTCGGTAAAACGTGCTAGCGGGAACAATCAGTGTGATAATAGGTTGCTTCCATTTTCCACTCTTATCCATTTTTTTCTTTGATTCTTCAGCGATTTTCTTCTGTTCAGGAGTGTGATAGAAAATAACCGATCGGTATTGTGACCCTTCGTCCGGTCCTTGCTGGTTTGGTGTGGTCGGATTGTGATTTGCCCAGAACACGTTAAGCAGTTCTTCGTACGTTACATGAGAATCCTCGTACTCCAGATGCACAACTTCTGCATGTCCTGTTCCATCTGTGCAGACTTGTTCGTACGTGGGGTTCTTTGTCTTACCACCCATATATCCAACAACCGTCGTAAGTACTCCAGTTATCTTGCGGAACGTCTCCTCGACTTCCCAGAAGCATCCTGCTCCGAATGTTGCTTGTTGTTTCATGTTTTTTCTTGGCAGGGAAGGGTTTAAATTTGTTTTGAATAGAAGTGTTTTTCAATTTTCAGTGCAGCATAGAGCGTCAGTGTGAGAAATATAAAGTGTTCAGGCAGGACGATTGCGTGGAACCACCAGGCATATCCCAGAAAAGCATACCTGAGTTCAAGCAGGACGACCGTGATGAGCGAGACAATGAGTGACTGGCGCAAAATGGTTTGCTTGCGTAAAACAAGTGATGTAGCAAACGCGATGATTGTCCCAAAGATAATTTTGTTGCGAAAGTACCAAGATGGAACAGAAAGGGAGGGCACATTTGCATGGACGAGCCAGTTAAAGAAGGTGAATACAAGTACTGTTAAGAGGACAAGTCGAGGACAAGTCCGAATCGAGTGATGAGTTGTTTTGTGTTCACAAAACTGTTGAATGGCAAAAGTTCTACTTAAATGTTGCGTGACTGTTGAGTTTTTCAAGAATAAATCTGTTAAACTGGTTGTGTATTTGTGATTTAAACGGCAGGTTAAACATACGTTAAAAACAACAGTTTTTCTTTATATTCTTTTCCGTGCTAGAAAGTATATACAGTACGGTTATATTGCCCAAATGGTTATATTCAAGGCAAGTATAGAGTGTATTACTGAATAATGGATGAGTGCCGGTCGATGCAGAGCGCGACTCCCGGTACAACAACATATTCGGTCCCGCGCTAAGCGCACTTGCTAGATGCCGGCGACCCGTTCCATTCTATTCAGTAATATATCAACAAAAAAGAGCGTGTCTGTGTTGGATGGTCGCGCGGCTTGAGCTGATCAGGCCCGATGGCAATAAATATCCTTTACAAAGTGCGCGAATGTAGTGAAACTGCCCTGTTTTGTTGGAACGCATGGTAGTTGGATTGCTATTTTCTGGTGAAATTGGGACCTAGTTGCACACTTAAGAGTATTACTGAAAAAGTGACGTGACTGACGTGACTGAAAACTCTCCGATTCTGTTGGGAAATCTTCCGACTTTTTCAGACAAGAGTTTATGAATCGAGGTTGCTGTTTTTTGTTCATGTAGGATGACTTGATTCTTGTGCGTGAAAAATTGAAGTTCATAGAAAAAGAACAAATTATTTTTCCTTCGTACGCGTGCAGAAGAGCAGTTTTCAGGCAGTTGAGTATTGAAGAGCTCTACGATACTTTATTAAATCCACAAAAACTCATTGAAGTTGAGAGACAGATAGTTGAAGATGAAGAACGCTTCAATTGTTTATTTGCTGCTGGAAAAAGAAGGTTCCTGCGGATAGTGCTCGTATTTGAGGAAAGGGAAACACGAATAATAACAGTAATCAAGTTGAGGAAACAATGGCAAATACGCTGAAAACATTGGTTGATTATGACGCAAAGTCCGATAGCCTTGCACTTTCTAGTCCGCAAAAGTATAGTTCGCGTTCAGTCGAGCTTGGTGATATCATTATTGATTTTGATGCGAAGAATGCTGTTGTGGGAATTGAGCTTTTGAATGCTTCGGCGCTGCTTAAAACTTTGACGCGACAGGAAGTGTCCAAATCAATGCTTGAGCAAATAAAGTCAGCAAGTTTCGTGCAAAAAACAGTTGGAAGCACCATAGTAGTGACATTTGAAATTCATCTTCAAACAAAAACTCTTGCAAATGCTATTGCGGTTCCCCTTCACGCAGAACTAGCATCGTGATTGAAAGTCCCGGTACACTTTTATCATTATGAAATATTTTCCTTGATATCCTTCGCTATCTCATCAACCGGATAATCGTGCGTTTCCCCGCGAAGCGTAGTAAGTTTGAAGTTTTTCACATTGCATTCCTCTAATAGGAGTTTAAGTTCTTCTACGCTGCCAGCAGGGTCATGGCTGTTTTGGATGAAGGTTGTTGGAATCTTCCAGTTCAAGAGCCATTGCTCAAGGGGGAAGTTATTTTTCTTGCTCCAGTGCAGCGGCACTCCTGCAAAGATGCAGCGTTCAGGTGAAACTTTTCTCTCAAAAGCTCCTTTGAGTGTTACAAGGATTCCTGCTGATTTGGCAAAGATAATTGTTGGCGCAAGCTGTTCAAGCCGGTTGACTTCAGTGTCAAGGTTGATGAGTTGCGCATTGTTCTTCCAGTGTTCGTAGACAACAGTGTGGGTAGGAAAGGGCAATAAGCGCGAGATGCGCTCTATCCAGTCTTTGTTCTCGCTTGAGTTTCCTCCAAGAAGGACGATGGTTTTGCTCATGGTAGTCAATAAGCAGATTTAGTTTATTATAGATTGTATTGAACAGAATAAGAAAGATAAACAAAATAAGAACTATTTCTTCTTGGTATATTCAACATATCCGCAAGTTCCGCACACAAGTCTGTCTGCGTGGTTTGCCATGAAAAATCCCGTGCCGCATTTGGGACAGCTTTTGTTCTTGCGTTTTAACGTATCGCCGGTCTTTTCAAACAGTTTCCACATTCCTTTCTTTGGTGGTCCTTTTTTTGCTGGTGCTTTTTCTGGTGCCATGTGATACCTCAACTACTTAGCTGCTGGCGCGTTTGCGTCAGCCTTCTTTTCTTTCTTCTTGGGTTCTACTTTTTTCATTTGTTCTTTGCTTGAATAGATGTGTGCGTCGAATGTTCCGGTGATTCCGCCAAAACTGCCGTAGATGTGTTTTACCGTCACCTGTTCTGTCGGTACATTGAACTTCTTTGAGAGTGCTTCGGTTACTTCTTTGTTGCTTGGCGTTCGCTCGCTAAATGCCAGAGTGCCGGTTACTTCTTTGCGGCCCAAAAGGCCGTTTTCCTTTTCGTTTTTAACAATTAATTCCATTTTCATGTCACCTTGATTGCGTATTCGCCTTCGGCGTCTGCTCCAATTTTCCTGGCGATGTCGCTGTTTTTCTGGTCGAGAATGCTGATGCGTCCTTTCCAGTTTGCTACGGGTTGTGATGCTTTGCAGTGGGGGCATTCTTCTCCGTCATAGAGAAGTTTGCAGCGTTTGCATGCGTTTTTTCTGGTCATTTGTGAATTCCTCCCACTTGTGTGGTGGTATTTTCCTGTTGCCGAATTCTCAAATTTGAAAACTTCAACACTTTTTGATTATTTCTTGAAATTTTCATAATGATTTCTTCTTCTTTTCTTTCTTGTCGTCCTTTTTATCTTCTTTTGGTTCTGTTGCTTGTGCGTCTTCTGCCGCAATCCAGTCGAGTCGTCCAAGGCCTGGTTGTCTCATGGTGAGGCCGATTTTTGGGTTGGTGACGTCTTTAAACGATACCGCAATAACTCGTGCTCGGCATGCGTCTCCGACGCGAAGTGCGCGTTTGCTGTCTCGCCCAGACAAGGTTTTGTCTTTTGCGAATGTGACAAAGTCGTCCATTGTTTGCGAGATGTGAATCATGCCGTCGATGGGTCCAAGGGTGATGAATGCGCCAAAGTCTGCGATGTCTTTGATTTTGCCGGTTAATACTTCGTGGAGTTCTGGTTGGAACAAGAGTAGTTCGAAGGTTGTTTCGTAATAGCTTGCCCCGTCTCCTGGGATGATGATTCCTTCGCCGATGTTTTTGACGCTGGAAACGTCGATGACAACGCCCATGGCCGGGTCGATGAGGCCGTCATATTTTTGTTTGACGGCGCGTAATATTGCTTCGTTGATTTCAAGGTTGAAGAGTCGTGGTGAGACTCTGATGTGGTCGCTTATTTCCGTTCGATAAAACATGTAGTTTCCTCCGGTTGGTTTGCATCAATGCCCATGAGCTTGGAAAGAACCCGTGGGCATCTCATTTAGTCTATCGAGCTAGGGAGGGGTTTATAAAGATTGCGGAGGGATAACGCAAGAAAAGTGCGTCTTTACAAAAGCGGGGTCACGCCCCAACCAGCTCCAGCATCTTCTTTGCGCGTATCACGATGACAGGTTGTCCTTTTTTCTTAAGTCGTGCTTTCAAATCGCGATCGACCGTTGCAACTATCGTTTCAAGGTTTGCCCGTTGGAGCAATAAATAGTCAGTGTGGCCGCCAGACGTGGGATAAATAGTGACGCGTTTGGTCATAAGAATGGTTTTTGCTAATTTTGCAGCAGCTCCTTCTTTTCCGCCTCTGTTTATTATGGTTTCAAGTTCATCGAGTGTTCTGTCTAGTATTCCGACAGTGAACGAGAAGTCAAGGATGCGCGTAAGTTCAGTATGGATGTCTATCTTGTGCTGCGCGCATTCAACTAACAGACTTGTGTCGATAAGGATGGTTTTCATGAGAGGGAGATAAGGAACGGGTAATCAACGCAGTGATGTGGGAATAGATGATGCATGCGAAGGCAAGAGGTGCAGCTATTCCTCCTATATTTTGAGCGAGAAGGACAAAAACGACGGCAGTGGTTTCAACACTTGTTGGTGTTGCCAAGGTCATTAGTGCGAGGGCGTGTGTGTTGTGTTGTTTATGTAGGGTGAGCCAGAGTGTGATGAATCGCAAGCAAGTGTACACAATGAAAAGAGTGATACTTGTGACGATGAAGAATCGGGTGAGGGGGATTTTGACAATCATTCCTGAGAGGAGGAAGACGAGAAGTGAGATTGTTGTGGTTAGTGAGTGTTCTGGTTTGAGAAGTGTGATTTTGTGCTGGGCGTATGCGCTGGTGAAGAAAAGTCCAAGTGTTGCAGCGGCCAAGATGCCGTTTCCGCCAAGGTGTTCTGCTAAGACGTACGATAGTAGTGTTGCGGCTACAAGTGCGAGCCATGCGTGTGGCTTGTTCCAAAGGGAGTGGACGAGTTTGAAGAGGATGACTCCTACAAACACTCCTGTTCCGATTCCTATGGCAAGTCCGCTCAAGACGGGAGTAATTTTTTCTGCCAAAGAGAGGGATGTCGCTTGGGTGGCGTTAAGTATAAGAAAGGGGAGAACAATTGCAAGGGGTGTTGTGATGGTGTTTTGGTGGAACATCTGGTTGTTTGTAGGGATAAGGATGGCTGAAATGAGCAGGCTTATTGCGACGGGAAGTCCGATGAGTGTGTGGGCTGCAAGAGTGAGGAGCGCAAGAACCAGTCCGGCGGTAAGCAACGCAGTTTTTGTTGCTCTGGCAATTGAGGTGTCAAATTCTCGTGGGCGGAGGCGTGCCGTGCTTTCAAACGCGATGAGCGCGAGTGCCGCGATGGCGATGGTGCTTACAAGGGCAGGTGAAAGTGAAAGCGCGGGGAAGAATGTTCCAAGCGCAAGTCCTGTGATGAGCAGCAGGAGTTCTTGGGAAAGTGTGAGTTTGCGCGCGATTCGGGAAATCATAAGTCCGACAGCAAGTAATCCTGCGAGCAAGATGAATGAAAGAAGTGCTTCCTGCATGTTGTGGTTGAAGAAGGCGCGCTATTTAAACGTTGAGTACGGCGAAGTATCCGATTTGTTCTTTGATTTGTTCAATTCGTGCGTAGATGTCGCGCATCAGTTTTGCGCGTTCAGTGGGTGTATAAATGTCTGATGTGATGTTTAGTGCCATGTTTCGTGTTTGGTCTATGAATTGTCCAAATTGGGTATTTGCGGGCATGTCCCTGTGCCCAAGTCCGAGTGCTCTGCGAAGTAAGGGGGTGAATTCATTGTGGTTGATGGTTTTTGCAGTGGTTTCATCTCCCTTTTTGCTTGCTTCCACGATGCGTTCAAGGATGGCGGGAAGGTTTATGGATTTGTTCATGGAACATTTTCATGAAGGAGACTATATAAGCTTTTCTAACATTGCTTACTCAAAAGTAGTTACGCAATCTCGTACCAAGCCTTTTTAAAATCAAGCATGCTCTTGTGTAAAATGAAATTTGCATCATTGTCAAAAGAGGTCCTTGCGCGCATTGTTCCAAACGCGCAGGAGCGAAAGGAGACTCTTGGTAAAGTTCATGCGTTCGTTAAAGAACTTAACGTCCAACTTAAGCGAAACAGAATTCCCGCAAAAGCGGTTCTTGGTGGTAGCTACGCGAAAGACACCTGGCTTTCCGGTGATTATGATGTTGATGTATTTGTAAGGTTCTCTCCCAAAGTAAAAGAAAATTTGAGCGACCTGCTCGGGAAAGCGCTCGGCAAATGGAACCCTGAGCGTATCCATGGTAGTCGCGATTATTTTTGGGTTCGTGACAGTGTTAAGTATGAGATTGTTCCGGTGCTTGATATCAAAAAAGCAGTTCAAGCCCAGAGCGTGACTGATTTTTCCCCGCTTCATGTCGCGTGGGTGAATGGCAATGGAAAGAAGTTCAAGAACGACATTCGTCTAGTAAAGAAATTCTGCAAGGCAGCGCATTGTTACGGTGCGGAGAGTTATATTCGTGGATTTTCAGGTCACGTGGTTGACATTCTCACTATTCACTACAAAGGGTTTCTCGGGTTGCTGAAAAACGCGACCAAATGGAAGCCAAAAGTGGTGGTTGATCATAATAACGTGTACAAATGCAAGGCCTTGCTCATGCTCAACAAAAGTAAGATAGAGGGTCCACTAGTCGTTGTCGATCCGGTTCAGCCAGACCGCAACGCTGCCGCCGCGCTTACTTTGGAAAATTTAGAGAGGTTCGTCGCGTCTGCAAAAGCGTTCCTTAAAAAACCAAGCTCTTCTTTTTTTGTGGAGCAAAAGATTGATTTTATTAAGCTTGCGAAGAAAGGTCATCTGGTGAAGGTGGAAGTCAAGACTCTCGACCAGAGGGAGGATGTGGCAGGTACCAAGTTTGTGCGCGCGTTCGAGCATGCGCGCCGCGAGCTCGATGAGTTTGGGGTTAAGGATGCAGGTTGGGTTTGGGATAAAAATGCGAATGGAGTCTGGTGGTTTGTCCTCAAGGAGAACAAATTGTCGAAGCTTGTTGATTGGCAAGGTCCTCCACTCAAGATAGCTCCCGCAGTTGCGCAGTTCAAAAAAATTTACAAAAAGACATTTACCAAAAAAGGGCGGGTGTGGGTGAAGATTGTGCGCGAAGAGAGGACTCCAAAAGATGTTTTGAATCGCGTGCTTGGCGATGAGTTTGTGCGTTCGCGCGTGGTGACCTCGCGTCTGGTGTAGCGATATCCTTTTATTTTCTTCTGCATAATCCATCATAATGCCCGCATTCGACAAGCTTGTCTCGTTCGTTTCTTCTCAGCTTGAGCGTTCAAGTTCAACCATCCAGTCGCAAGAGGTTATTCCTCTTGACCAAACATTATTTCGCCCTGTTGTTCCGTTATCCGGCGCGCTCGTGTTTGTGGATGGTGGGAATGCGGAGATGCTTAGCGGTCCGCATGTTTCTGTCCAATTCGTGCGGTTGTACACGGGCTGGTGCGTGGACAATAAGTGCGTAAGACGCCTTGTGGACGAGTTTTTCATGACTGTTGTGCTCAAAGAGAAGGTGTTTGAAGTTTCATTGTTTGCTCTTGATGGTCGGGTTTTGTATTGCTGGTCCATCGATGCGTTTGAGCCGAATCTGTGTGTTGGAAACCGTATGGCGCAGGCGCGTGCTGTTGCAGGGTATTTTCGTGCGGTTCTCGAGTTTGAGCGTCTTGCGCAAGCGGCTGCGAAAGACGTGATTCTCGTCCGCGATGGTGATTTAGAAGCGCAAGGCGAGCCGCTTGTGCGCGCTAAGGAATTGCTCGTCCAGAACGCGCAAGGCCCAATTTTTGGACTTGCGAAGACTTCGGCGCTCTGCACTGATGTAGGTGACAGCGCTCTTGTCGCGTTGCGCTCGCGTGCTCCTTCTGGTGCGTGGTGGTATGATGGGGGCAAGGTTTGTTTTGCGAAGCTTCACGCGAACTCGAAGTATGTTTTCCGTTGCGACGTGGAAGGAAATCCAGAAGGTGCTTTCGCTGCCCTCGCTTCAAACAGTACAGATCCTGCATTTTTAGGGTACCCGTATGGTTTGGTGGAGGCGGACAAGCTTGCGCAGGTGACAAATGAAGAGCGTGCGCAGTTGAGATTGCGTTTTGCCCTGGAGTCAAAAGGGAAGTTTGCGGATGTCTTGGCGGCTGCTGATGCGCATGATGTACTCAATCTGTTTTAGCCCGATACCTTTTTATGAACAGGCGCATTCTTGGATTGAAAAGAGGTGGTTTGATGAGATTTCAGCGTGAAGAACGAAATGTTGGCCATTGGGCGTTCCTGATAGGGGTTGTCCTTGCGCTCATCGCAGGTTTTGTTCCCCAGCTTCAGACGCCAAGGGTTTCCTGGATTTTGGTTGGGCTTGGATTGATTGTCGGCTTGCTTAACATTAAGCAGAAGGAGACGCATCCGTTCTTGCTTGCCGCAGTCACGCTTCTTGTGGCTGCTGCTTCGGCAACTAGCATTTTGAAGCTTGGCTGGTTAGTGTACGTGCTTGAGAACGTTGTGACGTTCGTCTTCCCGGCAGCTTTTGTTGTCGCGTTCAAGACTATCTGGCAGCTTGCGAGCGATCAGTAATCTTCCCGGCAGCTTTTGTTGTCGCGTTCAAGACTATCTGGCAGCTTGCGAGCGATCAGTAATTTTTTGTTTTTTATTTCAAATGTTGGGTTTAATACCCCGTCAGCTTGCTGTGGGGATAGCTCATTTTCAGGTATTTTCTTTATTATCACTTTCAGGTGATAACGTACCGAAAGGTTTATAAACGGGTTGAGGTCTCAAAAACCCATGACTGCACGTATGTTGTACAGCTTGCGCACTCCCGTTGAGGCATTGCGTGACTATGTGCCTATTGGGACTTTTTATGAATCTATTGCACCGGCAGTTCGCGAACAAACGTATGCTGAAGCAGACTTGGTTGGCTTTTTTTTAAAACAAGGTACTGTGCCAGTTCCTTTTCAAAAAAATGCTCGTGAACGAATAGAATCGATGGTGATTAAGTCAGGAGTCTCTTTTCCAGACAATTGGGCGAATCTGTTTGCTGATGCAAGCCCGTATGTTCTTTCAAGGGTTCTCGCTCATGATTACAAGGAAACTCACCCAATACCTAAAAATTTTGTGCGGTTGGGAGCGTACGTAAGCAATACGCTCATTGCGGCGGCGCTTGAAGAGAAAGTGATTATGCCTCCTGCGATTAGTGCACGCGCAGAACTTGGAAAGCATGCGAAAGCATTACTTGAATTTGGGTTTACGCTTCGCTCGCGCACACAGGAACGCCCACCATACCAACTTCGCAGTGTAGACCAGTGAGGTTAAATGACTGCGTTCAAGCAACATTACAATAAAACTCCTGGGAAAAGACTTCTTCAGTCTTGTGAGCAGCCTCTGAATGTGAAAGATGGACCGCTTTTTCACAGTAGCTATGCTTTTCTTGATTATTTCTGCGAGCCAGTTGATAAAGATAAACAAGCAGTCTTTCGTGTTCATGAACTCAACGAGTATGCTGCGCGTTGGAGAAATCGTAATCCTGCCGAGCGTTTGAACGAAAATAGTTGGGGTTACAAGCATAATTGGCATTCTTGGCTTTACGTACTAAATGCGGGAGATGTTGTTGCCGTGCGTGAGCCAGAGATGCGCGTGCGAGGAAGTTTGTGTACGAAGTTTGACGTTTTTGAAGTTTATATTTTAAGAGCAGTTTTGAACAGTCCAGGGTTGCGTGCGTCTCATGCACTGATATGTGGATATCATATTGATCAAGAAAAACTTCTTTACCCAAAGTAAATCACAAGTTTTAAATAAACCGTAACCACTTTATAAACCAAAAAGGGTATGATGGAACGTAAAGAAAAGTTTGTTCTTTGGTTTGATGAAATTGGGATAGATGATATTCCGCTTGTTGGTGGGAAGAATGCGTCGCTTGGTGAGATGTATCAAAATCTTACCAAGAAAGGTGTCCGTGTCCCGAATGGTTTTGCGATTACCGCGCACGCCTACT
Organism: Candidatus Woesearchaeota archaeon; assembly: GCA_018303245.1. Lineage (GTDB taxonomy): Archaea > Nanobdellota > Nanobdellia > Woesearchaeales > ARS49 > JAGVYM01. The sequence continues at coordinate 12,779 of JAGVYM010000039.1, read as the reverse complement.
GTTATCTTTTGGAAAAGTCCGGTGTTGTTGACGACCTTAAGCGTGCCCTCAGAGGGCTCAACGTGCAGGATGTGGATGAGCTTGCGAATGTGGGAAAGCGTGCGAGAGACATCATCTTGAGTTGCGCGTTTCCTCCGGAGCTTCAAGTTGAAATTGCGCAAGGATATCACCGGTTGTGCAAAGAGTATGGTACAAAAGACCTTGACGTGGCAGTGAGAAGTTCTGCAACTGCCGAAGACCTTCCTGAAGCTTCGTTCGCGGGCCAGCAGGAAACGTTTCTGAACATCCGTGGAGTCCATGAACTCATGGCAGCATGCAAGCGCTGTTTTGCGTCACTGTTCACCAACCGTGCCATCGCCTATCGCGCAGAAAAAAAGTTCGATCATTTTCAAGTCTATTTATCCATCGGTGTGCAAAAGATGGTGCGTTCCGATCTTGCCTGTTCAGGGGTTATGTTCACATTAGACACTGAAACTGGTTTTCCAAACGTGGTTTTCGTGACGGGAAGTTATGGTCTTGGCGAAAATATCGTGCAGGGGGCAGTTAATCCGGATGAGTTTTTTGTTTTCAAGCCCACATTGGTCGAGGGTTATAGTCCCATTATAGATAAGCGTCTTGGGGAAAAAGCGACGAAGGTTGTTTATGCGCATGAAGGTTCAAAGACCATTAAGAAAATCCAGACTCCTGCGTCTGATCAAAAGAAGTTTTGTCTATCGGATGAGGAAGTGCTCAAATTGTCTGAGTGGGGCGTCGCTATTGAGGATTACTACACGCACAAAAAAGGGAAGTGGATGCCGATGGACATTGAGTGGGCAAAAGATGGCCGCACTCAAGATTTGTTTATCGTCCAGGCTCGTCCTGAATCAGTCCAGTCGCGCAAGAACCGCAATGTGTTGCAAACCTACAAGCTTGTGCAGAAAGGAAAAGTCCTTGCGATGGGAAAAAGTGTGGGGAGTAAGATTTCTCAAGGTCCTGCGCACGTTATTGAGGAGGTGCACGATATTGGAAAGTTCAGGAAAGGGGAAGTGCTTATCACGGAGATGACTGATCCTGATTGGGTTCCGATTATGAAGATTGCATCTGCGATTGTGACAAACCGTGGGGGAAGGACAAGCCATGCTGCGATTGTCAGCCGTGAGTTGGGCATTCCGTGTATTGTTGGTACGAACGATGCGACTGAAGTTGTGAAGACTGGCCAGAAAGTGACGGTGAGTTGTGCTGAAGGCGAGCACGGTATTCTTTATGATGGTTATCTGAAGTTCAAGGTTGACGAGTTGGATATGGTGCATGTTCCTCAAACAAAGACAAAGCTGATGATGAACTTGGGGAATCCTGATGATGCGTTTGAGCTAAGTTCGCTTCCTAATGAAGGCGTGGGTCTTGCAAGGGAGGAATTCATCGTTAATGAATACATCAAGATTCACCCGCTCGCGCTCATTCATTTCGCAGAGCTCACTGACGCTCATGCACGGGCGCAGATTGAACATTTGACCGCTGGTTACAAAAACAAGACCCAGTTTTTCGTAGATAAACTTGCGATGGGTGTTAGCCTTATTGCGGCAGCTTTCTATCCTAAAGACGTGATTTTGCGGTTCAGTGATTTCAAAACAAATGAATACGCGAACCTTATCGGCGGGACACAGTTTGAGCCAAAGGAAGAGAACCCGATGCTTGGCTGGCGTGGTGCCTCGCGGTATTATAGTGAGGGATACAAGGATGGTTTTGCGCTTGAGTGTCAGGCGATTAAGAAAGTAAGGGAAGAATTTGGTCTCAAGAATCTTAAAGTCATGGTTCCTATGTGTAGGACTCCTGCGGAAGGCCGCAAAGTATTGGCAGAGATGAAGAAGAACGGTCTTGTGCGTGGAAAGGACAGTTTGGAAGTTTATGTGATGTGTGAGGTTCCAAGTAACGTGATTCTTGCAGAAGAGTTCTGTGAGATTTTCGATGGTTTCAGCATAGGGAGTAATGATTTGACTCAGATGACTCTTGGTGTTGACCGTGACAGTGCGCTTGTCGCAGATATTTATGATGAGCGCAGCGATGCAGTGAAAGCATTGCTAAAGCACGTTATCACCATCGCAAAGCAGCATAAGAAAAAGATAGGCATCTGCGGCGACGCTCCATCAACATATCCTGAGATTGCGAAGTTCTTGGTAGATTGCGGCATTGATAGCATTAGTTTGAGTCCGGATGCTATTGTGAAAACTCGTTTACTTGTTGCAGAACACGAACAAAAGAAAAAGTGATTTCTTCCTTCTTTGAGTAGTAACACAATCTTTATAATAAAGAAAAGAAGTGTTTTGGTTTGTTATGGCACGTCGTGGTCGTCCGGTTAAATCTGAAATCCGTCAGAACATTGTTGAGATGCTGCACATTACAGGTCCGCAGTATGGCTATCAGATTCATAAGTTTTACAATGAATTGTTTCCGGGGTGTACGCGTGAGAACATTTACTACAATTTGCGAAAAGGTGTCACCGTCGGAGAATTTGAGTTGTCCGAAATAAAGCAGGAGAAAGGGGCGTACAGTTGGGGCACGGTTGTCGAAAAAAAGTATTACAAGCTTGGTCCAAAGGCGAATGTTAAGGGTATTCCGCGTGTTGAAGAATTTTTTGTTTCGTTAAAGAAAAAGAAGTAAGTTTCTAGTGCTGTTTGAAAGTTCTTCAGGTTTTTGTTACGAAGGCATGTAAATGTCAGGTTACTTGCGTTCTACATGAACAAAGTGTATGAATTGGTTGCTTTTTCGAAGTCACTCCGAGAAATTACCCCCTTGCTTCTGAGAAAACACAGATCTATAGTATTATACAATGGATGATCTGGTGGCACTAAATAATACATGGCTTGCATAAAATCACTCCGGCAAACTCTGCATTACAATGAAGTCTTCAGTGGTGAGTTTCTCGCCTTTTCTGATTTTCTCTTGGACTTCGCGCTGCTTGTCTTCCAAAATTCTTTTCTGGCTGTTTACAGAGCGTTCCCTGTTCTCTTTGTTTGCTTCACCTATTTCAAGGCGTAATTTGTCAACTTCTGCCTGTTTCGCTTTCCAGGGAGCGGATGTTTCAGAAAGTTCTTTACGCACAGTATTTAGTTGTGTCGTAAGCTCAGTATACTTTTTTTTGAGTTCATCGATTTTCTTACTGATTGAAAGTATTTTCTCATGTTTCTCTTGGGATTCTTTTGCCTTTGATTGTATCCGAGAATGAACATTGTCCGCTTGGTGTTTGAACGTGTCGATTTCGCCGCTTGTCTCGCGTGCTTTGTGGCTCGCGATTGCCGCGGCTTGGGCGTCTTTGTGTTTTTTGCGCAGCTCATGAATAACTTTCATGAGCTGTTTTTCTTTTTCGAACGTGAGGCCTTCTGTTTCGATTTTGTATTCGAGCCGTTCGATTTCGTGTTTGATTTTTCCAGGACTCTCTCCATGCACAGGTTTCTCTCCAACAACAGTCTTGAACTCCCCTATTTTCTCTTTAATAGTGCCGGTCAGCTTGGAGCGTTCTTCTTTTGCGCACTTGACTTCTGCAGTCAGCGCGTTCCGTTGCTCTCGAAGCGGTTTAATCTCGGCAATCAGCTTCTTTATTTCATCGCTGATATGGTCGCGTTCTTTGAGAATTTGGTCTTTCTTGGCGCGTAGCGGTGCAACTTTCTCGGACAATCCTTTAAGCTCGGAAAGCAATTCCGAGATTCTGCTCTGTATCTTTTGCTTGTCGGTCAAGTTTTACACTCGCGCTAGAAAAGTTAAACATAAATAAAAAATTCTAGCCAAAGAGGGCTGAAAGGCCTGCTGCAGCTGCTTCTTCTGTTTTCTTTTCTTCTGCTGCTTTGTCCTTTTTCTCTTCTTTCTTGTCGTGGCCTGTCGCTGCAGGTGCTGCTGCAACTGCTACTGGCGCGATTGCTGCCTTCTTGACTGCTTCGTCAATGTTCACTCCCTCTAGGGATGCGACGAGTGCTTTGACGCGCGTGTCATCGATTTTTGCGCCGGCTGCTTCAAGCACCTTCTTCACGGTTGATTCGTCAACCTTTTTTCCTGCTTTGTGGATGAGCAGGGCCGCATACACATATTCCATTTTGTTTTCCTCCTAGTTTAATCCTTATTGTTAACTTTGTTATCGAAAACAATATCAGCGAAACTTTGTTTCGCGCATGGTTAGTTATCTCCGATAAATATTATTGTTGAATGTCGATCTTTCCTTCTTCAGCAACGCTTTGTGCTTCGCGGAATCCTTTTGCTAAAATCTCTTCGACCAGTTCTGCCGCCATAATTCCTGCTTCGACTCCGAGTGCTTTTGCCTGGAGTGATGCTTTTCCAACCAGCATTTCGACGGTTTCTCGGGTGAAGTATCCTGCTTCGACCGCAAGGTTGAATGCTTCTGAGCTTGCAGTCATCAAGGTTGTTATGAACTGCTTCTCATCGATGTCAAGGACTGAGCGTGGGTAGATGATTCCTTTTTCGTAAACACATGCTAAGTCGAGTCCGATTTCCATGGGTTCGACGCCGAGGCGCTGTAGCATGCTCGCAAGTTTTGCATTGATATGTTCGCCTTCGCGCACGACCGTTGTCTCTTGCTTGATGGCGACTTTGCCGCCTTCGACTCCTGTTTTGATTCCAAGTTGTGCGAATTCTGAGATGACTGGTCCAGGGGTGAATGGGGTTGGTCCTGGGGGCAAGGTGATGTCGCGTGGGGCGAGTTGTCCTGCCTTGGCTGCGGCTGGTGTTTTGCTTTTCTTGATGATTTTGTATAGCGAGAAGGGGTTTTCTTTGGTGAACATTAGCGCAGGCATTCCTTTGACTTTTTCAAGGAGTTGTGCTTCGTTCGCGAGTTTGAGGTTTTTCAGCCCGCGCAAGATAAGCGTTTTTCGCGTCATGACCAGTTCAACTTTGCCGCGCAGCTGTTTTTTCATCTGCAAGAGGCTTCCTGCGGGAAGGTTTTCCATGTTGACGATTCCGATGATAGGGTAGCTCTTGCCAAGAGTGGTGATCTGTTGAACTACTTCCTTTTTTTCAGGAGCTGCCTTGGAGGTCTTGACTTTTGCTTTTCCGTGGAGCGCTACTGCGATGCTCATTGTGCACCATCTGCTTTAGTTTCCTTCACTTTCTTCGCCCGTTTTAGTTTTTCCGTTTTTGCTTCAGGGGCAGTTTCTGCGGCAACAGCTTCCTTCTTAGGTTCACGCTTGACTACTCCTTCTTCGGTGATTCGTACGGGAGGAGTCATGGTGAGCTTGAGCAGGACTGAGCGGATGTTGGAGAGTTCGCTGGGGAGTTTGTGCAGGACAGTGGTATAGATTGCGTTCATGTTTTCTGCGACAGAATCGTCAGGCATTCCTTCTTTGCCGACCAAGACTTTGATGCTGGGCTGGGTTTTTGCAAAGACTTTGACAGTCTTGCGCAATCGGTCGACAAGCAATTTGAGGTTGGTGTTAGGCGGTACGACGCAGCCTGCTTTTGGGTTGGGCATCTTTCCGCGTGGTCCAAACACTCGTCCAAATGTTTTTGCGACGTCTGGCATGATGTTTGCCTGTGCGATGAAGTAATCGTACTCGCGCGCGAGTTTCTTGATTCCTTTTTTGTCGCTTGCGTATTTTGCGAATTGGTCGTGGGTGATGACGAGATCGCAAGTGACTTTTGCTGCTTCGGCCATTTCTGGTCCTATGAGTGCGGCGACTTTTGTCGCTCGTCCTTTGTCGTGCGGTAATGCGATCCAAAGTTCAACTTGTTCTTCTGGCTTTTTCAGGTCCAGGTCGCGTAGGTTTATGATGAATTCGTATCCTTGCTTGAACTGCCGTGCAGGGTATGTTTTTAGCGCAGTGATTGCTTGTGTGAAATGTTTCTTATCCATGGTAATTGTCCAAAATTCCGCTCACAGCAGAATTTAATCCCTTCCACCGAAGTGGTAAAGTTAGTGGGATATGTCGAAAAGTAAGAGGGTTATTTATAAAACTTGCTATTTTACAAATTCAACTCCAGTGAGTCCCTCGAACGCCTTGTCGCCCGTGAGAAAAGTAAGCCCGCGGCGGCGCGCAAGGATGTATCCGAGCGCATCAGCGTAAGAAAATCTCTCTTTATGGTGCTTGAGCCTAAATTGTGCTGCTTCTTTGATGTCATCAGGAGTTATCTCAACGCACGCTTCCCAAAGCCTATCAAAAAATGATTCAGCAAGTTGGGGTTCGTGACGGAATAATGAGTGATAGAATTCGTAGAGGTTGAATATGCAAAGGACAAACGTTCCCTGTTGGTAAGGCTGATACGGGAGAGTATCTCGTGCTATCTCGACTAAGGCGTAGCTGTCGTAAAAATAATGTGTCATTACCAGCCGCTGCGCATTTCATCCTTTATTTGTTGTGCGGTCTTTTTTGTGGAAAACTTTCCAGCAAGATCGGATAAATCAATCATTTTTGGGATAATAACCGTAATTTTATCTTGCGGCTTGATGTTGTGCGCCTTGACGACATCATTTGGGATGATAATTGCCAAAGAGTCTCCCCACTTGCGTGCCACTGCTTGTATTTCAGTCATAAGACTGTATGATATTTAATGATATATTAATGTTGCGATTCTGAAGTCGTTATTTGAAAGTGATTAAAAAGAAAGATTTATATATTGCTCAACAAGAAAAATTCACATGGAATCTGCTGAATCTTTGCAATAGAGTTTGCTATGCTTCAATCACTTCTCTTGAAGCAGAACTTGCACAAAAACAGAGAACGCAAGAAAAAAGCATAGTATAACTACTTCCCAAACTTTCTCTCTCGCTCGGAAAACTCGCGTATGCACGCAACCAAATCTTCTTTTTCAATTTCTGTTAATTGCCCGAGCCGAAGGCGAGAGCGCAGCGTGGTTCGAACAAAGTGAGAAAGTCTGCCGTTCAATATCTCAAAAGCGCAGAAATTTTGTCTGGAAGATGGTCAATTCCGCCAAACTCTCTGATCGGGATAGATTTAATTCTTTTTTTGATTTCAGGTCTTACATGAGTGATTGTCATCTTATCTATTCCACCAATACTTTCGCAATCATCTTCAACTAAAACGTTAGGAATGATTTTTTCGGCAACATCTTTGTATTCCTCATCTTTTTGGCGGAATAGTAATTGGCCATCCGGAAATTTATGTTTTTTGAGAACATTTTGTATTTGCTTGATTTCTTCTATTGGTATTTAAAGCTTCCGATTTCATAGTCTTGTATGAATGGTAACAGTTCTTGCCCTGTCCGTAAATTTTGCCCTCGAGCGTTTTTTTTTTAAGTTTGTCATTAGGAAAACCCAGCCTTTGTTTTTAACCGAAACATTTAAGTATATGCGAATATTCTAATGTGTCTATGGAAAAGGAACTGTACAAGATTCACGCAGACACGTGCAAGGTGTTTTCAAATTCAATAAGATTGGAAATATTGAACTTGTTGAGGGATAAGGAATTGTCGGTGACAGAACTCACGGAGAAAACAAGATTAAGCCAGGCAAATGTTTCTCAGCATTTGTCTATTATGAAGTCTAAAGGGATAGTTGACTCAACAAGGAAAGGGAAAAACAGCTATTACAAGCTTGCCAATCCTAAAATCATCGAAGCATTTGATATTATGAGAGACGTTCTTATAGAAAGATTACAAAAAAATAAAAGAATTATCGCGGGGGCGAAACCATGAAAAAGATAACATCGATTTTGGTAATCTTTTTGTTGGGTATTGTTGCTGTTTTGGCGCAAGAAAACCATGATGGTGAAATTGAAGAAGGCAAGAAGCTTGTGGAAAGCAAGACAAGCTGCGACAAGCTAAGCAATGAACAACTTGAGGCTATTGGGGATTATTACATGGAACAAATGCATCCTGGAGAAAGCCATGAACTTATGGATAACATGATGGGTGGAGAAGGATCTGAATCCTTAAAACAAGTGCACATCAACATGGCAAAACAACTTTACTGTAATGAGAATGTCTATGCCGGCTATGGCATGATGGGTTCCAGGGGCATGATGAATATGATGGGCAGTTACCCAGCGGGTTACGATTATGGCAATTATGGCTATTGGAACATTTTCTGGATATTGCTTTTTGCAGCAGTCATTTTTTTAATAATTTTTTTAATAGTGTGGATTATTCATAGATTTGGAATAAAGAATACTGCCTCCGAGAAACCTCTCAATATTTTGAGAAAGAGATTTGCTAAAGGAGAAATAACAAAAAAAGAGTTTGAAGGCATGAAAAAGGAGTTGGGGGAGTGATACTTATGGCAGAAAACAAAAACATTTGGGTGTGGGCGCTTGCAGCTGTAACATTATTTCTCCTGTTTGGCGGTTTTGGTATGGGCGGTTATGGCATGATGGGATTCGGCATGGGCTTTGGATTTCTTTTCATGCTGCTTTTCTGGGGAGCCATCATCTGGCTTGTGATAACTTTGATAAGTTCCGCCCAATCCAATAAAAAAGACAATTCAGACTCCCTCACGATTTTGAAAAAGAGATTTGCCAAGGGAGAAATAACCAAAAAACAGTTTGAAGAGATGAAAAAAGAGATGGACATGTGATATGGATTCAATTTATGATAAACCATTAGGCGAAGTTTCGCATGAAGAGCTAAAGCGGCTTGTTGGACAAAAATATGGCAAAGTTGCCGCCTGTCCTCTTGGCAAGCATGGCTTTCCAACTGGCAAGCCGTTTGCCTTGGCTATAGGCTACCCTGAAGGAGAACTTGATAAATTGCCAGAGTCTTTAGTTGAATCTTTTGCAGGTGTCAACTATCCGCTTTCCTTTCAAGAGATGAAACAGGGCAATGTAGTTCTTGATATAGGTTGCGGTGCTGGACTGGATTTGTATTTTGCTTCTCAAAAAGTTGGAGAACATGGCAAAGTTTACGGAGTGGATATTTCAGGAGAGATGGTTGAGAAAGCAAGAAACAATGTGCAAAATCTTAACTTAACCAATGTTGAAGTAAAATTGGCCAACTCTGATAGCCTCCCGTTAGATGATGGATCTGTTGATGTTGTTACAAGTAATGGGATTTATAATCTTTCGCCAGATAAAAAAGCTGTTCTCAAAGAAGTATATAGAGTTTTAAAGTCCGATGGGGTAATCTGTTTTTCTGAAATTGTGCTGAAACAGGAATTGGAACAGGAAATTAGGAAGAGTGTTAAAGACTGGTTCAGGTGCATAGGTGGAGCATTGACTAAAGATAAGTTTGTTGCGCTTATGAAAGAAGTTGGTTTTAAGGATGTTGAAGTATTGTCAACTTACAGAAATGCACGATGTGGGCATGAATATGCCGTGGTGGTTAGCATTAAAGCAGGTAAACGCTAGAGAATGGTAAAAGAGGTTTACGTTTATGAAGAATGTAATCTTGCGTATAGAAAAAAAGAGAAAGCAAAGCTCAATGTTGTTCTGAACGCAAAGTAACTACTTCCCAAATCGTCTCTCTCGTTCAGAAAACTCGTTAATGCACGCTACCAAGTCTTCTTTTTCGATTTCAGGCCAGTACTTTTCTAAAAAGAACAGTTCGCTGTATGTTCCTTGCCATGGTAAGAAGTTTGACGTTCGCTTCTCTCCACCTGTTCTAATAATCATGTCTGGTGCAGATTCAAGCCACAAGTGTTCACTGATTATTTTTTCGTCAATCTTTGAAGGCTCAATTGTTCCTTCTTTTGATTCTTCAGCAATTCGCCGCACAGCGTCCAGAATCTCTTCTCGTCCACCGTACGCCATTGCAAAATTAATCGCTCGTTTTCCATTGTTTTTTGTTAAATCCATGATCTTGTGCGCAAGTTCTTGCAAGTCGCTAGGCAGCATCCATAATCTTCCGATATAGTGTATCGTTGTCTCGCGCTTTTTAAGCTCATCAAGTTTTTCAGGGGTGAGCAATCGCTGCGCTTCTTGTTTGAAAATATTCATCAAAAAGTCAAACTCTTCTTTTGGCCGCTGGAAGTTTTGGATAGAAAACACGTATGCAGTAATCTCATCAATTCCAAGGTCAAAACACCATTCAAGGAATGTGCGGAATTTCTCTGCTCCCCATTCATGTCCTTTCCAGGGCTTGAGCATGAGCCTTTTTGCAAATCGTCTGTTTCCATCAAGGATGATTCCGATGTGCCGTGGAACGTTCTCAGTCATAGAGGGTGAAGTCATTTTTTACTCCTTTATAGCAAATTCATTTAATTATAAACTTTCACGAATGAATTTGATAGATAGGAAATCCATTCTATTGTTCGTGAGTTTAATGGATTTCCTTTAAATGCTTTCCGAACTGTTCGAACAGGTGTGTGAACTGTTCATTTGTCAGCTTGAGCCCGGCTTCAACTGCTAGATTTGCAAGCTTGTTTGCGTTTTCGCTCGGATTTTCTTCAGGTGTGTAAGAAAGTAGCTGGGCAAGGGTATGGTCGCACAGGTATCCTTCATTCATCCCAAGCACTATTTTTTTTCCGGCTTGAGCAATGGTTCCACGCTCAAAATCAACAGTGACTTTACCTTTTTTTTCGTCGATAAATCCATGGTTCTGTAACTCTTGCGAAGCAGCAGCAATCACTGCTTTGCGAAACCCATTAGGAAGTTCTTTCTCATTATTTCCTATCCGTTCCAAAGAAACCAGTTTGCCCAAATATTTTGTGACGCGCTGCCTGCTTCCCCATGGAGTCCATTCATTTTCCACAAGGTAGGCGTACTTTCTTCCTTTGATATTTTTCACGCGGACAAACATGAAGAAAGAGTAGGCACTAGGTGGTTTTTATGTGTTTCGGCAAGTTTTTATGTCGAAGAGATAAGTGATGCGTATGGCAGAAATTGAAGTCTTATTAAGGTATATGTTGCCTTTGCGTCCAGAGTTGGAAGCTGACCTCAATAAACATCTGCAAGAAGTCTTGGAGACACTGGGGTTGCTTTCTTCCCTGCCTGCGAAAGTTCCAGATGCTGTGCGTTCTCTTTTATTTTGTGCAGGGTTAATTGATGAGGTGAGCCATACTTTGTACTCGTTATGGGACGGGCCTTATGCATTGACAAAAAGAGGGCGTACAACCTATGCCGATTTAGTCAAAGGAAATTATGTGGAAAAGAAAGAACTCATTTAATCTCTTTAACTTCACTCTTCATCTTTTCAACAGTCTTCAGAAGTCGTTTTGCAGCCGCTTGCAGTATCTTGCGAGGGTCTGTTCCGTCGGTTTCTACAACAAATCGTGGTGTTTCAATGAGTGGGTGTTCGACCGCGTACGCTGCTCCTTTGACGTGTTCGTCGTTCCAGAGTTCTTTGCGTAGTGAATTGCTCATTGTGTGGCCGTCTCCGGTGATTTCAAAGACGAGCTTGTTTTTCTTTTCTTCGAGAATTTTGATTTCCATAACCCATTCAGCAAAGTGGTTATTTATAAGGGTTTCGGCAGTCCGTTGTTGTCCAGCATCACAATCTCTTATCAAGACTGTCTTTTTCCATCCGTGTGCCTAGTGCTGCGCCTAATCCACTGAATATGCAGCCAGCTGCTTTCCCTCGTATCGGTTTTTCTGTCGTTCCCACGCTTTTTTTGCGCGTTCATCATCTCTAGTGTAGTAGCCGTTCATAAGTTCTCCCTTATTGATTTTGTCGAGTAGTAGTTAATTTAATCTTTTCGTTCGCCTTCTCACTCATCCCCACCACTTGCGCAACAGCCACAATAGCAGCCGTCTCAACCCGTAGTGTGCTGGGCGCAAGAGAAACGAACGTGCAGCCTGCTTCTTTTGCTGCCACAAGCTCTACGGGTGTAAAGTCGCCTTCTGGACCAATGATGAGCAAAGTGCTCTGAACTTCTGTGTACTCGTTTCCAAGTGGCAAACCAGTGCCGTGGCAAAGGAATGATTGATTGTATTCCTTGATGTTTTCAAGCAATTGCGCAAAAGGAATAGGTTCAGAAATCATAGGCACTATGTTTCTCTCACTTTGACAGCATGCTTCGATTGCGATTTTGCGCCACCTCTCTAATTTTCCTTTATGAGGATGAACGATGCTTCTGCCACAAACAATAGGCACTAGTTTTGAAACCCCGAGTTCGCTCACTTTTTCAACTAAAACATCTGCCCGGTCTCCTTTCGGCACCGCAAACGCGAGTGTGATGGTGGTTCGTGGCTCCCGCACCTTCTCAGTTTCATTCTCCAGCATGAATCGACCACTCACTTTTTCTGAATAAGGTAGGGTGAATTCGTGTCCTTTACCATCAAAGATGGCTATTTCTTCCCCTGGGTGCAGGCGTAAAACTTTCAAATGCCGTAGCTGATCGGTGCTTAGTGCTATTTTTTGGTCTTTCCTGGCTTCAGGAACGTAGAAACGAACTCTCACTTTTGACGAATAAACTTCAACTTTTGGTGTTTCTGCCATGCTTTCAATCCTTCAGGAGGTCGTTTAGTTTATGGTGCCCATGGTCAGTTTGCTCGTTAGAGCGTTTCAGCTGGCCTTTTTGGCTATTTTCCCCCTGATCTATTGGTTGCAAACATGGCTATTTTAACCTTTCGTGGCCATCTGTGTCGGGATTATTCTGACGTTTGCGTGCGGGGTTTTGATTGTGGTTAGCCTTCCTTTTTCGGCCATTTTAGGCATCTGTTTGGCTTGCCAGCGGTGCTTTTTTGGGACGGTCTTAAGCAAGTCTTGGGACGGTCTTGGGATAGTCTCAAGATGGTCCCAGGACCGTCCTGCGACGGTCGCAAATTTAGGTATTTTGTGAGTGCGATAGTCCCAAGATGTTCCCAAGATGTTCCCTTGATAGTCCCACTTTAGACTTGGGACAGTCTTAGGATGGTCTCAAGACCGTCTCAACTGCACGTTTTTAGGGCGTTTTTGAGTCTCACTGTGGT
>JAGVYM010000038.1 GCA_018303245.1 Candidatus Woesearchaeota archaeon | reverse complement strand
GGTAAATCGCTTTTTGCTGGTGTCATATCGTTCCCTCCTTTGTAAAGTCAGTTGTCTATCTCTAGTTCAAATGTTGGTTTTCCAACTTTGAACTTAGAAATTGCCTGCTATTTCTCTACTGTCTTCAGGCAATTTCTCTAGTTTTCGCAAGGTCTTGATTGCGTCAACAAATTGTTGCGCGTCCTTGAACTTTTTGTGGACGCTGGTGAATCGGACATAGGCGACGTCGTCAAGTTGCGCGAGTTCCGCCATGACGAGCTGGCCGATCTTGCCGCTTTTGACTTCATCTTTGTTGGTTCGCCGCAAAGAAGATTCAACGCGTGCGGCGACGGTTTCAATCTGTTCCTGTTTAACTGGACGTTTCTCGCACGCGAGAAGAAGTCCTTTGAGAATCTTTTCGCGGGAGAAAGGTTGGCTGGTTCCATCTCGCTTGATGACTGTGATTTCATAATCTTCTGCACGCTCGTACGTGGTGAATCGTTGTTTGCATTTGCTGCATTCGCGTCGTCTGCGTATGCTTTCTTCTTCAGAAGTAAGTCTGCTATCAACAACACTGCTTTCTGCATGCTGGCAAAATGGACACTTCATCACAACACCCTTTTTGACGTTTTTTGAACTAAAACCACAACCCCTAGTGGTTTTATTCGCGTCGATATAACAAGTGTCAGCAATTGTATTTAAACATTCCGCCACTACAATCTAGAGACTTCAAAATATTTTTCTGTACTTTTGCTTCACTTGAGAGTTAATAGATTTTTATTTTTTCGACGAAAGCGCGTTTGAGTGTTGCGCAGTGGTGATTTCACAAATACACAACAAGATTTTTCCATTCATCCTTTGTGTAGCGGTTGAGAAGAAGTTTTATGACTTCACGCGCAGCTGAAGCAGAGACGCTGGAATCAAGTTGCTTGGTTATTACGATAATTCCATAGTGTTCGCGCGAACGGGCCTTCGAATCCTCGATAAAAGTCGATATGTCAGTGGTGATCAGCACACTCTTCAAGCAAATTGCAGTGGTAAGCACATCCTTATCTTTGGCACCAACTAAACCTTCCTCCTTTGCAGTCCTTACAGTGAATCCGTTCTTTCGCAATTCCTGAACAAAGATTCCACCTAGACACTAATCAACATAACAGGAGGCAAAAAGTTCTTGAGTCATCTAGTTTTGAAACGCATTCCGGAACTTTTAATACTTTCTTGAATGTATCCCTGTATTTCTACAGAATTCTCCTGACCATATCGGACTGCCTCTTCAAATGCTTCACGAGGAACCTTTGCCTCATAGTGTCTGTATAAACTGTCAACAGTAGCACCTAGTTCAATCTCTCGCACGACCCAAGAAACAGTGGCTCTCGTTCTCGCAATCTGAGGTTCATGACGTGCTGTTTCCCTTTCAATAAATCTGTACCCGTCTATCATTGTAAATCCCAATAACTTTCTTATTTGAGTTATTACTCCCACAAGAATTTCCTATTTTGAGGGCTTATTAAGCTATCGCTAGAACAATGGTCATTTTTTTTGTTTTGTTCAACTGCCGTTCAATCCCTTCATGATCAATAAGCAGGTTCCACTTTTTCATTTCAACTCCAGAATATTTTCTTTCGTCATCCATGTAAAACGTAATTGAAAAGAAGCGCTTATGCGTTGTGGTCAGGATATGCTTCTTTAATCAGTTTTTCTTTACCTTTGACTTTGGAGCGGATGGTGTCAAGGAGCTTGTTGATTTCTTTCGCAACAGTTTTTTTCAAATCCATCGGATGGATTTTGCCCGCAGTATAGTCTTTCTCGAACTGTTCATATGTTTTGTATGCAGCATTCCCGCCAAACTTTTCTGGCCGTTCGATTACGAATTCTTTTGCGTTGTCGCTCTTGTGGACCATAATGACGTGTTTGCAGAACGCAAGGACTCCATTACCTTCAACTTTTCCCGGTTCACAAAATGCAGAGTTAAGTTTATTGTTCACAGTTTTCTCATCGTCAAGTAAATCGATCTTTGAATTTTTCTCACTGCTTGACATCTTCCCGCCAGGTGTTAATCCAGGGATGAGGGGAGTAAGAATTTCAATGCGTGGCTTGTATCCTATCTTTGGCAGCATCTCGCGTGCGAACACAAGAATCTTGCGCTGGTCGTTTCCACCGAATTGGACGTCAACACCAAGGTATTCTTCATCAATGCTTTGCATCAGTGGATAGAGAAGTCCTGATAGTTTTGGATTGTCTCCCATCTTGACGACTTCTGATGCTGCTTTTGTGGCATCATGAACTCCTGTAAATGTTGAGAGCTTAAGTACATCAAACACGTATTCTTTCTTGAGCTGGAAGTCTGAGCCTTTGATGATTTTGAGTTTTGAAAG
The DNA here is from genome assembly GCA_018303245.1 of Candidatus Woesearchaeota archaeon. Lineage (GTDB taxonomy): Archaea > Nanobdellota > Nanobdellia > Woesearchaeales > ARS49 > JAGVYM01. The sequence goes on along the minus strand of JAGVYM010000038.1, from coordinate 12,017 downwards.
ATCCGCTCCAATCGCTTCAAAGAGTGCGGGGATGCAGAGACTGTAGTATTCATATCTTTTTTCTAGCAGCGGCCAGGGTGTTTTGTCTAGCGCGCCGTGGATGTCTGCAAGCAAGACTTTGACTTCAAATCCTGCGCGGATAAAGTCCGCCATCTTGGTGGCCCAGACAAAGTATCCGATATGTGGAGTTCCTGTTATCGACGTTCCCAAATACACAACAGGTTTCTTTTTTGTAGCGAGAAGTTTCTTAAGTTCTTCTTCAGTGATTATTTCCTGCGTGTTTCGTTTGATGAGCGCAAGTTTTTGTTCAACGTCCATACACGCTCGCTGTGAGAACCTGGATTAAAAATGTTTCTGCTCAGAAAGGCAGTTGGAAGATTTACGACATCATCAAACAAAAGTTCATAAAGGGCAAATGACTTATTTTGGATATGCAAACGCTCGTGAAGCCAAAGCAAAAAAAGAATAAAGAAATCGATACTGATCTTGTTGAACAATTCCGCGCAAGCCTCGAAGATCTTAAAAAAGGAAGAATCAGGCGCGTTTTGTAAGCTCACGAACGATTCTTGCGTATTCTTCAAGATATCCCCTTTGATTTCATTAATCGTTTGTTGTTGTGCCTTCTTATCGCTTGTTGCAACAAACAAAATCGCTTGTAACTGTTCACATAAAATAAAGTATGCGCGTTTGCCATTCAGCTTCTTCTCTCGTACAAACGTAGAATAGAGCAGTTTTCCAAGAAGAGGCGTAATTGCGATTCGTTGCTCGAATTGTCTGATGATGCGCTGTTCTTCCACAGATAGTTTGTTGAGTTCATTATCAAACCGTTGCGTGTGATAAATTGCAAACATCCCTTTTCAGGGAAAAGTGCACTTAAAATGTCTAGTGCAGCAGAAATTGGAAAAGTTACAAGCTTAGTTGAAGAAAAATTAATCAATAGCTCATTTTTTCACCGCGGCAACTATCTTATCGTAGAGTTCATCGCTGTTTGCGTAGGTTGTCCCTTTTAATCCTGCGACCAGGTGCGCGTGCCCGTGTCTGAACGTTCTTGGATCGGTATACATCATACTATTGTACGCCACCGTCATGTACCTTTGGACTTCTTCGTGAAGCAAAGGGTCCACGCCTTTTGAGCACTCGATGAACTTGCGCGTGCGAAGCCAATAGTCGCGTTGCCGCTCCTCAAGTTCTCTTAATTCTCGTTCATCTCGTGTTTTGTCAGAAACGTCGCTTCGGGATTCAGCAATAATCGTCATGATAACACCTCTTGTTTGAGGAGAAAATAGTGAACTTCCTTTAAGTAGCTTCTGACATAAATCGTGTACGGTTATACGACGGTACGATTAAACAAGAATCGCGTTTACAGTTCCGTCTTGTCCGGGCCTTGAAGTAACGCGTGCTTTTCCCGCGTTGGTAGAAATGATGGTTCCTTTGACGATGATGTTTCGCCTGACAAAGTGGCGGTTTGCCTGGCATTCATCAACAGTCGTGATTGCTGCCTTGATGAACTTTTTATTCTTTGGGTCGAACACATTTGCGAACTTTGCGACGATGACGCGCATCTTGCGGTTTCCGCCTTTGGTCTTGATGACATTGACTTTCTGAACACCAATCTTGGTGTGCGTAGGAGCCCTGCCCATCTCGAACTTGCGTTTGCCTCGTGATGATTTGTACATTCCGCCAGTGGGCTTTCTTCCGATGCGTGCGCGTTGTATTACGACCATAGCTCAAGGACGATGGGACTGATTTAAAAAGGTTTCGGAAAAGCTTCAATGGAGCGTAAGTGTGGTTTACTGGCCAAAAGCTTTATAACTCACCTGAGCACTTCCTGCCCATATGAGGTGGTTGCTGGCCGCTCTTTTGCTTTTGCCGTTTTCTTTTGCGCTGGAGAGCACGAACTTTGCGGGAGAACACCCGGTCATCTATGGCTCTTTTATTGCGTATGAGAATAATAATTCGGTCTACGTCTACAATTTGCAGTCCAAGCAGAACACGTTTGTGGCGCGTGGCGCTCACCCTTCTATTTTTGGTTACACGCTTGTATTTGACGTTCAGGAAGTGGAAGATATTAATGGAGATGGTGACACTGCGGACAGCATTGTTTATTATTACAAAATAAACGATAAGACATTGGAAGTTGCAGGGGTAGGCCGTCATCCGTTTGTGTTTTCAAACTTGATAGTGTTCTCAAGCAAGGAGTCTGAGCTCGGTGTTGACTTTTCAAACAATGGCGGGCTTGAGGATGATATCATTCGCGGGTTTGATTTGAGCAACAAGGAACTCATCAATTTCAAGGCAGTGGGCGATTATCCAGTCGCCACAAAAAGTTCTATCGCGTTTCTTACCAAGGAGGACCAGCACGGTTTTGATTTGACTGCTGATGATGATAAAGCAGATACTGTTCTACGCGTGCTTGATATCCAGACGCGCGGTGTTGACAACACGCGCATTTTAGCCACGCCGCTGCTTCTCTCTAAGGGGACTGCTGTTTTTTCAACGGATAAAATCTATATCTTTGACATGAAGGAGCAAAAAGTGCGTGGACTTCCTGTGAATGGAAACCATCCCGGGGTGTATGAGGACAAGGTTGTTTTTGAGCGTGATGGGAATTTGTATGCGTACGATTTAGAGACGTTGCAGGCCGCTCCGCTTGACATAAAAGGAGTTGAGCCGGTTTTGTTTGAGGGCACGATAGCGTTTTCCTCATCCGAAAGCGTGCTCGGTGATCTCAATGGCAATGGCGTAGAGGAATCAATTATTCGATATTCAATCGAAGATTTTGACCATCTTCCGTATGAGGATTGTGATTCCGCTGGCGATTCCTGCGCAGGACTGAACGCAAAACCAAGAAAAGCGAAGGAAAAAAAATCAGATGTTGTGTCAGGTGAGGAAATCACTACACCTGCTGAACGCGAACCAACGTATCCTTGGTATTATTACGCGCTGGGAATCCTCATCGCAATAGTTATTCTGCCGCCGCTTAGCTATTACGGATACAAATATTATAAGAAACGCCAGAAGAGTTTTGGGTTTTAAGATGAGGAAAGTTTTTACGGAAGATAGTGGAAAGTTGCCACGCCGAAACCTTTTTCAGAATTCCCTTCGAAACATTTAAATACTCTTCCTCGGGTTTTGTTCGTATTACCTTTGGGGTGAATGAGAATGGAAGCAAGACCTTTAGATGCATTGAATCGTGCTCGTGATAAGAAAGTTATTGTCGAATGCAAGAACAACCGCCAGTATGTTGGTACGTTGCGTGCGTTTGACATTCACATTAATGTTGTCCTAGACGAGACTGAAGAGCGTGTTGATGGGGAAATCAAGCGCAAGATGGGAACCGCGTTTATTCGCGGAGATACCATTGTGCTGATTAGTCCGGCGTAAGGAGTTAGAACATGTCAAAAGGTTTAGGCGGTACTGGTTCTCAAGGTAAGCGTTCGCGTGGCAAGTCGCATATGCCGTGCAGGCGCTGCGGTCGAAGCAGTTTCCACATTTCTAAGCACGTGTGTGCTTCTTGCGGCTACGGCGCGGGTCCAAAGATGCGCAGTTATGCGTGGAAGAATACTCGAAAGCGCGCGTAAAATGTTTACTTATCTTGCAAGGACTGGCCCGTATTATTTTGGGAATAGATATGATGTGTTGCTTGTAAAGTGTTTAGTTAAGGACTATGGAGCATCAAAAACCGTTAATGAATTTAATGGTCGTGCCATTCCTCGTCTTAAGGCGCTTGCGGATGAGCGTGGCGAGCCGTACAACTGTCTTCTGGTGCACCGAGTTTTCAGGGATCTTTCACTGAATCTTGCGGTCTCACTTGGAAAACAAGAAGGCGTGGTTTCTCGCATGCTTGACTAACTAACGGAACTTCTCAGATTTTCTAAATCGGCAAGTAAGCGAACACGAAGCGCACCGCTCCAGTGAGTATGAACCAGTAAATCGTGTGTTCTGCATCAATGTAGCCGTAATAGTTATACGGGTGCTCGGAGTAATCCCACATTTTGCGGGCAAGGACTTTGTGGCAGAACCAGCCGCCGATGAATTCGAGCGTTGTCGTAGCCGTTCCTCCAACGACAATGTCTGCGATGACTGGAAGCTGTGTATATTTGAAGAGCATGAGGAGAAGTACTCCGCCAAGTCCATAAATGATTGAGAAGCCAGGAATCATAGTGTGAGGATGATATTTTCCTGCGTCGTACGAGCGGTATGCCGTGTCAACTATCCAGCCCAGAATGCCAAAAACAATGAACAGTGCAAGATGGGTGAGCATGCTTCTGACAATACCATTACTATTATATAGGTATCGGTCAGAAAAAGAGGTGCGCGGACGTAACGAAGCGGTCAAACGTGCTGGATTTAGAGCTGAATGTAAAAACTCCAGTGGCTTAGTGCCTTCGAAGGTTCGAATCCTTCCGTCCGCATAACGGATACGGACGAAAGTCCTGCAAAGAAAATAAGAGCAGTAGAATTTGAACTAAACAATCCGCAGATTGGAGTAGTTCGAATCCTGTCCGCCGCACTTATACTATGAAGTGTGATGCATGGTAATACCCATCTATAAAAGCGTCAAAAGCGGAAGTGAACACGATGGTGCAGAGCGATACCGAGGTATTGATTGTTTATTGACGAATATGAGACTTGAAATTGGCTTGGGGTGTTGTTATAACAATACGGATGGTACTTTAGTATATGTTTTCGAGGCGGAGTATGGGGCTACTTCATGTGGCCAAACTTATCCAACCATTCCTGTTCCATAAGTAGTGGATGGACTGTTAAGTTAGCGTCAGTTTTGAGGAACAAGTAGTTCGTTATTGACCTGATTGTTTGCACCACGAACTGAGAAGAACATCCGGTTCTTATGTCTTCAGTAATCGTACACTTTTGTTGTACATATGAGCACATTTACTGTACAACGCGCACAAAACAGAAACATTAAAATAGTTGTACATGTGTACAGCTTTGTTGTACAATGCCAATAAAGACACAAAAGGTACTTGATAGTTCGTTTGACAGGTGCACGAGGCAAAAGACGTTCATCCAGATAGATAAACTGAGCTTCAGAGATTACAGGGATGAAGCTCTGGCTGACTTGGATGCTGCGAAGAAGGAACTCGCAAACGGCACCATCAAGTGGGCTATTGTGAAGGCGTATCAGGCTCTTTTCCTTCAATGCACGGCTGTTCTGGTGAAGACTGTTGGAGTTTACTCAAAAGACCACGGATGTCTTTTAATCGCCCTTCTGAAGCATAACATCGTATCTGTAGATGTCCTCAGCAAGATTGAAACAATGCTCAGTCACAAAAAGACTCTATTTGAAGAGATTGAACGACTAAGAATATCAAGAAATAAAGCATTATACTTCCCAAAAACACAGAACATTATTGCAGCCCAAGAAGCCGAGCACATAATTGAGGAAGTAAGATCATTACTTGTCCTGCTTGGAGAGCAGTTATGATAGAGAAACTGCTTCCCCTCTCAAGAAAAAAACTCGAATTTCTCAAGAGCGTTTATGAAAACCAGCCCACACATCTTAGAAAGGTATCTGCAGATACAAAAATTCATCCTTATCTTCTGACCAAGATTATTGATTCCTTGCACACGGCTAAAATAATTGAGCAAACAAAAGCAGGAAAAACCATACTTCTGGCACTAAATAAGGCGTATGAAGACTTGGAACAAGTGACCTATATAATAGAATATTTCAAACAGAAAACTGACAAGAAAGTCCTTGCTAAAATAATTAAGAATACAAAAGCTCAGTTCTCGAACAATTCGGAAATTTTAACCTGTTGTCTTTTTGGGTCTTATGCTAGAGGTGCAGAATCCAAAGACAGCGATGTTGACTTGCTTTTTGTTGTGCGCAGCAAGGAGCAGGAAAAAGAAATAACAAAGAAACTTTCGCAGCTCGGAACACTGTTAAATATTGAGTTCAGTCCTGTTATTATGGATGAGACTGAGTTTAAAGTTGCACTTAGTACAAAGGAACCAACAATGGTTACTCTTCTCAAGCCCTCTCAAAGAACAGTCATTTTTGGTATTGAGTTCTTTTTACGTTCAACGAATTCGTAAGGTGTTAATATCTGCTTCACTTCTTATTACTGCTCTGAGTTTTTCTAAAGAACATGAGCCTGAACGCCCTATATTATATATAGTGTTCTTCTTTTACCGCAAGCCATGGAGCCCGAACTTGTGGAACTCCCCCCTCCTTGGTACCATAAGCCCTTAATTATCACAGGTGCGTTTTTTGTTATTTTATTAGTTGCCTCAATAACCTTTTCGCAAACAATTGAAGGGATTGTTCAGAGCAAAACAATCACTCAAGACCATATTATCTTCCCAAGTGCTACAATAATCTTCCAAAACGCTACGTTGGAACAGCTCCAGCAAGAGTATCTTTCTAACCAAAACCGTGAAATCAAGGCGTGCTTGTTTGGTACAATCAAAGATTCCAACTATTATATGGCGCGTCTGGAGTTTCCGCGCGTTTTGCAGGCGAACGCTATCCATGTCCAGAGCATTTCCTGTTCCGAGGATGTTCTTATAGACCTTCATAGCCATCCTATCAATAGTTGCTTGGCAAGTGACGTCGATATTGCCACGTTAAAGGACATTCAGGCTCAAAGTCCGCAGGCACGGATGATGATTATGTGCTCGAAGACCAGATTCGCGTTAGTTTAAAAGCCTCGTCGACAAAGCGTGAAACAAGTACGGTTTCGTCCCAAAAATATACGACAAATACGTACGAAACTTTTATAAAGATTCGTGGTCTTTCCTTGTTTGGTATCTATTAGGTTACCGTCTATAAAAAAGAGGAAAAATGGCAACGCAAAACACTAAATCTAATAATAACCAAAACTTTAAATACCCCTTCTCAGTTTGTACAGTTTACAATATTTCCAATCTTTACAGTACACCTAAGGGTAAAGATAAAACAACAAACCGAAAACACGGAGGTGTTTTTTAGATGAAAGCAATACAAGCGGTAAAAAAGATGGTGGCTTTAGGAGTAGGTTTGACAATGGTCGGTGCGACGATTTTCGGCGCATCAGCGGCCAAATTGTCAGACTATCCGGCTCCATTCGTAATGAATGGTACGCCTGCTTCAAACTTGGCAATCGTAGTTGGTGACCAGGCAGATGGTGCGGACGTGTTGGGCGCTGTGGACATTATCCAGTCCCTTCAGTCCCAGGCAGTTGTCAAAGTGGCAGCTTCGAACACGCCTTCGCAACTCGTGGTTGAAGGCGACGCAGTGGAAATTGGTTCCACCAGTGACTTGCTCGAAATCAATGAGCAAATCGGTGACGTCCGTGAGACGTTGACTGAAGTCGACCTCGACATGTTGAAGGGCGGTCAAATCACGACCGACCAGGGAAGCACTGAATTTAACCAGTACTTGAGATTCCCTGACGACAACACTTCCTCAGGATCTGTTCTCTTCGACAAGGATGAGCGAGACCGCGTTGGTCACTATATGTTTTACAACGACAGCACGACCATTTTCCAATGGGAACTTGAATTCGAGGAAGGCCTTGAATCAGATGTTACAGGAAATGACCTTGTTGACTTAGAAGATGAGGACATTACCATTTTGGGTCAGCCGTTCGTTATTGTTGACACTGATTTGGCGAACAAATCAAACCTCAACACTGCAGGCGGAAGCCCAGATTTGACCATTGAGTTAATTGGTGGTGCGGTTTCAGCGGTGCTTGGCGAAAACGACAAGGAAACCTATGTTGTTGACGGCAAGGAATACGAAGTGGAAGTGCTCGTCATTTCCGAAACTGCGGCAGGCGGTGAAGGTTCAGTGAAATTCCGAATTAACGGAGAAATCACTGACGAACTTGAAGATGGAGAAACTGACGTCCTTGCAGATGGTACCCAAATCGGTATCCGAGACATTCTCGCAACTGGAAAGGACATTCAGAAGTCCATCGTGCAGTTTTACCTTGGCGCGTACAAGGTAGAATTCCGTGACTCGAACACCACTGACTCAACTGCAATCGTTGGCGCAGAAGTGAACGAAGAGACCATTGAAGACGCAAACGTGCTCATCAAGGGTCAATTCACGACCACAACTGCAAACGCCCTCACAAGCTTGACTGGAGCTCGTTTTGAGATCCAAAACATCAAGTACAACTTGACTGCTGACGCTGTGCTTGGCGACATGTATGTGCCTCCAGGAACTGGTGTTCGCGCGCAGCTTGACGAACCAGAAGGAATGCTTACTCCAAACTGGGACATTCGATACGAAGGTCTCATGGACACAGGCGTCTCCTTGATTCGTTTGGACTCAGCTGGTGACGACGAGTACGACCTCGAGTTTACCAACCAGGAAGGAATCTTCTACGACGTGCCTTACCTCAGTAACGAGGCAGGAAACGCGGCAGGCGGTACCTTGAAGTTTGGTGACAACGATGACGACTTGTGGTTCACTGAGTTCTTGAACGTGACCATCCCGTCATTCTCGGCAACGGCAAACGTCAACACATCAGACAGAGGAGGAGCATTCACGACTGCATCTGGCCTTGGTCGACAAGTGTTTTACATCTCCGACGATGACTTTTTCGTTGTGAGCAACTGTGACTTGTCAAACACTGACAACACGTGTTTCACGCACGTCTTGCGTTACGACAGCATCGACACCACGAACAGACAGCTGACCTTTACCGACCTTGGTACAGGAACCCGCGAAGTGACCTATGATGCGACAACATTCCTCGCAGACTTGGTTGTTGGCGGTATCACGTACAAGGTTGGAGTCAACAACGATGCTACAAGCGTAGCAACGCCAAACAACATCTATGTTGACCTGAACGGTAACGGTATCCGAAACAACTGCACTGAAGTGATGGTTGGCCTCCAGGGCGAAGGAACTTTGGACCTTGGTAACCAGTTGCACCCGTCTGCAAACATGTCAGGAGCAAACTTCTCCTTGCCTGCAGCAAACGTAAGCGCATGTGGTGGTTTGGCCGCGAACGGAACCTTTGTCGGTGCGACCGAAGCAATCCCGGCAGGTGGTTTGAACCTGAGCCAGCACGTGAACACGTCTAACCTCTCATTGGTAACGTTTACCAAAGAGTTTGACGAAGCAGCTGCCAACGAAAACATCAGCATTAACGTGACTGCAAGAACTGGCAACGAAATCGGTATCCAGAGCGTCCGTGCAATGTCAGGTCCGTACTTCTCAGGGTTGTTAGACCTTGAAGAGAACGATGACCTTTCACAGGCACTCTCCGGTTACGGTTCGTTCTTTGAGTTGTTCGACCCAAGCGGTAGCGACCAGGCAGAGGACCTTACGATTGAGTACCCACTCAGTCAGAGAGGAGCTCGTATTTTCGTGACCGGTGGCGTTGTGACAACCTCAACGACTGAAGCTGGCGGAAATGAGCGCGTGCAGCCAATCCAGATTGGCGCAGCAAAGCTCGCGTCCGAAGTCAGCGACATCTCGCAGTACAATGCGGTTGTTGTTGGTGGACCATGTGCAAACACTGTCGCAGCGGCTCTCTTGGGCAACCCAGAGAAGTGCTACGAATCTGTGCCTGAGAACAAGGCCATTGTGAAGCTCTTCGAGCACACAAACGGCAATGTTGCTCTGCTCGTGAACGGTAGAACTGCGTTGAACACCCGTCAGGGTGCGCGTGCGGTTGCGACCGGTGCGATTGCAAAGGCAACTGGCATGGAAGCAGAAGTCACGGGTACAACCCTGGCAGATGTAACAGTACGGGCGGTCTAAGTACCCCCTAATTTTTATTTTTTTCTAACTTTTTTCTTAACATTCATCTTCAAAACCTTTATTCCATTTTGGGTCAGTGGTCCTACTCTGGCTCAGTATCAAGAGCCAAAATGGGATTAGATATTACTGAAGGCAATATCTTTATAAATAACAACGTACTTGCATCTTTTAATATCTTTTGAAAAAAATGAGGCGAGCTGTTGTTGTGAGCGTGGCAGTATTCTTCTTGTTAGCGCTCTCTGTTTCTGCCGCTGATTTTGAAGTGTCGGTGTTTCCGCATGAGCGTACCATTAAGCTTAACGAGACAGCGGCATTTGAGGTCGAGCTTAAGAACCAGCAGCCGAACGATGGCGTGTTCGAGGTTTATTCAAATGACGTGACGTGGGATGTTCACACGGAAAGTCCTTTGCGCGTTCCTGCGAGTAAATCATTAAAAACTAATTTAGTTGTGCGCCCGTTGAATTTGAATCCTGGTGCGTACAATATTCCGATTAACTTTAAGCGTGTTGGTGGAGGAGAGGTGCAGCGCAATGTGCTTTACATCGAGCTTCTCTCGCCATTCCCTGCTGATGCGACCTATCTTCCTGCGGTGCGCGGTGTTGCGACGATAGATAAGCATATCGACCCACGTGAGGAGGCGGTGCTTAAGCTTTCGCTGGAGAATCAGAACCGCCGTGATATTGAGCGCGTTGAAGTGAAAGTGCGAAGCAAGGTTATCAATAAGGATTATTCCACTTCACTTGGCCCGCTTGAGAAAAAGACGCTGACGTTCACTGCAGAGATAGATACCAAGACTCCGCCGCAAAGTGATTTGCTTCAGGTGTCCATCATCGTTCCCGAGGGTGAGAAAGCATACCAGTTTGATTTGTTCCCACTCCCCTATGAAGTGATTGCGTATGGAGCAGTTATCCCGCACAGTGTGACGACTGAATCATTTTTGAAAAAGACAGATGATGTTCTTCTTATTAATGAGGGGAATCAAGTGTTAACTTATTCTTACAAAGTCCCGCGCGGTATCACGGGCTGGTTCATGTCCTCGATTCCAGATTATGACAAAGAGCGTGGGAATTATGTCTGGAGCGTCACGTTGAAGCCTGGTGAGTCTGCCCAGGTTGTGGTCGTGTACAATTATCGTCCAATCCTTTGGGCGCTTCTTATCGCAGGAGTTCTTCTTGTCGCGTATTATATTTTCCGAAGTCCAATCAGTGCGAAAAAGACTGCCACTGTGTTTGTGAGTCACGAAGGAGGGATTGCGGAAGTTAAGATTCTGATAGAACTGATGAACCGTTCGAAGAAGAGTGTGCATGATGTTGCAGTCATCGACCTTGTACCCCACTTAAGTGATGTTGTACGCGAATTTAAAGACACGCTCGCTCCATCCAAAATAACTCCGCACCACGATCACGGAACCCTCATAAAGTGGGACATTGCGTCAATGGATTCAAAAGAACAACGGGTGCTCGTCTATCGTGTGCGTACCAAGCTTTCCGTGCTTGGCGGGATGACCTTGCCGGTTACCGCTGTCACGTTCTATGTCGATGGAGCGCAAAGAGAGACTGTTTCGAATAAGGCGCAAATCAAGCAATGAACCTACAGTAAAGCTTTTAAACACCTTCTCGTGCTTTCAACATAGCCCCGCGTAGCTCAACGGCAACGCACAAACTTTTTACAAAAGTTTGATCAAAAACGGCGGGCTAAAGCCCACCACAACAGTTAAAAGTAACAATCAAAATCAAGTACATTATCCCCGCGTAGCTCAACGGCAGAGCATTCGGCTGTAGAGTAAGTCGCCCGCAGACAGAGTATTAACTTTGTGTGAAAGCGGGTCAGCACGTTGAGCCCGAAAGGTCGCTGGTTCAAATCCGGCCGCGGGGATAGTAGAAAATGGTGCAATCCCCGACAGGTGTTTGCTTGTCGGGGAACCATTTTTTTTTCAATAGTTTTAATAATGTGCTTTTGTTCTTTCTAGTAAATGCTTTACATCGTGATTGGTCTTACAGGTACAGGAAAATCTTCTGTTGCTAAGATGCTTGCATTGAAAAACCAAGCAGTTATATTAAACGTCGATGAATTTCGTCAAGCGTTGTTCAGCATATATCCTTCTAAGAACGATCAAGTTTTTCCTGAAGAATGGCGAAACATTCCGTATAAAGCAATATTCTTAACTGCGAGGTTTCTGATTAAGCAAAATGTGAATGTGGTAATCGATGCAGGGCTTTATTCAAAAAAGCTTGTTTCAGAAGCACGGTCAATTGCGAAGAACTCAAAAGTGATTCAAGTTATCTGTCCT
>JAGVYM010000066.1 GCA_018303245.1 Candidatus Woesearchaeota archaeon | reverse complement strand
TCCCTTGATAGTCCCACTTTAGACTTGGGACAGTCTTAGGATGGTCTCAAGACCGTCTCAACTGCACGTTTTTAGGGCGTTTTTGAGTCTCACTGTGGTCCCAACTGTGCCTTCTTATCGTCAGAAGAGGTGTTGGGACGGTCTTTTTTGGGAAGATCTCAATTTTTTGCGGGACGGTCTCACGGAACGGTCCTTTTCTGGGACCGTCTTAGTCCCACTTTGGGACGGTCCTGGGACTGTCGCAGCGCAAAATATTTAAAGCAAAAGCATTTTCTTGCCGTTATGTTTGGACTTTTCAGTGCAGCGCAGCGGATTGAGGAGATGGACAAGTCCGTCGCTGATTCGTTCGCAAAAGTCCGCCAGGACACACAAACGTTGTACCAGTGGGTGCAATATCTGTATCAACAGAATCAGCAAATGCACGAGCAGAACACTGCTCTGCGCCGTTTGTGTGACGAGCAGAAATTGTCGGTGAATGAACTTAAGGTCATATTCTCGCACGTTCCAAGAACCCCGGAACAAATCAAAGCAATCATCGACGCTCATTATTCTCTTGAACCAGTCATTTCGCGCCTCAAACATGTGGAACAAAAGTTGGAGATTTTGGAGCTCAAAAAACAGCCGCGTACGATCGTGCAGGAAGTCCAAGTGCAGGCACCGCAGGAAGAAGAGTCTTCGCTCAAAGAACGTCTGATGAAGAAGCTCGTGCGTAACAGCAAAGAGTACATCAAGAATCTTGTCCTCAGTTTAGTCCACAAGTATGGCAAGATTGGCGCGCTGCAGCTGCGCGAAATCATCGTTGAAGAACAAGGCCTATGTTCAAAATCCAGCTTTTATCGCATCTTGGAAGAGATGGAAGATGAGCAAAAACTGCAGGAAATTAGTGACGGAAAGCACACCATTTACGTTGCGAATACGCATCATGCGGAACACTGATTCTCGTCGACAAAACAACCAGTATATTTTTTTCATCACCCAAACTTATTTAAGCAAAAGCGTTTTCCTAAAAATCCATTCAACAAACGGGGTGGTTGACATTCGCGACAAGCAAGAACTTTTGCTGTCGAGTGATGCGGCCGTGTTTCGCCAGCAAATCTCCATCGTGTTGGACCACATGAGAGAGGAACTTGATGACCATCGATTGGCCATCAATGAGAACACAACGGAGCTTTCAGCGACGAACGAGTTCTTGAATGAACTCAATCGTAGACTGGACCGGATTACTGAGCGTATAGACGATCTTACGCTGTGTGTCAAAGGCGTACAGTCTGACAGTAAGTTCGAACTGCAGTCGTTATCTGGTAAAGAAAAAGAAGTGTTTCACGCGCTGTACATCCTCACAGAAACTCAGCCGTATGTCTCATATGAACAGCTCGCGCGTAAGACGCTGCTGACCAAAGAGCTCGTGATGAATCACGTTACAGGAATGATTCAAAAAGGGGTCCCGGTGCTTAAGCGCTATGATGGCAGTGTGGTCTTCCTGAAGCTTGATCCCATGTTCCGTGAACTACAGGCGAAGAAGAACGTTATTGGCTTAAATGCCCTTCTGACGGGCTGGCTGCGTTAGCGTCACGCAACTTTTCTTTTTTGATTTCATTTTGTAAGTTCTCGATGAGCTTGAAGCTTGCGTCCATGTGGTTTTTTATCGTCGTTTCTGCCTTGCGAAATGCCCCTTCAAGGTTCGTGCCGTTCAGTTCATAGCCAATCACCACTTTTCCGTTTGAGACAAAGCTGGTTTTTTTGAGGATTTGCAAGTCGAGCCAGCGGTGGAGGTAATCGTACATCGTTTGTCGTTTGATGCCTGCGTAGAGAGCCATTTCTTCGACGGGGACAACTGCTACTTCTGGTCGTTTTTCCCGGTTTGCTTCTTTCTTGCGCTCGTACAGGTGTAACATGAGTTTGTGGAGCTGTGCGTTGCCATCTTTTTTGCGTGGGGCAAGTCCAAAGCGTACCGCGAGTATTTTTGCGAGTTCTTCGACGTCGTTCGAGGTCGCTTCTGCATTTTCGAGGAGGATTTCCATGTGTTCAGGAAGAAGGGCGGAGCATAAAAATGTTCCGATTTTACCGACAGGTCCCGTTGATAACCCCGACAACTTTGGACAGTTTTGGCTCAAAACGTGCTCATAATAGGCGATTTTCGCATTAGAAGCTCCAGGCGCGAAGATTTTTGAAAAAATGTGTTCTTCACCCATTTCCCCGACGGTGCCGGCATTTTTGTCGCATTTCTTGTATTTTCCCGACATTTGAGGTCAAGGGGGTCTGTTCGTGGCAGCAAGGTTCCGTGCCAAACTTTCCAAAAGCTTGCACAAATAGGAGAATTCTGGCGTAATCCCTTACAACTTCAAGTTCGCTTTTGCAGGCTTGTTTTTGACACTTATGCTTTTTGCCACCTTTTTTACGTTCGGCCCACTATTGGCTCGTTGTAAGGCTTCTAATGCAGCGTAGCAAACGCGTGTTGTCTTTTTGCCACCTTTTCCTCACTTTTATCGTCGATGTTTCTCTTTTTAAATTTTTTCTTTTTCAGAAGTTTATTTTTATATTTCTTTTCTGCATTTTTCAATAGCTGTTTTGTTTTATCGAGTTTATATTATTTTTGTTGTTGTTAGTTTACGTTAGATGTTTTACAATCATTACGTTCTAGAATATTGTTAATATTGAAAACAATTGCTGGCACTTCTCACCATTGCTTTGGTTTGTTCGTGAAAAGTGAGTGTTCAAAATTGGCGTTCTGGGTGCACGAACGGCGCTTCGTTCTGAATTTTCTGGTGCCTATTGTGGATTTTTGGCGTGCTTGTTCTGCTTCGATAGGGGGGGCGGCAAAAGATGTGGCTGTACGCAGCAAAATGCCTGCAGTCTAGCGGTAACGCACGAAGCGAAAGTGAGGGCAGGCATTGTTTGCTTCAGTTCGGAGCGTCGGCTAGTGGTAGGCGACCAATCAAACAGAACGTAGGCACTATGTGTTTCTTCGCTTTTCGTTTAGCTTCGAGCATCAAAAGGGGTGCGTTTGGTTGGAAGGTGAGGGTTCAGAAGCATAGTGTGGTTCAGGGAGTGAAAAGCAGACTTTTCCTACTTGCTGGGTGAAAAATCAGCGTTTTCCGGCTGCTTGCCAAAGAAGCGTGAAGTATTTGTCGTAGGATTCAGCGGCTGTTTTGTTGTGGATGAGGATTCCGATGGGCTTCTCAGTCCAGATGATGAGGCCTATTTTGTCGTTACGGATGATTGTTTCAGTTAGTGGCTCAAATCCGGCGTTAGTGTAGCGCACTTCGACGCGTTCGTAGAGCTTTTCTGCCTTCCATGACTTCAGGGACTCATTGAACAATAGTTTTGCATTGACACCCTTTGCTGCGCGTTTGCGGTGGTAATCGAGCCACCACTCGATTGGAATCATAAGTGATTCTTTCGTTGATCCAATGGTGTGGTGTTCTGTTCCTCCTGCTTCGAGAAGCTCGTAGAGGATTTCTTTGATTCCTCGGATTCCGCGAAAGACGGTCACGTCGAGTTTTTCATGGTGTTGTTTGGCGAGAAGTTCGGGGAGAATGTGCGAAAAGTTGTCTTGTTTTTCTTTGAGGTATTCGAGGATGTGCTTAGGGTTTGCCGCCTGGTAATGTTTGCGTTTTCCTTCTTGGACAAATGAGACAAATCCTTTTCCGACGAGTTTGCCCAGGGTCATATGCACAACTGAAGATTGCAGGCCTGATTTTTCGATGATAGGTCCTGCGGTTGATGAGCCAACTTCAAGCAGTGCAAGGTAGGTTTTGATTTCTGCCGTCGAGAGTCCGATATCTTCCAGTATTTGAGTATTCATTATCCTCCAAAAATGGAGAGTGAATATATTTAATTAAGTGACCACCTTGAAGAGACTAATTTAACAATTCCGAGGTGGAAATATGAAACTGACAAACTGGTGTATGATCGTGTTGCTTGTGCTCGCAAGCTGCGCAAGCCCAACAGGGAACATAGCGAATAATGAGCCTATTCATATCGGCAGTATCCTTATTTTAAGCGGAGAAGGTGCTTCGTGGGGAATCGCGGCAAAGAACGGCATCGACATAGCTGTTGAGAAAATCAATGCGGAAGGAGGAATCGGCGGTCGTCTTGTTAGTATTGATCACCAAGATGATAAAAGTGATCCCAAGATTGCATTGAGTGCATTTGAGAATCTTGTGCAGACCAAAGGAATCAACATTATTATCGGAACGACCTGGTCTCGTTCCGGCCTTGCTCTTGTACAACAGGCGGATCAGAATCAGGTGCTGATGATTTCACCATCGCTTGGCGTGAAAGAGTTCAACGAAGGAAGCAAGTTCCTCTTTAATACGTGGCCGCACGATTTTATTCTATCAGAGAAGCTTGCAGAACTTGTGTTCTCACAGGGCCACAGAAACGTCGCAGTGTTCGGCCAGCAGGAAGTCTGGGTTCAAGACCAAACAAATGCGTTCAAGCGCAGGTTTGAAGAGCTAGGCGGAACAGTATCGGTTTTACTTGAGCCTGCTCCGTCTGATGTGGATTTGCGCGCGGACGCTGCGAAAGTTCGCGATGCAAAGGTTGATGCAGTAGTCTTGACCAATGGAGTGGTTAATGCAGGAGTGATTGCTGCAAAACGCATACGCGAGTTAGGAATTGATTTGCCATTTTACTCAATGTCTTTGGATGCAAACATTGTAAGCCAGGCAGGCGAGGCCTACGAGGGACTTGTGTTTCCAACGTTCCTGACTCCAACAAAAGAATTTACGCAAGAATACAAGCAGAAATTTGGACTTGCTCCTGATATTGGTGCCGATTCAGCATTTGATGCAGTGATGATGCTCGCCCACGCGATGAATGAAACAGGCTCAACCGACCCAGCCGTCCTCAAAGATGCGCTTGCAAATATCAAAGAGTGGAACGGCGCGTCTGGACATTTGGTATCTGATGGCAAGCGAGGATTTATCAAGGGGTTTGCCCTTAAGAAAGTACAGAATGGCAAAATCGTGGACGCCTAATTCTCTTTACTTTTTCTTTCTTTTTACCCACAAAATCAACTCAACTAGAACCGCGACAGGTATGCTTGCAGCCATCAATATTCCAAAGAAATTAGCAGGTGCGCGAATTGTGCCTAAAGTAACTACTGCAACTACGGTGAAAAGCACCCATCCAACTGCGCAGATGGCAAAAGCTATTAATCCCCAGAATATCGGTCTCATCCGAAATAATTCGTATCTTTTTGTTCTTTCATTTCTTTTGCTTTGACTGCTTGGTCCATTATGGAGTGGAGTTTGTCTTCAAACGCTTCTGCTTGCTTGAGTAATGGTTTGTAATCTATTTTGAGCCCGATGTATTGGTCGAGTAGTTCGATGATTTTTGCGGCTGCTTTTGAGTCGGGGAGCGCGCTGTGCGTTTCCGCGAATAGTGCGGAGGTGTTAAATCCTTCTCCAGGTGCTTTAAGTAATATCGCGCTGGTCAAGCCTACAATGATTCCTTCACCAAGCCCTTCAACTTTGAGCTTTTCAAACTTCTTTTTGCCTTCAGGTGTAGAGGAATAGAAGAATCCGCGTGATGTTCCTGGCTCTTTGCTCCCAACTCCTTCGGTCGCGATAATCTCTTTGGCGTTCAGTTGCCGCGCGACGTCGAGAACAAGATCTGCTGCTTTCCATTCCTGGCCGGTTACAGGCGCGCTTTTTGTTGTAGTAAATGCCCACTGGGTCCATGAGTTTGGAACTGTGAATTGCAAGTGTTGGGGTTCCTTCTTCGAACCAGTACTTTCCTATCTGTTCACATTTCAAATGGTCGACTAAGAATCCGATTGCAATCGTGCTGACAAGTCCAAATCCGGGAAATCCAACGACAACGCGTGCCCCTTTGGGTTTTTTCCACAACTGCACGCTTCCGCTCTTTTTTTCCATGAGATGTGCGTATGCCTGCTTGTTTAAATAGGTTATGGAAACGTATTTATACATACTTGCGCTTTGAACTCAAAAAAGGTGATATTATGAAATATCCGATGGTAATTACGATCATGTTTGTGTTTGCTGCCATTCTTGGAATTGGGCTTCTTGGCGGCGGTGGCTTGACGGGAAATACGTCAGGTGCTTCTGCAGTGCTTGGGAATAGCGTAGTGTTAAGTGTGGGCGCTGCCTTGCTTGCCATCGGCGTTCTTATCGTTGTTGGCCTGCAGAGTTCGCGGTAGTGGGAAGCTCTCGTCCGGTAATCTCAGAGAAGCCACCTTCACTTTGGAATAAGCGGTTGTATGTTGTTTCACATTTTTCTCGAATGATTTTTGGTCCAAGTGCTTTGAGTACGTCTTCAATGTGCCTTGGTGTATACGTCGCTCGTTCTTCTCCGTTTTCGTTTCGTATCCGGTGATATTTTTCGTCGTTTGCTTGTGCAAGGTCGATGATAATCCGTAGAGGAGTTCGTGCAGACTCTTCAATTAAGTATGGTCGTGTCGGTCCTGCGGTCTTGTCAAGTCCAACGGGAAAGTTGAGGACATATTCTCCATTTTCAAGAGTTATTTGGTACCAGTATTCTGTTGATTCTGTTCTGGTGTGGATGCGTTCAGTGCAATCGCGTATTCCGGCACCAAGCAAGAATCCTGCTGTCGCCGCTGCAAGTACTGTTCGGAACCGATATCTGCTTCCTACCTCGCGCTTTAATGCCGAATTGATGTTTCTTAAGTCCAAGTTCTGTGTTTCAAGTGCAGTGTTTTTTGCGCGTAACACCGCCGTATTGCGTAGTGGAATTGTGGCTAAAATATTCAGTGCTTCGTTTGCGGTTGGCCGTTCATGTGGTTTTTCTGAAAAGCATTTTTCGATGAACGTGTCAAGTTCTTTTGGTGAGCTGCACCGTTCTGATGCAGGAGTATACAGGGGAATTGGTCGTTGGCCGGTGAGAAGTTCATAGAGGATGATTCCTAGAGAGTACATATCTGATCGTTGGTCTCCTGGTCCGGTTCGTTGCTCAGGCGCTCGGTACGCGTCTGTTCCTTCAGGCTTTCCCGACACGTTTGTATTATGGACTCCTGTGTTTGAGATTCCAAAGTCCGCGATTACGACTCGTCCATCGCCTGCCAATAGTAGGTTTTCTGGCTTGAGGTCTTTGTGCGCGACCCCTTGCTCATGGAGATAAGCGAGTCCTTCGAGGACTTGAACGGTGATATCGATTGCTTCGTAAGGGTCGAGTTTTCGTTCGAGTTTGTCACGCACTGTTTTTGGGTAAAGCTCAAAGAGCAGGTATGTTGGCTCGCGGTGGAGGTCAAGGAGGCGCGCAATGTGGGGATGGGAAAGTTTTTGTTGCACGGCTCCTTCGGCGAGAAGTTGCTGCGCACGTCCTTCCTTTGCTATTTTCATGGCGAACGCTTGCCCACCTTTTCGCACTCGTAAGACTCGTGTGGAGTCTGATTCCGCGATTTGTTCCTCAACGTTGTATCCGTTGATGTTGGACTCAAGCATAGTCGTCATTGTAGTTTTCTACTGGTTTGACAGTTCA
>JAGVYM010000037.1 GCA_018303245.1 Candidatus Woesearchaeota archaeon | reverse complement strand
ACAAAAAGTAGAAATTACCGAGTCTTTATTCAAGTGTACGAATGGGCGTGTAAAATTCTTGGAATAAGCGAAACGAACAGGGCGATCACGTACGCACAGCTTGAACGTTGGAAAAAACAGATGACTGACTTCTATAAAACTCACCGCACAGTTGAAATCGACCGTGCAGGGTTCGTTCCGAAATAAAAGTTGGGTTGGGCAGGAATAAGCTCCCTTGTGTAAGGCTCCTATTTGACGATGTACGCCAATGACGGTTTGACCCATCAGGACAGCCAATTCAAGCATTCAACTATGCGTGCGCAAAGGCACTTGCACCTGCGGGGGTGTCCGTTTCATCCAATCGAAGAGGAACGTCCGTGCGTATGCCCGCGTCGCCGCAGGAGTCACACATCCTCCTCCCTCTTCAAGGTCCGTTTCTGTTATGTTGCCTTCGATTGCTCGAACTCAAAATGCTAGGCAAATTGAGCCGCGTGTTTGTGGTGGGGAGACTTTCCTCAGGTGTTAACCCGGCGGCTTGTTACCCACCCAACCCAGCGCATATACAGAAAAACGGCTTTATAAATCTAACGGTGAAATGTGTCGTGAACTTTATGAAGCTCCCCTATTCTGTTCACACAATGAGTAAAACATTGGCACTTGTTGCTAGTACACTTCTTACAGCGTATGGCCTTGCGGAAAGCTGTGCATGTCTTAAAAACAGATTGGACCCTCCTGTAGTTGAATTTGTGAGTTCAAGTTCTATTGAAGAAGCGCGGATGTATCGAGTGTGGACAGAGCACGTGCACATGACTCTTCCTGGTTACGAAATTGCCCGTAGGCCTCCAGACATAAGTATTGAAGAGATGTTAAATAAAGAGAAAGCTAAACAAGTTATTGCCCAAACATCAAAACAGTAAGTTCGAAGCACACTCGGTTGTCGTGGGATTAGAAATCCCACTTACAGTTTGGGGTTCTAGCACTTTCGCAAAAGGGCTAGTGTCCAAACACCAGAACAGTAAGTTCTTCCTTTCCTTGTTTTATCTTCTGTTCTTTTACAATTGTGAATTTAAATTCCGCTGCTTTTTTCTTCGCAAGCTCGACACCGCGTTTCATGCACAGCGTGATCGTCCCTGTTTTCTTGAGGATAAATTCCGCTTGATAAAAAACTTGGTGATAAATCTTCTCGGCAAGTCCTTCGGCGAGGCTTCGTCCTGGCTGCGGTGGAAACGTGATAATCCTATCCAAAAAATTCTTGCCAAATTTTGAGTCGAGCCATTCCAGATTGGTGCGGGAGAATTCAATCATTTTGACAATTCCTGCTATTTTCGCGTTCTTCTGCGCTGCAGAGACGTGTTTAAAGTTGTCATCCATTGCTATAATGGTGCCTGGAAAAGTTTTTTCTTTGTCAACAAATTTGGGCTTGACACTTGGCATTGTTGCAAATGCGAACTTTTCGCGGTCGTATTTGTGTGAGGACGTGTTTGTAGAATAAAGTGCTGCTTCAATAGGGATGATGCCGTGGCGGCAGAATGGGTCAAGCATTGCGTGTTTGGGCTGGTAATCTGCGATAAAGAGTAATGATGCGGCTACGTTTCCTTTAAGTGCGTCGTTTCCTAAGAAGATGCGATAGTCTCTGCGCCCAAGGTCAATTCCAGAGAAGTCAATTCCGAAATGGCAGTCTTTTCCATCAATGAAGAGAAAAAAGGTTGTTTGTGGTTTTTTGTAATCGACCGCGACTCCGTATTTGCCAGCAAGTATTTTGTTGAGGTGATGCTCTGCGTCATAGGATGTAAAGTTATGCTCGCCGTGTCGTTCGCACTGAACCACTGCTCGCTCTGCCAAGTAAGGCTTAACACCATCAAGCAATTCTTCAGGCGGTAGGTGTCCTGTAAGTTGTGCAGATGCAAGTTCCATAACAACTTTTGAGAACGTGCGCCCCTGATAACAGAGTGTTACAAAGTCCTGGATTTTCAATTCGCTAAACATAATTCTTCCAGGAAAAATAAGAACGTCCTGCGCTTTCACAAGCATCTTAATCTCGTTTGCGCTTATCTCTTCAAGCCCGGAATTGGTAAGAACAAATCCGTTCATGCGGTGTCTTCCGGCACAATTTTTGTAACACTTATAACAGTATCTTTCTCATCAAGTTTCATCACGCGCACTCCTTGAGTGCTTCGTCCAATGACGCTCACTCCTTTTGCAGGGGTGCGGATGAGGGTGCCATTTTGAGAGATCAGCATGAGTTCGTCGTCATCAGAAACCGTCACGATGCTTACCACTTTACCGTTTTTGTCGGTGATTTTCATGTTGATAATACCGACTCCGCCGCGCGCAGTGAGACGGTATTCTGACATCTCAGTACGTTTGCCATATCCTTTCTCAGTTAGGGTTAAAAGTGTCTTCTTGCTTTCAGCAAGCGCTGCTCCTACGACGTGGTCTTTGCGTAATTTGATTCCGATGACTCCTGCTGCTGCGCGTCCCATGGGGCGCACGTTTTTCTCGTTGAACTTGATTCCCATTCCTTTCTCCGTTGCTATGATGATATCTTGCGACCCGTTTGTGAGCATGACGCTGCAAAGCTCGTCTCCCTCCTCTAGGTTTATGGCGATGATTCCTCCTTTGCGGGGGTTGCTGAATTCTTCAAGTGATGTTTTTTTGACTGTTCCATTACAAGTGACCATGAACAGGAATTTGCCTTGCTCGAACTTTTTGACTGGAATAAATGCAGTAACTTTCTCTCCTTCACCAAGCTGCAATAGGTTGACGATTGCGCTTCCTTTTGCGTATCGTCCTGCTTCAGGTAATTGGTAGACTTTGAGCCAGTGTATTTTTCCTTTGTTGGTGAAAAATAATATTGAGTCGTGCGTGTTGGCCACGAATAAATTTTCAATAAAGTCATCATCGTTAGTTTCTGCGGCGATTATTCCTTTTCCTCCCCTGCGCTGCTGCTTGTACGTGTCGCTAGGGAGTCTCTTGACATATCCTGCGTGCGTGATGGTGATGACATCTTCCTCCGGTTTAATGAGTGATGCATCTTCAAGTGCTGCTGCTTCTCCTGCTCTGATGTCGGTCCTGCGTGCATCTCCGTATTTTTCTTTGAGCTCGTACAGTTCCGCCTTGATGATTCCGCGTATTTTGAGTTCGCTTCCAAGGATTTCTTTGAGCTCTTTGACGAGTTTCAAAAGGTCGGAGTGTTCAGTTCGAATTTTGGTTTGTTCAAGGGAGGCAAGCCTGCGCAGGGTCATGTCGAGAATTGCTTGGGCTTGTTTTTCGCTAAGTTTGTATTTGTCGATTAGTCCGCGTTTGGCGTCATCTGCGGATGTTGAATTTTTGATGAGGTTAACGATTGCATCGATGTGGTCGAGCGCGGTGATGAGTCCTTCAAGGATGTGGACGCGGTCTTCTGCCGCGTTTAGGTCAAATTCAGTTCGTTTGCGTACGACAAGGGCGCGGTAGTCGATGAAGTGTTTGATGATTTCTGCCAGAGAGAGTACTTTGGGTTGGTTGTCAACTAGTGCAAGCAGGTTGATGCTAAACGTTTCTTGCATCCTGCTGTGGCTGAACAGTTGGTTGAGCACGACATCTGAGTTTGCTCCTTGTTTGAGCTCAACGACGATACGCATTCCTTCCCTATCGCTTTCGTCACGTAAATCAGAAATGCCTTGGACCTTTTTTTCTTGGACAAGTTCTGCGATTGCTTCGATGAGTTGTGATTTGTTGACCATGTAAGGGATTTCGTCAACGATGATGCGTGCGCGGTTCTTGTTTTCTTCCATGTGTGTTTTCGCGCGCACGATGACTTTGCCGCGTCCTGTTTTGTAGGCTTCAATCATCCCACTTGAGCCCATGATGATTCCACCGGTGGGAAAGTCAGGTCCTTTAATGACAGATAGTAATTCGTGGAATTCTAGTGTGGGCTTGTCAATAGTTTTGATGGCTGCGTCACAGACTTCGTTCATGTTGTGAGGCGGGATGCTCGTCGCCATGCCAACTGCGATTCCTGAGCTTCCATTGATGAGTAGGTTGGGCGCTTTTGCCGGTAAAACGCTTGGTTCTTTGAGTGAGCCGTCGTAGTTCGGGACGAATTCTACCGTGTCCTTGTCGATATCTTGCAAGAGCTCTTCTGCGAGCTTGTTCATGCGCGCTTCCGTATTGTGGTTGATGAAGCCGTTTGCGACGAAAGAATGACAATCACTATCAACTTTGATAGAGAATACGGGTTGTATTCCTGCTTCTTGAATGGAAACAACTTGCTCAAACAAATAATTGTGCGTGATAAAGTATTCAAAAAGCGAAGCTTGGCTTTGTCCGGTTTGCGTTTGAATTACTTCAGAGATAAGCGCATAGTTTTTTTGCATTGCTGGATATCGGTCGAAGTTGTGCTTTGCAACAAATGAGGATGATCCAAGCGAACGAATATAGTCAGAGATGAACGGAACATAATCAGTTTGTGAATAATCTTTTTTATAATTCAAAATAACATGATCCAACTTTGCATTCTTGCGTTCTGAGAAGAAGCCAATATTCTGGGAAAACTTTAATATGTTGCGTGCCCCTCGCAAGTACAATTTGTATATTGTTCTGTGTTTATCGTAACGTCTGAAAGAATCAATTCCAAAGCGCAAAAGGAATGTTTGAAGCTGCTCAATAAGTTTACTGCTCACGGAACAACAGCTAAGTTCGACCATTTTGGGAGCGGATGATATTGAGCCATCTCCTTCAAAGTACGCGCGAAGAAATGATGCGGCAATGTGCTGAGGTGACTGGAAGAGGGCAGAAGGGATTACTTTTTCACGCGCCTTTGCTGCAGGAAGACCTATTGAGTGGAGGAATGCAATGGTCGCAACACAATGGCATTCAAGTCGCGAATATGGTTTTTTGCCGTATGAAGAAGGTTTGCGTTCAAAGCGGTGAAGTGTTGAATCAGGGAAGGCACGTTTCCAAGCTTCTTCAAATGCCTTGACAAAAGCACGGTCAGTATTGCAGAATTCAATCTTTTTCTCACCAATAAAACCTTCTGCAAGAAGTGCCCCGAGGATAAACGCGAGGTCTTCGTCAAGAGAAATAGGAAGGACTCGTTTGACGCGTAAATGTTCAAAGGAAGGGTAAAACTTTTCCAAGTTTACTTCTGTATGCGGCCAGAGTGCTTGCGAGCGGTCAAGTACGACGTAATCTCCTTCAGTTACTTTTTCGAGCAGTTTCCAGACAAAAATTGGTTTACCAGCCTCATTTGCGGTTAATGTAAGCACAGGGTGATTGTATGACCCTTGCAATGAATATCCTTTGGTCGTTGTTATCTTACGTGTTGGATGTTCGCCTGAGTCAAACCATTTGGATGCAGTATGTGTTTGCTGATCTTTTGAAAGAATTTTGACGTTGGTGTTTTCAGAAGTTGAAAGTTCATTGATCGGAACAAGTCCCTTTTCGGTCACAACAAGCGTATCGCCCGTGACGCAATATCGCATCGCAGCGGCATTATCTCCATCGACAGATCCAAAATTTCCTTGCCCATTGACAAGTGGGTATCGTAAGGAGAAGTCTTGCGCGAGGCGCACCATGGTCTCGTAGATGGCTGAGTCACCGTGGGGGTGATACTTACCCATGACGTCTCCCACGATACGTGCAGACTTCTTGAAGGGCTTGTTATGGGCAAGTCCCATTTCGTGCATGCCAAACAGGACTCTGCGGTGGACTGGCTTAAGGCCGTCACGAACGTCAGGGAGCGCTCTTCCAACAATAACTGACATGGAATAGTCTAAGTAGGAAGTCTTCATCTCCTGCTCAATAATGCGGGTGATGATGCGCTCTGTTGGTGGTGGTGTTTCGGCCATAGGAAGTAGTAACGTATAAAGCCCCTCTTATCGTCGATAAAGTGGCACATTTGACAGCTTAAAAAGGTTGCGGAAAGCAGATTTATCTAGAATATAGAAAAGAAACAGTGTAAGCACTCCGAAAAGATATAACTATGTACGTTTGAAAGATGTCACTTAGCGCAACATTTATATATTACAAAAGAGTACTTTAGTATTACAAATGGAAGTGCTCATTGCAGACTCATCAACAATAATTTTGCTTGCGAAGGTAACGCTACTAAGGACTTTTGCGGGAGAAAAGAATATCGTAATAACTCGAATGGTAAAAGCGGAAGTACTCAAGAAAAAAGAACTTGAGGATGCTAAAATCATCTCCGCATTGTTGCAAGAAAAAATCATCACGGAAACCCAAAAGAAGAGTGAATTTCAGAAATTGATGGACGACTTTGGCATAGGCGCTGGCGAAGCAGAGACTATAGCATCAACATATCAAGAAAGGAACATAGTAGCAACTGATGACTGGCGCGCCATCAAGGCGTGCAAGACACTAGGCATTAAGTTCATAACAGCAATCCATTGTTTGATTTATCTGGTGAAGAACGGCAAACTCGATAAAAAAATGGCACGGGCAAAACTCAAAACTTTGGAGAAATACGGCCGTTACGATACAGAAATAATAAGAGACGTAAAAAACATCATTGAAGGTGAAAAAAATGGCTGATATTGTGAGCTTCAGATTCAAGGAACACGAACTAGGTCACATACAGAAACTATCTATTGCCAAGAAAGTTGACAAAACAGCAGCGGCAAGGGAATTAATAGAGTACGGGTGGAGATATTACGTTCTTTCGCAGTATAAAGAAGGCCGGCTTTCTTTAGAGAAAACAGCAAAAGAACTGCACACGTCAATAAGCGAACTCATGGACCTTCTTGCAGATATGGGAATGAAATCTCCGATTGCTTACGAAGATTATCTGGAAGGGCTAAAGAACATAACTTGAAGTTCAAGATGAAAATAAAGCAAGACACGCTCTACGAACTCACGCCAATAAATTGGGGAAAAGGAACAGAAACATTAAGCGAGACGTTGATTCTGTTATCTACAATCAACAATAATCAAAGTAACCACTCAAAAGTGTCAACTGAACGAAAGATTTAAATAGGCCTGAAAAAGCTCGAGTGTTGGTGATGTCACAATGGCTATGAAATTCGTAAGTAGTCCAGAATACCAGATTGAAAGAGCTGGTTTTGAAAATGTGAAGTTTACAGAAAGCTCTCCAGGATATTTGACCTGGCAAAACGCTGTCAAATTTGCTGAAGAGCGCGGTGCAGTTTTGCAAAGCGCTCGCGAAGGTTTGGCGCTTCGTATCGAAGCAAACGGGCAGGATAACGCAAACGACTACCAAGCGACTCGCACAGCGGTTGCGTATGTAAAAGTTGACGGCAAGTGGTATGCTGCGTTTGATGATGTTGCAAATCCAGAACAAAACATTATTCTTGCGCGCTCACAAGAGGGCTATAACGCGCATAAATCAAACAACAATTGGCTCCTGCCAAAGACTGACAAGCACGTTGCAGGAATTCTTGACCGTGCAGAAAAAGCAGGCAGGATTGTTGAAGTGAAAGAAAGCCCACTTGAACTCTCAACGCGCCCAGTTCACCCTAATGGAAGTTCCGCATTTGGTCAAAACAAAGTAGTCCAAGCCTTCACCGGAGACATTGCAGAAAGCTATGCAAATTTCTTGCACAGAAAAGGTTACAAAAATAGTTTTGTATACACCTTGACTCCTAAGAGTTTAGAACAGTTAGGCGTGACAAACGACGACGCAGAAGTGCGGGCTGTCGGTCTTGGCGGCAACGTCGTCATCATCTATCTGAACGCCAATAACCGATTCAGCAACGATGGGCGTGCCCGTGGGGTAGTCCACGTCGATAGAGAGTAGTTATTTAATTTCTTTTCTTATTTGGTCATTCACCGTAAAACTTCGTCCGCAATAAACACACTTTTTAGACTTTCGAGCAATCCCACCGACTGGTTTATACTGCATTTTATTCCCGCAATGTTTACATTGAAGTAAGAATTTCATTGTTCATCCTTGGAGTCTTTGTGCTCTGGGTGCTCTCCTTCCACAATTTCTTTGACGCGCGCATCAACTCGTTTTTCCATTTCCGGAGAGACTCCTTCAGGATAAAGCCCTTTGCTTTCAAATGGGCGCGATTTCACTTTCTTTGTTTTTGCGCGCACTTCATCATGTATTTTTTGTTCCGGAGTCTGCTCAGGCTCTTCCAAGACTACAACCGAAGCAGGCGTCACTTGTTCTACATCAGTTTCAGAAATATGTTTCATGTGCGCATGATGCTCCTGTTTCCCGTCGTATTCTAGTTTTTTGTGTTTTCCCGGCAAATCATACACATCAAGTTCGCCTAACTTTTCCATAAACACTTCAACACCAGAAGGAGTCACTTCTGCAATCGGTTCAATCACCGGATACGTCTCAAGCACTTTGCCGTGTATCTTTATCTGCGGTGTTTCAAGATTGTGTCTTGCTTCTGCTTGCTGGTCGGTGACTGTTTGTTCATGTTCTTGTTCTTTCGCCTCAATCGCGTGCTCTACATCTCCCATCGAATGAAATTTCTTTTTGAGTTGTGAGGGGTCGATGGAAAAGTAATCAAAGAATTTAGGCGCGAGCCGGATCAGTTTTGTTCGTCCTTTTTTCTCGCGCGTGATGAACGCTGATTCTTCCAAGTAGTTCAAGTGCTCGTACCCTTTGTTCGTGCGCACTTTAATCACCGCAGATTGCAAGACCGGAGCCTTGTACGCAACGACTGCAAGGGTTTGCAAGATACTCTTAGGCAATTCTGTTTTAGAAACAACTTTTTTGACAACAGCAGTGTATTGATCGCGCACCGTGAGTTTCCAGCCTGTGCCTTCTTGCAAGAGCGCGATGCTTCCTGGTTTGGAATCTAGGTGTACTTTCCATTCAGTTAAGACGTTCAGCACATCCTGTTCAGATTTTCTGCACAGTTTTGCAAGTTCGGCAAGTTCTACTTTGCGTGCTGCGGAAAACAGAATGGCTTCAAGTGTTCCCTTGAGCTCTTCATCCATGTGTTGTGTATGTTGTCCCTTCTTTTTTGATTATTCCTTTTTTGACTAAATGTTCAACGAATTGAGTAAGGTCGTTTGAATCTATTCCCAAAAGTTTGCTTAAGTCGGCGATGGTGTGCGGCTTTGTTGCGCACGCGTATTTGATGAAGTTGTGGAAGATGTTGACTGTGTTGCGGTCAAGCACTTGTTTTTGAGCGCTCAGGTTTGTAATCATTGCGTCAGTATGATGGATTTTTGCGGAGAAGTCGTTGAGGACATCTTCTAATTCCTTGACTGGGATGCTCAAAGCGTCAGGTTTGATGATTTCGATGCTACTCGGCATGTTGTCAAAGCAAAAGTCAAGCAATTGCTGTGCATCCTTGAAAGCCACTTCAATCTCAACAAATTGCGTGAATAGTGTTTCTTTAGGGATGGGTTCTGCGTATTTTTCGTAGTGAACATCGTAGTCTTCCTTGACTTTGTTCATGTGGTCACGGAGTGCTTTGATGATGTGTTCTTTGGGCGCTCCAAATATCTCAAGGATGAATCTGGCGACGATAGGTTTCTGTTCCATGTCAAGAATCACCTTTTCGCATAACGTTCGATTGCTGTGATTCTTGAGCATGCTCGGAAATAAAGTGCCAAGTATGAAAATATGAAATTATTGGCTCGCACTTTATTTCAGACACAGAGTAATAAACAAAGTGAGGGATTATAAAGCTTATGCCCGATGAAAGGGCAAATGTTACCATTCGCGAATAGTGGTAAAACCTTATATGTTGCATGAGAAACGTAAAACCGGGATGGCAATCATGGATTTTCTCAAAGGAACAAAAAAAGGTCGTGAGCTTCCGCTTCCACCGCCGCCGTCTCCACCAATGACATTCCGTGGTGATTTTGATTCTATCCGTCCACCGCAAGCCCCCTCAATGCCACAAGCTATTCCTGATTTTTCGTCTAATGAGTCTGATTTTACTCTTCCGGATTTTCCACCTGCCCTTCCTGCGCCTGCGGAGGAAAAAGAGGTAACTGTGTTTGATAAAACGCTCACGCAAGGGGCAGGGGATTTTTCAGATTCGGCAAGAAAGTCACAAACTGATTCTGGTCTGAAGATGAAAGAAGAAACAGAAGTCGTGCGCATGATGCCTCATCCCGCATTTATTGCAGTTGAGGACTACAAACGCATTGTCAATGATACCAACAGCATCCGCGCGCACGTTATGAATGCGGAAGGATTTGCCAAGAAGTTGACCGAACTTAAAGCAGACGAGGAGCGCGCGCTTGAGCGCTGGCGTTCCCATCTTGAAGATGTAGAGAAAAAGCTCGCGTATGTTGACCAGTTAATTGAGAAAGCAGAGAAGGTGTGATGATGGAAAACAGAGCTCCTGTCTTCGTAAAAATTGAAAGTTACAAGGATATCATGGATATCACCTCTCTTATGCGTGAGAAGGTCAAGCAAGCCAAGTTCTTACTGGACAAGATTGCTGATATGAAAGCCCAAGAAGATGCGCAGCTTGCGACCTGGGCAAAAGAGCTTGAGAGTGTTGAGGCAAGTATTGCTTCAATCGACCGGTCGCTCTCGCAATAACCATGGACGAAACACTCTTTTTTGTTGGTGTGAAGGATCATGTTGAAGTACGCAAAGAATTACTAATCAGTTCAAAGAATGTTCTTAATTCATTGAAACGTTACGAGATGTTCATGCAAGTTAAAGAGGAAAAAGCGCGCGTCGAAAACGAACTGCAGCGCGTGTTTGACGAATTGCTGTTGCTCAACAAAAAGTTGCGCAACCATTTGCCTAAAGTTCCAATTAAAGGCGGCGTGGAAGACTCTCCGCAACAACCTCGAAAAGAAGAACCTGAGAAGTCTTCTCAAAAAGGCAACAGGGATATTCTTGAAGAAGAACTGACTCGTGTTGAGAAAAGACTGAGTTCGTTAGAGTAAAGCTTTAAAAACACTGCCGAACAGACTTATTCTAACGCGTGGGTTCCCGAGTGGTCAAAGGGGATAGCCTCAAGCACATATGGTGTGTAGAAAGCTATTAGCTTAGTGCTTTCGCAGGTTCGAATCCTGCCCCACGCATCTTTCTGGAAGTTAGATGCGCTAACTGTAAAAGATACTAAAAGAGAAGCAAACTATGCGCGATGCAATTATATATTTCCCCGTATTGTCTGCTTATTATGAAAGTGGGAAGAAATTGGCCCTGTCCTTGCGGAAGCGGAAAGAAATACAAGAGGTGCTGTATTGACAATAATGAAACGCACGGAAAAGAACAAGTGATTAAAATTGACGGGCGCAAGGTAAGAGCATACGAGGCGTACGTTGATATTGAATCCGGAGTAGTTCATGGCTTCGACCAATCTCCTGATATTAAACACTGGATTGAAAATGCAATTAGTGAATTTAACATTGAAGATGGGAAAAAGTTCTCAAAGATGTTACCAAGAATAATGCAGGAATATAATGAGAGAATAAATGAAGTGAATTCAAAATTGCCTCGCGAGCTTGGCGTGATGTTCAATGATGCACGTGAGCTGATGGGTTCAAAAAAGTACAGGGAAGCAATCTCAATAAATGATATTATTCTTGAAGTATTTCCTGAATCGGTTGAAGCGCAGGGGGTGAAGGGGCGCGCTCTTTTCTCGCTAAAGGAACATCCTCTTCAACAAAAATTGAATAACATAGTGAGTTCGGAAGGAAAATATCGAAAGCTGATGATTGAAGAGTTTGGAAATGAAACTGTGGAAGTGACAGTTGAGGAACGTGAGTTAGTGCTTCCGCTCATTATAGAGCTTTATATGAGTGCAAAGAACTGGGAAGGGAAAAACTTGGCACTTAATGTTTTGAAAGAATGTGTTGTAAGCTATTGCAAAGATGGAGCAACAGAGGAGGTGGATGCGCTTTTGCTAAAAGCGCTTTGCGATAAAGATGGCAGAGTGAGGAATAATGCAGTGTACACGGCAAAAAGTAGAAGATGTCTTGATGTTCCCATCGACTTCTTTTTCAAGGTTGCAGATAAGGCAAGCAGAGAAAAGGATTCCAATGTGAAACGTGGGCTTTGTCGCGTAATTCTTGAGTGGGCTGCTCCTATAACTGATTGGGTGATGGAAGAAGAAGGTATTTCAAAAGAGTATAGGGCAGCTATTGAAATGGCACTCGAGAGCACAGGCTATGCTCCCGAGTATTATCGCGCAAGTCCTGATGAAAAAATGAAGATGGGCTTACTGGGCACCAAGACAAAAGGAAGAATGACCAAACTCGGAAACGCTATTGGTAAAAATGGTTGAAAAGAAAAAATATCCTCTGCGCCAACTCGTAAATTGGTATTTTGGTAACTATTGTTCACGGAAGTGTTTTGACAACCCTGAAAGATTGAAAGACCATTATGACAAACTGATGAATGTGGTAAAAAATAGTCCGACTGTTTCGATGACGCACCGAGATTTTCTTGATTTGTTTAATGAACACTTAAGCATTTGCACGTTAAGTGATAGTTTCAAGAGGAAATCTATTGGATGGACACTGCTGACAATACTACAAGAGACTCCAAATTATGAGAGTGATAAGATTGTTGTGGAAAACAAGAGAATTAAATTAGTCCAAGGAGAGTTAGCTCCGCCAAGAAGATGCGAGATTTGTAAAGCTGCAAATATTCCCCGATAATGAAGCCAAACAGAAAAGTATATATTAAGTGTACACCATCTTTATAAAGAAACAAACAGGAGATAATACTAATGTCAAAAGACCGTTTTATGAAGGTGTACGCAAATCTACCTGAAAATGTCAGACAAGAAGTAATAGCTGTGATGAAAGTGGGCAACATAGACAAACCATTCACGTGGAACAGCGCATACGTGGAAATCAATAACGATACTCCTTTAGGAAAGGACGTGCTCAAGAAGCTGGAAAAGCTGGAGTTAATATGACTGAAGACTCAGACATCAAAAAGCTCATCCTTGCACGCTTGGAAACAATGCCCGAATACATCCAGATTAATTTGGGAAGCTTTGGGACATTAGGAAAAGAAGACCTCATAAACCACGTCAAGAAAGGTGATGACTTTGGCAAAAAGTTCATTGAAGTACAGATGAAATACTTAAGAACGTTCAAACAAGGAATGTAAAAAAATGACTTCTCAAAGCGCACTTATCACCCGCCCTGAACACGATAAGATTACAAAATACCTTTCAGAATGGAACGATGAAATCATTGCAGAAGCAAAGAAAAGAGGCGTTCCGATGAAAGACCTTGCAGGTGAAAAGGCGACCAGAGCAGAGTTTGAAAAGTTTCTCAACAAACAAAACCCGTCCCTTATTTTTCTTAATGGGCACGGTGACTCTGAAACCGTCAAAGGTCACAAAGATGAACCATTGGTCAAATGTAATGATAACGAAGCGGTGCTTAAGCACAAGGTTATCTATGCTCTTTCTTGTGACTCTGCTGCAAAACTTGGAGTTTCCGCAGTTGAGAAAGGAACAAAAGCATACATTGGCTACACTGAACCGTTCTCTTTCCTTACAAACAAAAACAAGGAGTGCAGACCAAAGGATGACGAGCTTGCAAATGTATTCAAAGAAGCATCAAACCAAGTCTCGCTTGCATTGTTACGTGGAAAGTCTCCGCAAGAAGCGTACGACCTATCACAGATGAAGTTCAAGGAACTGATGCAAAAGTTCTCAGCGAGCAATGCCCCACCTGACGCAGAAGAAATACGATTCTGGCTCTTTTGGGATATGCAAGCGCAAGCCGTGTTAACCAGTTAGCTTTTTTTTACTTTTCGTTACCGACAGCTTTAAAAAGCCAAAAAAGAGTTATCGTCGGTAATGACGCTTGACAAATTTGACGATATGGTGACGTTCGCAACCGCAGTTTTGAATACGTTCAGTCCTGGAAAATTTCCTAATGATACTGCGAAATTGTTGGATTCTTGGCTTTCCAACTTGAGCTCAAAGCCAGGAACTCCTCAATTTGTTGACGTACTTATTGAACTGGAAGAAGGACTTATCAGATACCGAGCTGCACTTGCTTCCTACAAAACTGATTTTGTGATTGCAAGAAAACCATATAAGCAAATTCTCACAGACTTTAGAAGGAAATTAATCAATGTTCAGCCGTACGGCTCTTCAAAATCAATGGAACTTTTGTCAAAACTTGTGGGGTTACCGTGGCCATAGACCCTGGAAAAGCACACGTGTACAATCTCGCAAAGATGTGTGCGACACGTTGGTTTATTCTATATACAAACGAAACACTAAAGAGTGTTGCTCCAGTGCTTGTGGAACAGAACGGTCTTGAAGAAAAAGTTGCGTTAGGCAACCTTGACATTGTTGAAGAATCGCCAATTGCGTATGATGATAAAAAAGTTTGCCCCGTTTCTTTCAAAGCGATGTGCGAGCGATTCACAAGCACTCTTAACAAAATGGAAAATTACGCTTACGAAGTTCCGATTCTTCGGCAGGGTATTCCCGAACTTGAAAAACTCGCAAGGGGAGAGCCTGCTAATATGGAGCTTGTCCGCAAGGCATATTGGGTTCTTGAGCAGAAACCATTCGCTCCTGATTCTCACAGAGCACTCCTCTCCTGACCGCATATTTATTGACAACACGCAGCTTCTTTGCAAAATTTGGAATGGAAACACAATGGCTTTTGCACCACTTACCTACTATATGACTCCACACTCTTCAGATGGTAAAGTTATTGACCTGCCAAGTCTTGATTTTAGAAAACAACTTGAACAACTCGCAAAGTGACTATTTAAATACAGTACAGCACCAATTTTATCGTGTGTGCCCCACGCAGTCCTTGTTAAGTAGTTAAAAAGATACATTTTTAAATAGCAAAAATAGATAGTTTTCTATGTTTGCAGCGTTAGAACAAAAAAAATTTATTGACTGGTTTGTAGAAAATATCTTCCAGCCAAGCAATGAGTATATCAAAGTGTTCGCAAGAGAAAGTCCTGAACTAAAGGCACGGTTGCGCTTTCTGTGCTATAGAGGGTTAAGGGAAGCTACAGCAGACTTCTGGGAATTTGACAAAAAAATACTGCGTACTCCTGTGGATTTCAAAGGTGGCACTGTTTTATATGTAAACCATCCTGAATGTCTGCCACAGATAAAGAGGGTGTATAACTTCTTCAGATACGAAGGTTCTATTGAAGAAAAAGTTAAACAGCAACTTCTTAAAGATGGAAATGTGAAACCATATCTGTCAGGTGGCAGGCCAGAATCAATTTTTGAACTGGGTGATTTTGAAGCGAATTGCGAAAATGCTGCACTCTTGCTGTGGAGTCGTTATGTTAATAAGTTAGGTGTTCTTGCTGGCGAGCCCGAAGATGAAACCTGGACTTCAAAGTAATAAACTTAAATCACATCAATATGTCCAATAATCCAAACGTACGCTATAGCGTATTCACACATCTTTGCACGTGCAAAATCCAAAATACCTTCCAGGTTCTGAAGTTCAAGTTGTGGTATGTGCCCATCATTGTAAATATCTTCTAGTTGACTCGGAAATATCGCGTGTACATCTCTACAACGAAAAGAACCTTTGCGTGGCTCATCAAAAAATCTGCCTTGGAGAAATGTTCTGATTGCGTTGCGAGGAGTAGAAAACCATCCGGACTGCTCAATACTCGCAACAATCTTTCCAGAACTTGAAATCCAACTTTTCTCAAACTTTGTATTTTTACGCTTCAATGCTTCCTCTAATAAAGCTCTCACTTCCCGTCTTGAAGGAACGTTCACTTTATCAATAACCAGAATTGTAAACGGGTTGTTATCATTAGGAATTCTCACACAATGCTTGTTATAAAAAGCATCAAAATCTTGCTCC
>JAGVYM010000068.1 GCA_018303245.1 Candidatus Woesearchaeota archaeon | reverse complement strand
AATATTTGGAAATACATTTGGTGTTTCTAGTTATTTTGATCCGCTAGTGGCAGTGAGGGAATTGCTCATCCAAAGCGGCTTCATCTGGATTGCATGGATAATTCTGGCATCATTCGTGCTGTTGTTCGTAAAAGGCATGAAGGATGCCATGACAGAATTTAATCCGTACAAAACAATGTTTTCGTTTATTTGGCTAATACTGGCAGGCGTCACTTCATATATTACCACAGGTAATGCAATGGCAGTAATCCTGCCAATTGGGGCAGGAATTGCAATAGTCAATTTTGCCAATAAACGCATGGCTGCTGAAGAGGAAAAGGGCGGGGCGGAGAGTGCACAGGTAAAGGCAAAAGCAAGAGGTGAGCGGGCAGCAGCGGATGAGGAAAGGGAAGAGGAAACAGGAGAGCGTGAGACAGAACAAGAGGAGCAGATTATCGCAACAGAGATCAGGGAAGAGTTTGCAAAGGCCCAGCTCATGAAACAGATACACGACAGAATAGCGACATTGAAAACTGCAGGCTATCCTGCCTTAGATACACAATACAGGGAACCAGTTGCGAACGTTCTCATGGGTCTATTAACTCAGCTTTTAAATTTAATGAAAAACGAGGAGACGCAAGCATCTGAAATTTTTGGCATAGAAAAACAGAAAACAAAACTTCAAAAACTGCAGGCAGGCCGCGAGAAAACAGAAGAAAAACTCGATGAGCTGATAAGCAAATTGGAGATCCCTGTCGGTAAAGAGGAAAAGAGGGAGTTGGCGGCGGAGGGCACGCAAACAAGGCAGCTAATGCAGCAGGTCATAAATATAGAGCAAAATACAGAAGCCTTTGCGCGCGCGCAAATTCTTGAGAAAGAAGCGCGCGAGAAAGAAGAAAAATTTGATGTTCAGTTGCAGAAGCAATCAGAGGAGCGTGCAAATGGATTCAAACAGCTTGTTGCAAAATCACTAAAGGAAACTGGAACGTTTATGGGGTTGATTGAGAAAAAGAGCCCGCCGGAGCAGGTTGCCGCTGAATATAAAAAAGTAGATAGTTATTTTATTGAAAGTGAGAAGCTTGCAGTAGCGCACCAAGAAGCGCTTAAAAATGCCTTGGTCGCGGAAGGCAAGAGCGTCGCAGGCATGATGAAGGATTTACAGATGGGCGGCCGCAGGAGCGACAGGAAGCTGAGGCTGCGAAGGTTCTGGCTGAAAAAGCCAAACAAGACGCGGCTAAACTGCAGGAAGACGTGCAAAAAGCTGCACAGGAAGAGCAACAGGAGAGCGCAACTGCTGCGTGGTTTGAGCGGGAGATACCAGTATGATCGACAAAACAATAAAAAAGGCGCGTAAATTATTGCTAAACTTAGACGCAGTAATTGGTATGCTAGTTAATAAGTCCGAGTTGCATAAAAATAGTGCAGATAAAATTCATAAGCAGAGTAGCGCCTTACACGGCCAGCACATAAGAATTAAAAAATTGCTTGGCAGGGCAAGCGGCAAACACCTCAAGGTGCTGCGTACACACGGCAGTGTGCTGGCAGATGCGATTGCAAAGCTACACAAAGCCCATTTTGTACATAAAACGTTAGCCAAGAAACGCCTTCATCATGCAGGCGTGTTCCTGTCTGCGCGTACCCGCGTGGCAAAGCTAGTCAAAGATTTGGCCGCCGGCAAATATTCGCAGGAAAAACAGGCAAAAATAGATGGCTGGCTCGACAGCGCACTTGCCAGAATTTCAAATATTTTGTAG
This sequence comes from Candidatus Woesearchaeota archaeon, assembly GCA_018303245.1. Taxonomy (GTDB): domain Archaea; phylum Nanobdellota; class Nanobdellia; order Woesearchaeales; family ARS49; genus JAGVYM01. The sequence continues at coordinate 4,092 of JAGVYM010000068.1, read as the reverse complement.
GTACAATAATAGCAAGCTTTTTAGGGCGATTAGAATTAGTTTATGTATGGTAACCTGCCTCAAAGTCAAAAAAGAGCACGCCGAATCAGCCCGCCAGTTCCTGAAAGAGAAGGGCTGGCTTGACAAGGCAAGAGTTGTTGGCAGTACGCCGGACAGGTACGTAATTCTCCCGCTTGCCGGCAAGTTTCCGAAAAACATAATTAAAAAATTCCCGGGCTCGAAATTTGAAGCAAAAAACCTGCAGAAATTCCCAGAACGCCCGGGAGATTTGAAACAACTGCTTAGAAACATGAAACAACTGCTTAGAAACATTCTCTCTGAAAAAGACATAGAGCAGGTAACAAAAAGCTATGATGTTGTCGGTGACATTGCAATCCTTGAAATTCCAAAACGGATGGAAAAGCACGATTTGGCCATTGCGTGGGCATTGAAACGCACTTTTCCCGCAATAAAAGTTATTGCAAAAAAAGTCGGCAAGGTCGGGGATCTGCACGAAATATACAGAATCAGAAGGTTAAAAATTCTCACAGGGGAAAATAGATTAGCAACAGAACACAAAGAGTCCGGAATTATTATGAGATTGGATTTGGGGCAGGTTTATTTCTCGCCAAGAAGCTCGCATTTCTCGCCAAGAAGCTCGCACGAAAGGGAGAGGATTGCAAAACTCGTAAAACCAAACGAAAAAGTTTTGGTAATGTTTGCAGGCATCGGCCCGTTTGCATTGGTAATTGCAAAACAAAAGCCCGTTAATGTTATCGCAGTTGAAAAAAATCCAGATGCAGTGAAGTTTATGGAGGAAAATATACGGGTAAATTACGCCGGCAATAGGGTTATTCCAATTCTCGGAGATGTCAGAGAAATTCTTCCGGAACTAAAAGAAAAGTTTGACAGAATCATCATGCCTTACCCAGAAGAGTCATGGCAGTTTTTGGAATTGGCATTTAATTATGCAAATCCAAAGGCAACAATACATTTCTATGCTTTTGTAAATGAAAAAGAAATCGAGAAGGCAAAAGAGCGAATAAGAAAAATTGCAGGCAAAGCTGGCAGGCAAGTGGAAGTAAAGCGCGTTGTTGTGGCCGGTTCTTATGCTCCAAGGACATGGAGATATTGTTTTGATATTTTAGTAAGGTAATTTTTTCAAGACAACTAATCCTATTTTTCGTGTTATTGGTATTTCTTTGTTTATTTGTTTCAGTTTTTTTAATTGGCTGATTGGAACATCACGATCCAATATGTGCGAATAAAATTTTTGCACCTCTGTCGTATTTGGAAAAAACCATTTGTATTTGAAGCCAAGATTGAAAACCGGATAAATTTCTTTTTCTTTTAGTTCGCTATTTTCAAAAACTGCGAATAAATCTTTTCCGTTTGTTGCAGCAAGAGTTACCCAGGTTTTCGTTTCAAAAAGTTCTGGCAAAACTTGTCTGAGCTCGGAATGATCGCCAGGCAATGCAAACATCGCAATAAAAGTGCCGTTTGGTTTTAACAGTCTTTTAACTTCTTTCAAAGAAAATGGAGAGAACAATGCAGTAATTACGCCAAAGCTTGCGCTGCTAAGACTAGTTTTCTTTGTCGAGTCAGCCATAGTAAATTTTACGTTTCCAAAATTTTTGTATTTTGTTTGCAGATTTTTTATAGTATCTGAGTTTATGTCAATGCCTGCAACATATTTGCAAAGTTTTAGCAGGCTGCCTTTCGAAATAACTTTGGCGTCTTTTCCGGTTCCTAAATCTAAAACTTCCAAATTTTTGTTGGCATATGAGCTAAGAACGTCAAAAAAATATTTATTGTAATCGATGTTTGGTTCGTATCTTCTAATCGCGTCCATTTTTACTTCGTAAAATGGGGCGACCCGGATTTGAACCGAGATGTGCCGCTGTCTCCGTGCTGCATCCAGAGTTTACGCGACTGCCAAATCGCGTCGCGTCTTTCTTTGGATGCCCAGGAGCCTTTCTTTCCGCAAAGAAAGAAAGGCTGCTGCTGGAGGCGGCCATACTACCAGATTTTACACTGCAAACGATGCTTGCAGTTTTATACTATCGCCCCACAACTTACAGCTAATTTCAAAGTTTTTAAGCGTATTCGTAGGGCAAAAACATTGTCCAAAAGCCTTATATGTGCTATAGAATACAGATAAAACATGAAAAACGCCGCAAGAAGTGATTGTCTTTGGCATGCAGGAAATTGCCTCGTTTGTAGTTCGCGTTCTGACTAAAAAACAATTGGAAATATTCTATCTGATTGATGCTTCGGAAAATTTTACCTTTTCAAAGTTTGTGAAGAATTTTTCGGGCACGCATCCGCAATCAACACTAAAGCATGTGCTGAAACATTTGCGTTCTATCGGGCTGGTTGAATTTGAGAATGGCATGCCATTACAATTTACAAAATTAGGCTCTTTTATAAAAGAGGGAGTGAAAAATGAAACTTGAAGAAATATTTGAAACTAAGAAGCCAATAATCGGCGCCCTACATTTTTCGCCGATGCTCGGCTTTGCCGGCTTTACGAGCCAGCAGGAAATATTAGAAAAAGCTTTGGACGATTTAGAAGCATTTGTTGCTGGCGGAGCTGGCGCAGATGGAATAATAATAGAAAACAACTATGACTTTCCGCATAAGATAAACGTCAGCCCTGAAACAGTTGCGATGATGACTTACTTCGGCCATGAGATACGAAAAAGAACCAGCCTGCCAATTGGCGTAAGCGTTTTGTTCAACGATTATCGCGCCGCATTGGCAATTGCAAAAGTAATTGATGCGCGTTTTATTAGAGTGCCAGCATTCGTAGACGACGTACGGACTGATTTTGGAGATATTTATGGCAACGCAAAAGATGTTATTGAATATCGCAGAAATATCGGTGCCGAAGATGTTGTAATTTTTACAGACGTACAAGTAAAGCACGCGGAGATGCTGGACAAAACTAAAACAATCGAAGATTCTGTCCGGCAGGCTATTGAAGCTGGCGCTGATGCCTTGCTTTTAACTGGCAGATGGACTGACGATGCGCCAAATATGGACAAGCTGATGCGAGCAAGAGCGGCCGCAGGAGATTTTCCAATCTTGCTTGGCAGCGGCGTTGACAAAAACAACGCAGTGGAGCTTTTTAGATATGCGGACGGCGCAATAGTCAGCACGAGCCTGAAAGAAGGCGACAAAGTTGCAGGAGAAAGGAATGTAAAGCCATATCAGTACAAAGTTGATCGGCGCAAGGTTACAGAATTAATGAAAAAAATTGGTAGGGCACCTTATTCCACTAGTACTTTGGGATTATGGGGCTAGCCCGATATCGATTAGCCTCTCCAAACTAAAATGAAACATTTAATAAACTCAAAAAATGAGTAAAAATATGGCAAATGAGTTCAAAGTAACCCCATGGACAGTTACGGGGAATGTGGATTATGAAAAGCTCACGAAAGAGTTTGGTACAGAGCCAATCACAGATAAATTGCTCGAGCGGATAAAAAAACATACAAAAGAGCTGCATTTCATGCTTCGCCGCAGGATTTTTTTCTCACACCGCGATTTAAACTGGCTGCTTGACGAGTATGAGAAAGGAAACAAATTTTTTCTGTACACTGGCCGCGCACCATCAGGGCCAATTCACATCGGTCATCTGGTGCCATGGGTTTTTACAAGGTGGCTGCAGGATAAATTCGGCGTTGAGTTGCTTTTCCAGATTCCGGATGAGGAAAAATTCTTTTTCAAAGATGATTTAACGCTGGAGGAAACAGAAAAGTGGGCGCACGAGAATATTCTTGATATAATCGCACTGGGTTTTGACCCTAAAAAAACAAAATTCCTGATCGATACGAAAGACGCAGGCCAGATGTACAAAACGGCCTGCAAGATAGCAAAAAAAATTACTTTCTCAACTGTGAAAGCGGCATTTGGATTTTCGGATTCAAATAATTTGGGCGAGATTTGGTACACGACAATGCAGGCAACACCAGCAGTCCTGCCTTCAGTCCAGAAGGGGAAAAATATCCCCTGCCTGATTCCTATGGGTGTTGACCAGGACCCGCACTTCAGGGTTGCGCGAGATGTTTACACAAAGCTTGGGTTTTACAAGCCTGCCTTAATTCACGC
>JAGVYM010000026.1 GCA_018303245.1 Candidatus Woesearchaeota archaeon | reverse complement strand
GATGGGACGGATTCCGATGTTCGTAGTCCATAATGAGTTTGGGGATTGCACTACCAACATTATTCCAAGTGCGCCTGAAGGTGATAGTTGGGCTTCGAAGTTAAGGATTATTTCAGGACGCCCATTAGATGAAGCTAACCCTATTTTGGATACGGAACTTATTTTGCCGCAGGCAAGAGCGAGAGTTGCAGCCATCACCGCCCCACTCAACCCCACAGGACTTGCGTATTCCTTCCGTCGCCACCGAGACAAGCCTTGGACCTTACCGTTGTTTATAAACACAAAGATGATTAGCCCGCTTGCTGCTGGAGTGATGAACTTTTTAATTGATGGGAGTAGGACGTTGCTTATCGCAGGGACGCGAAGCAGTGGAAAAACGTCGCTCCTTGGTAGCGTGATGGTGGACATCATGCGTAGGAGTAGAATTCTTACCATTGAAGACACGTTGGAACTTCCTGTTGACGCGCTTCGTAAGCTTAATTACAATATTCAAAGCATGAAGGTGGCTTCTGCTCTTACCAGAGGAACCACTGAGGTGAGCGCGGAGGAGGGTATCCGAACGACGTTGCGTTTGGGAGATTCAAGTTTGATTGTGGGGGAGGTCAGAAGTGTTGAAGCAAAGGCGCTGTATGAAGCGATGCGTGTCGGTGCTCTTGCGAACGTTGTGGCGGGAACTATTCACGGTGATAGCCCGTATGGTGTGTTTGACCGTGTCGTGAATGACTTGGGAGTTCCACGGACGAGTTTTAAGGCGACTGATGTTATCATCGTTGCAAATCCGGTGCGTTCTCCTGATGGAATCCATCGTTTTCGAAGGGTCACGCAGATAACTGAGGTGCGAAAGCATTGGGAACAAGACCCACTTGAAGAAGGAGGGTTTGTCGATTTGTTTAAGTATGACCCGAAAGTGGATTCGCTTGTCCCAACCACTGATTTGCTGCGGGGCGATAGCGACGTGCTCAAGTCTATCGCGGGAAGTGTTAAGGAGTGGGCAGGGAATTGGGACGCAGTCTGGTCAAATATTAATCTACGCGCACAGGTGAAAGAAACACTGGTAAACACTGCCAATAAAGTGAACAATCTTGAACTACTGGAAGCTCCGTTCTGCGTGCGGTCAAACGATGAGCTTCACCGCATCAGCGAGCGTATCCGTGAGGAAACAGGAGCGCTTGACAGCCAAAAGATTTTTTTCGAGTGGAATGAATGGTTGAAGAGGGCTGTTAAGAAATGAGCGAGGAACTAGTCGCCAAGTACAAGAAGCGTCTTGAGCAAGAGCTTGAGCTCAAGGCAACGACTCCAAGCAGCCAGTTGTTCAGCCAAGAATATGATATATTTCGAAAGGAGATTCTTCCTCCGCACATGTCGTTGTACGAAAGTGTCTGCAATTCTTGTGAAAAAGTCCTCAAGCTTAAGGCAAACCCGGAAGTTGCGGCAAAGATTCAGGGAGAGATTGACAGTTGCCATTTGCAAATCAGCCCCGGGGGAGTGCTTGCCACAAGTTATTTGCTTCCACTTGCATTCTTGTTGATTTCTACATTTTTGTTTATACTTATGCCAACTCTAGTTGATGCGTTCCTTCCGACAGGGCAACAACCTGGGGCGTTCGCTAGTTTTCTGCTTGGTTTTGAAAGTTTGTTCTTCGCAAGTTTCGCGTTCATCGTGGGCATTGCCGCAATTTTTGTCTTGCAAAAAATTCCGCAGGTGCTCGCGAATACGTGGCGTTTGAAGTCGAGCAACCAGATGGTGCTCTGCATTTTTTATGTGGTAACATATATGCGCCACACGTCCAATCTTGAGCTTGCGATTGAGTTCGCTTCAGAGCATCTTTCTCCTCCTTTAAGTCTTGATTTGCGCAAAGTGATTTGGGATGTGGAGAGCAATCGTTTTGATACTATTAAGGAATCGCTTGAGTCATACTTGAATGGCTGGCGGCAGTACAACTTGGAGTTTGTTGAGGCGTTTCATTTGGTTGAGAGTTCGCTGTATGAGACCTCTGAAGAACGAAGGCTTTCTTTGTTGGATAAATCGCTTGATGTGATTTTGGATGAAACTTACGAAAAGATGTTGCATTACGCACAAAATCTTAAAGGCCCAATCACTATGTTGCACATGCTCGGAGTCGTCCTTCCCATTTTGGGCCTTGTCATGCTTCCCTTGATGGTTAACTTTATGGAAGGAGTCACCTGGTATCATATTGCGACGCTCTACAACATTGCGCTTCCCATTGTTGTCTATATCTTGGGAAAGAACATCTTGTCAAACCGTCCAACAGGATATGGTGACTTGGATATCAGCGAGTCTAACCCTGAGCTTAAGAAATTTAAGAACGTGATTTTCAAAGTGGGAAATGCGGAATTCTCGCTCCACCCTGTGTTTATTGCGGTATTTGTCGGAATTGTTATGCTGTTCCTGGCACTTTCACCAATCATCCTGCACGTATTAAGTCCTAATTTTGATATTTCGTTTGACAAATTCAAATTCTTTGAGTACAAACCCAGCACCAAGACCACAGATATCATTGGACCCTTTGGGCTGGGCGCAAGTATCCTTTCATTATTTTTTCCTCTTGCAATCGGTGTGGCGGCTGGTCTGTATTTCCGCTTGCGCAGCAAGAACGTTATCAAGATTCGTGAGGGTGCGAAAAAGCTTGAGGATGAATTCTCGTCAGCTCTTTTTCAGCTCGGAAATCGGTTAGGGGATGGTCTTCCTGCGGAAGTCGCGTTTGAGCGTGTCGCGCGGGTGATGGAAGATACTATTTCAGGAAGGTTCTTCAGCGTGGTCGCGGAAAATATCAGCAAGGCAGGAATGAGTGTCAAGGAGGCGATTTTCAATACGCGTTCTGGGGCATTGGTTGCGTTTCCGAGTGCTATCATTCAGTCCTCAATGAAAGTGCTTATCGAAAGCGTGAAGAAGGGTCCTTTGATTGCGGCGCAGGCGCTCTTGAATGTGGCGCGGTATATCAAAGAAATTCACAAAGTGAACGAGCGGCTTAAGGATTTGATGTCGGATATCATTACAGATATGAAGTCTCAGATTGCGTTTCTCACGCCAATGATTGCAGGAATCGTTGTGGGGATAACCTCCATGATAACATTTATTTTAGGGAGTTTGTCAAGTCAGATTACTAATCTGAGTGCTGACCAGGTCACGGGCCAGCTTTCAACATTACAGGGTTTTTTCGGTGACGGCATCCCGACATATTATTTCCAAGCAGTGGTTGGAATTTATGTAGTTCAGATTGTCTATATTCTTACTGTGCTTTCAAACGGGATTGAAAATGGTGCTGACCGTTTGCAGGAGCGCTATCTGCTGGGTAACAATCTGTTGAAAAGCACTGTACTCTATTGTATTATCGCTGGCCTGGTGATGCTGATTTTCAACCTGATTGCTTCAAGAATTATTGATGTTGCTGTTATAGTCACGTAAGTTGTGAAGAAGTAAAACTTACTATCAGGCATGAATATTTTCCTGTTTTTTATACAATAGACATGTAAACCCCAGAAAGAATAAAGTAAGTACGCCGGGGTTGGCGAGCCTGGTACGCCGTAAGGTCGAGAGCCTTATGTCCGAGAGGACTCCGGGGTTCAAAAATCTATCGGTTTACCCGGTGGACTTGAAAGTCCCCGCCCCGGCGCACCTTTTAGTGAAGGCCAATGTTTTTAAGTATGAATAGCATTCAAAGCAGAATGAGCATTTTAAGTTTCTTGAAAGGGAAAACGCCTAAGGAGTTGGTAAAAGAATCAGACTTTTCTCAAGATATGTCCGTGCCTCGTCCAGCGTTCCCCATTCAGGCATATCTATTTTTGAAAAATGAAATGCGGCAAGGCGTTTTTCAAGTTCTTTCTTGAATCTTTCTGATTGCGGAGTTCTCTTGCCTTCCACAAGAAATACGTCTGCATCAGAATCTCCACCAACCATTTCGTATCTTCCTGGTGAGCCGTATGCAAAAACAGCAAGGTCTGGTGTTTCTTCAGTTCCGTATATTTCTTTTGCCAGCTGACTGTACGTGGCACATACTATTTTATCAAACGCTTTTGATTCTTCAACTGCCTTTTCAAGTCCTATACTTTTTGTTGATGTCATTGAATCACCTTGAGAACATCTGCAAAAACAGATTCAATTGTTCTGGTAGCGTCAACCAATGCCAGTTCAGGATGTTGTTGATGAATCTGCAAGTAAAATTGTCTACGCTTGTCTATTTCTTCAGGTGTTTCATGTATTGACCGTGTAGCATAGTTGCCTTCTTCCCTGCGACGCTTATCAACTCTGCGTAACGCTTCATCTGTTGGACAATTCAGGATGATTCCTTTATCGGGAAAAATTACACCTGCGTTGCGATTGATTTCTTCTATTTCTTCTGGCTCAACTTCTCCTGCGTCATAAACTATGCTGGTATAAACGCTGCGGTCAAAAAGAACGTATCTGACTGGTGAAATTTGAGAAAGTATGTTTTGTTGCGTTACGGCTCTTGCGTGTGCTAAATTCGTAATATCTTCTTTTGAAAACTTGACAGTGTTATCGGTTAGTTTTTTCTTCCATTCTGCAATTGCATCTTTCAATGGTGAAAACTGGTTGAGTTCAGGAACAAAGTGCGCATCAGGATGAAGATGCGCATATAGTAGCTGTAGCTGTGTTGTTTTTCCAGAACCGATTACTCCTTCCAAACAAATCAATTTTGCCATATGACACCACTGCTAAGTAGTTGCAAATATATAATTGTTTGCTTTCTTATCAATAATTAGACGAATTATATACTTAAAGTTTATATATTTCATATAGAAAGGTGAGTTTATGGGTATGGGCGATGATTGGGCTGAACGATTAGCACGTATGGCTAAGGTTGAGAGGCGCGGAGAAGTAGTTTTACGAAGAGCTAAACTCCAGTTTGAGAGAAAAGAATACGCCCCTGTTGTTGATGAACTGACGGCTTTATTTGACAAGTATGAAGGTGGTGCAAGCACAAATTTTCTCAAAGAAGTGTCAGATTTACTTGTGAGCGCTTACCTTGCATTAGGTCAAACTGATAAAGTTTTTTCCGAATTCTGCAGGTTCCTTAACTATTTCCGCGACAAGGAAGGAGCCTTTAGAGGTCTTCATAGCGTTCCGCGTGCAGCACTAGGTGATTATCTTTCAGATGTGCACTCGCTTCTATTGGCAAATGAAGGGTTAAAACCCGACATTGTTACAGAAGACGTTTTTGAATTATATTCTGCAATGCACGTTGTGTATGGTTATCAACTTGCTGATGAGCGAAGTGTACGAATTGACAAAGAGTTATCTGACAAATACAATTACGAAGAAACCATTCCCGAATGCGAAATAACTCCCCCGCGCCAATCCTTTTTGGAAAGCGCAGTTAAAAAGTGGAAGTCTGCCCGTGATTTGCTCGTGCGCGAAGGCTCCGCTCATCTAGGAGCAATCAAGGCACTGGAAGAGTTAGCCGAAAGTCCTTTGCTTATATTTCCGTATGGCACGCACGTTCGTGTTGACTTATTCTTCTGTTATGACAAACTTCAGCAGTACGCTGACGCACTTCAGTCATTAGATGATGCTGTTAAGAATCATCCTACCAAGGGCAGAGCTCCTTTGTTTGAGCCAGTACTCAAGGACTGGTTTTTACACGAACATCCTGAATTGGGCACAAAAGATTTATAATCGTGCCATTAATATTGCCTCATTATGAGTTGGCTTGGATGGGCAAGAAAAATTGGTCATTTGTTCTTTGGAGGACATAACGCTTCTCATGTTTCTCCACTTCCCCTTGCAACTGTAGGATTAGAATTTGCGAAAGTAGACAGTTATATGAAAGCCAAAGTTGCAGAGCTTCCAAGAGACCAACAACCATTCTATAAATTCCTCTGGCAGGCATTCAGTAAACTTTGGGATGATTTTCAAAAACTCCGATTTGAGAACTTTCCACAACTTGCGGCAGAATACAAGGGATTAGAGGCAGAAATTACAACGTTGCGTGCAAGAAATACAGCTCCTTCTGATGAGCTGAAAGCAAAATTTGACGTAACAAAAGATACCTACAAGTATCAAGTTAAAACAATGAAAGGAGACCTGCTTAATCTCGGTATGAAACTCGGAGTATTTCGAAAGCAGACAAACTACGAAATTGCAAATGACTTCGCAAAAACGCTTGCCCCTCTTGTTCACAGCATTGCAACTGCCGCAGGAATAGATTTGGACGAATCTTCTTATCTGGAAGAGTTTTAAAATACTACCCGCAAGCATTGCAGAAGAGGTAAAGTTTTCTTTTCAAATTACGAGCCTAAATTATATTTTTCCTAACTGCTTTTCCTTTTGTAGTGAGCACATAAATGCGTCCTTTTCGTTCTTCTGGGTTGATGCATTTTGTAAGTCCTTGTTTGGTGAAGGCACGAAGAACGTCACTCACGCTGTTGCGCGTTATTTTTGAGTCTATCTTGTTTGCTTCTCTGAAGATTTGAGCGGGAACTTTAAAGCCGTCCATACAAGTTATGATGATTCTTCTTTGTGAACCTCGTAACACCCACGCTAACGTGCTTACCTCTTTATCGTTCATAAACTCAGAAGTACACTGTTTATATAACCCTTTTTCACTGAATATACACCAAAAGTATTAAAAGCACATAATTGCTAAACTAACAAAAATGAAAAAGTCAGTACCAAAGTTCAGCCTGTTCTGGTTCATATTCTGGACAATACTCTTCGGAATAGGTGGACTTGTTTACATCGTGTGGGTATACTTTAAACAGCAGGAGGCGAAATGAAAAAATCCTTTGCTTTGATATTCTTATGCTTGTTTCTTATTTCCTGTTTACAACCAACACCAGTCCCGCTTAAACACGCAGAGCCAAGTATGCAAGAAGGTGCAGAAACGCCAACCTCTGCAAAAACACTGGACTCAGAAGCGAAGGCGCAAATGACCCCTGAAGAACTGCGTGACTTGATAGAGTCAGGATATTTCAAAGACGAATCCAATATGCCAACAGCGACCGAAAAAATACCTGCGGTACAAGCTGCTGAACTACCCCAACCAGAAACTGCGACTGGAGCTTCCCTGTTAAACAGGTGCACCCAAGTATGCGTTAGACATGGTGAAGTAGATGGAGCAGACAAAAAAACAATGGAACTATTGCCTTCTGCGTGCCATAGCAGTTGCGCAACTGTTGCGATGTATGCGGGTGAAGAAAAACTGTTGCCAATAATCAAAGACTATGAAGCTTCAATTGAGTTTCACCAAAACCTAAACGCAGGATTCTATGATAATGACATAGAACAGTGCGCTGTGTGGAAAGCTGACGCAATCACTGCTCGGAACAACCATTGGCACTTCCAAGGCAATTACGCCGAAGCCCACCAAAAACAAATCGATGCAAAAACTCTCAAAAGCGAGTGCAGACAAAGGGTCAGAGATTGGGTTTTAGAAGAAAATCAAGAGTACCCTCTAGGCACAGAGTTCAAAGAACAAGCAGATCTTACAAAAGCCGTAGAACGTAAAGTCACTAACGAGTGTTACCCTACAGTTCACGCATACAAAACAGCAGTCTTCACGAAAAGAAACGAGTTAGACCAACACGACGTTGAAAAAGAAACCATTAGCGACTGCTTACTCAAAGTCAACCAACCTGAATTTTACGACTACATTGAAGGCTTGGAGAAAGACATCCCTAACTGGCAATAAGACCGATACCAAAAATCTGCCCAAACTGAAACAACAGAACCTGAGACAAGCCTCCGACGAGATCCAGAAAGTTAGTACGCTCCCTTCAGATTAAACGAGTGGACTCTATGAACTCAAACAATAGAATTAAGAGAAATTTATATAGACTGTGCAACTGGAATGTCTCTGAATGTTGATTAGCGTTGAGAACATCATAAAGAACAGGATTGCTAATGTATTAGCTGAAGGACTCTTAAGCGATTTAGGCTTTTCTGTGCTACCTTTTGCAGAGTTAGCTTTTTTGCTTCATTTTGGGAAAGAAAACGCGGATGGGCCGATTATTGATCTGCAGACTTTAGTAAAAACATTCGGTGGTGAGTTCAAGTTTGATAAAAAATCTAATGACCTGAACACTGCTAAAAAAATGTTGCACCATTCGCCTGACTTAATTGCAGTTCATCCATCAGGAAGAACAGAACTCATTGAAGTCAGGTATAGGGCTAACGGACAATTTATTAAAGGTGGCAAGAGAGTCTTCGCATTGTATCCTAATTCAATTCTTCTCGTCATCAGTTCAGGAGTAACTCAAGAGGAATCAGCATCACCAGCTGATCAACAGTTCCTTGCGAGCTTGCGAAGTACTCGGTTTCACATATGGCGATATGATGCTAAAGTGGAAACCACTAATGGAACAATTACCAATCCCATTCCTTTAAGTCAATGGTTAATTGAAGAATTTAAGTACGATATTGTTCAAGTTGACCGAATAGTCAAAGAGTATGAAGCATACGTAACTCAATGGTTCTCCAAGGCAGTTAAGTGAATTTGTTTTGTGTACGGTACCAAAACCGTGGGATCCAAACTAACCTTCCGAAGCATATGTTGGGCTTAAAAACAGAAACATTTAAGTACCTACCTACCCACTGAACAGTTAATGACCGAATTGACTTGCCAACATTGCAAACACAAGTGGGAATACAAAGGCAAAAGCAAGTTTTACGCAAGCTGTCCAAGATGCCTATACAAGGTCAGAACAGAACAAAAATAAGAATGGAAACGCAGCTAAAACCTGCGCCCCTTTGAACTGGTGAATATAATGGGGGTAGCCGGATTTGAACCGGCGACGTCACCGGCTTCAGCGGTGTGTTCTCCCGGGCTGAACTATACCCCCGTGGGAAATGCCTTTGGTTGGAACGCTCAAGATTTGTTTAAAAGGCTTTCTATGTTCTATCGAGAATTGTCAGGCGTATTTAAGATCTGATTCCATGCTGGCTGTACACGCGCGCAGAGCGAGTGCGGTGATTCCTGCTGCTACTGCGTACTGATTATTGATCGTAAAAGGTGAACTTGTCAGGTAGGCTGCAATAACGTCGCTTGTCTCGAGCGTGAATATTCCTGCTACCAAAAAGTCAAGGCCGTAACTTATCTTTCTGAGAAAACGATATTGTTCATGTGGAGTATGTGCAAGAGGGCCATACGCTGCAATGCGATCTGGGGTCCCAAAAGGCATCATTGCACAACTTCCAATTGTCCAAACTTTCCCGTGCTCAACTGTTTCTCGCCTTTGTACTCAGAGACATAGCCATTGATGATTTTGACCTTTGTGCCTGGCTTTACAAGGTCGCACTGTTCGTTCCAAAGTGTCATGGTCATTTCACCAGTTGCGTCTTTGATTTTGGCGTTTGCCACTTTGCCGCTTTTGCCAAATTTATCAAAAGTACGCGGCGCCTCGATGCTTATCACTTCAACTTCCATATCAACTTTTCCTTGTCCTGCTGCTAAATCTTTGATTGCCATTGGTTCCTCCTATAAGTTCATCTTTCCAGTAATCAGTTTGTAAAGCGTATCCTGCAATTCTGCAATCTTGACCCGTTGTTGTTTTCCAGAATCACGCGCGCGGATAGTCACATCGTTTTTCGCAAGCGAATCAAAATCAACAGTAATACAGAAAGGCACTCCTATCTCATCCAGGCGAGCATAACGTTTTCCGATGCTTCCCGTGCCATCATACATGACGTCATAACAATCGCGCAAGGATTCATAAACTTCTTTTGCTTTTATAACCAATTCTGGCTTGTTCGAAAGCAAGGGGAATACCCCTGCCTGAATGGGTGCAAGTGAGGGAGGGAGTGAAAGCCACGTTCGTTCTCCTTCTTGGCGATAAGCAAGTTCAAGCGCAGTGAAGAATGTTCGGTCAACTCCAATGGATATTTCCCAGACGTGCGGGATGAACCGGCTTCCATCTTCGCGTAAAAAGGAAAGGTCTTTTTTGCTTCCCTCTCCGTGTCGTTTTAAATCGTAATCAGTTCGGTAATTGTTCGCAGAAAGTTCGCGCCAGCCAGTGGATGTTTCAACTTCAAAGTCCCATCCTTCTTTTGCGTAAAACGCGCGCTCCGTATCATCTAATTCGCGGAAGCGCATTTTTTCAAGGGGAAGTCCAAGTAATTCAAAGAATTGTTGTTCGCGTGCGAGATAGTACGCGATTAATTTGCCACTCACTATTTTTTCTTTTACGAGCTGTTCAGTAGTGAGCGATTCAGCATGCTGTCCCACTCTTAAAACATTGACTTTGTAGTGTTTGACTTCGTCCCAGCGTTCAATGACATCGATTTCTTTGGGGTCAAAGAACACTTCGGTTTCCATCTGGTGAAGTTCGACCAAGCGAAGGAGTGTCTGTCTCGGCGAGATTTCATTTCTAAAAACAGTTCCGTATTGCGCTACTCCTTTGGGAAGTTTGACGCGCATGGTTTTGACGAGTCTGTCCCAGTCAAGGAAGATGCTTTGGCATGTTTCCATACGTAAATACGTAGGAACTTTAGAGACAACTCCGATTTCTGATTTGATCATCATGTTGAACTGTCGAACGTCTGAAAGCTCCCCTTTGCATTTGGGACAGTTGAGTTTGAGGATGCGTAAAGCAGCGGTGAGTTCTGCGACCGGCATTGCTTCCCTATATTGGTCTTTGCTGTTTTCTTCAAGGAGTTTGTCTGCGCGATGGACGGTGTTGCATTTCACGCATTGTGTCATGGGGTCGTTGAAGTTTCCTAAATGTCCACTTGCCTTGAACACGTCTTCAGGCATGATGAGCGCACCATCAATTTCCAAAAAGTTTTCCTTTTGCACCAATTGTTTTCGCCACAGGTCAACTATTTTACGTTTGATGGTTGTCCCAAACGGTCCGTAGTCATACATTCCTGCCGGAGCAGTAGAATAAATTTCACTTGCCGGATAGAAGAGGCTTCGGCGTACAGCAAGATTGACAACATCATCATAGCGGGACATATGCAAAAGCGATAAGAGTGTGTTTAAAAAGGTTGTGGGAATTTGAAGGACAAAAGCTTAAATAACTCCTGGCAATTACGCGTGGTATGAATAGTATGCTTGCGCTCGTGGTTGTAGTTTTGCTGTTGTCTTGTTCTCAAAAAGAGACGGCAATGATGAAGAACCAGAGCCAAAACCAAACAGTTCCTGTTAACACTTCAGTCCAATATACCTTGTTCCCATGTGCACAAGTCAATGGAACCTGGACTTTCCGTCTGGAATATCCTGATGTGACGATTGAGCGTGAGTTCAAGACAGAGGACGTGTGCAGAGATAATTTGCAGGCGTTCAGCACGACAAGTCGTGGAGAGCTTGAACATTGTTATGCCGCAAACGTGAGTGATGATTGTTTGACCCACACTGCCATAAAAATGCAGGACAAGATGGTGTGTGGGTTCCACGGCGATTCGGAAAAAAGGCATACTTGTGAAAACAAAGTGGAGGAATTGAAATGAAAAAACTACTAACTATTCTGCTAATTGTTGCAGTGCTTATTTCATGCGCACCAGTACAACCGCAAACGCAGCCGACAAAAACTGAAACTCCGAGCGAACCTGCAGAAGCTAAAACTGACTTTGTTGTTGGACTTAGCGGCCCATTGACAGGAGGTGCTGCCACGATTGGAGTTCCTGTTAAAGAAGCTGCAGAGCTTGCCGTTGAAGAAATCAACGCAAATGATATTCTGACAGGAAGAAAGATGACGCTTCTTATTGGAGATGACGCGTGCGATCCTAAGACCACGACAACGCTTATGCAAAAATATACTGAGGTTGACAAGGTTACCGCAATAGCCGGTCCATTTTGCTCAGGTACTGTTCTTGCTGCAGCGCCCATATTGGAACAGAATAAAGTTCTTGCTATTGCGCCAGGAGCAACCAATCCAAAAATCAAGGATGCGGGGGATTACATCTTCCGTGTTGTCCCTCCTGATTCAAATCAAGGTGCTGAAGGAGCAAAGCTTGTTGAGAAGCTTGGTGCTAAGAAAGTTGGAGTGCTTTATATCAATAATGACTATGGTGTAGGCTTGAAAAATGCTTTCCTTGAGAACGTACAAAAGTCTGGCTTGAACACACAAAGTGAGGCGTTTGAAACTGGTGCGACTGATATGAAAACACAGATAACCAAACTTAGTTCCTTTAAACCTGATGTAATTTATCTTGTTACGCTTCCTGCAGAGGGAATAATTGCGCTCAAACAACTTGCCGAGGCAGGTCTAAAAGTGCCTGTCTTGAGTGGCGATGGAGCAAAGGATGATGCACTGGTCGCAGGAGCAAAAGAAGCAGCGGAAGGACTTATCCTAACTGCGCCCGCAGTCCCCAAGACACCTGAACTAGACAGCTTTGCTGAAAAGTTCAAGGCGAAGTACGGAAAGGAATACAGCATCTATACCCCTGAAATGTATGATGTAGTAAACATCCTTGCAAAAGCCTGTGCAAACACTGACTGCACTTCGACTGCGATGAAAGATTATCTGTACACCATGGG
This sequence comes from Candidatus Woesearchaeota archaeon, assembly GCA_018303245.1. Taxonomy (GTDB): domain Archaea; phylum Nanobdellota; class Nanobdellia; order Woesearchaeales; family ARS49; genus JAGVYM01. The sequence goes on along the minus strand of JAGVYM010000026.1, from coordinate 2,768 downwards.
AGAATACAAGGGAGCGTCCGGAAGCTTCACGTTTGACAAGAACGGCGAAGTCGAGAAGTCCTATGATTACTTCCAGGTCAAAGATGGAAAGTTTGTAGCGTACGAGGTCAGCTAGATGAAATATTTCTTTCTTTTTCTTTTGGTTTTAATTGCGTGTGCTCCTGTGGAGCATTCGACAAAAATTGGTCTTATACTTCCATTAACCGGCCCTGGTGCTCAATTAGGTGAGCTCTACCTTCAAGGTGCGGAGCTTGCGGTTGCTGATCTGAATGCCAAAGGCCATGACATCGAGCTCGTTGTAGAAGATACTGGTTCTGATTCTAAGAACGCGGTGACTGCGATGAAAAAGCTTGTTGAGGTCGATGACATCAAGTTATTCGCGACAACTATGAGCACGCACGGTCTTGCGTTAAAGCCTCTCGCGGCTGAATATAATATTGTTCTGTTCGGTGATGTAGCGCATCCGCAGATGACTGATGGAGGCCAGAATCTGTTCCGTCACTCGCAGACCGCTAATGTTGAAGTCAACATCATAGTAAACAAGCTTAAAGAACTCAGTATGAAAAAGGTTGGATTGCTCTACAGCAATGAGGACTACGGCAATGAGTTTAACCGTTTGCTAAAAGTCCAGTTCCCCGAAAGCGAAGCTGAAGCGTACGATTTGAAAGCGACCGATACCCGCACAGAAGTTGCAAAACTCGCAGATAATGAAGCAATTATTGTAGTAGGTGTGGGCCCTGCATTCAATGCAGGAATAAAACAGGTTAAAGAATCAGGATTCACAGGACCGGTCTTTGCAAACATCGGTTTTGTAATCAGCAATACAAAAGACCTTCCTGAATCGAAAGGTGTCTATCACACTGATTTTCCTTATACCTACCTTGACAAATGGAGTGATTTTGCTCAGAAGTTCAAAACAAAGTATGGAAAAGACGCACAGGCGTTGCATCCGCTTGGATACGGAACAATAGAGCTCATCGCAGCAGGTGTTAACAAAGCAAGTGGAGACCAATCCCGTGTCACAGAAGAACTTCACAATATGGGTACCTTTGAAGGAACGTACGAAAGAATGCAAATCTCGGGAAACGGAGATATTCCGATTCCTGTTGTAATTGTGCAAAATTAAAAAACTTTATTTTCTTTTTTGTTTTTTTGATGTTTATTAATGCTCATTAACCAAGATGTTTTCTTGAGCCTGAAAAAAGACTTGTCCGCGGTCGTTAATGATGGCGATTTGGCCTGCTCGAGGGATGAACAGTGGGTCAATAATTGCCGAAAAGGATTTGCGACGGATTGCTGTTTGCGCAGGAACGAATAGTGGATCAATTATGGTGTTTGTTGCACGCTTTATTTTAACTGCCTGAGAGTCTACAATAATGACGTTTCCTGCTGGATTAACGAGCGTGATTTGTCCTTGTGGTGACTTGAAAAGTGGGTCGATAATTGTACGGGTTCCCGCCTGAAACATTCCTGTTACTGCAAATTCTTTGACTAACAACGTAACTGCAACAACCGCAACCAAAAGAACCAAGAAAAATACAGTGACTTGGACTGCTTTCATAAAATGAAACAGTAAAAAGAAACATAAGAATCTATTGTACGATTGTAATACTTAGTTAGAACAGTTTCCCGCCTTGATAGTTCGCTTGTTTTTGCGCGTCGTATTGCGCTTTCCCTTTCAGCTCAGTAAAAGTAAACTGTGCAAACCGCATTCCTAGTTCAATCTCGCTTTTCAAAAAAGGAACAAGAACAAAAGTCAGGAATCCGCGATAGCCAGCTTCTCCAACAGTACAAAGCAGCGTTGATTGGGTGAATCTAAACAGTGAAGTTCGCGCATGAATATGAAACATGTGGTCATCAGGTGTGTTGACTTGCTCACAAGTTATCACAAAGTAAGGTTTTCCTGCTTCAAGCATAACGCTGCCGTGTTCAACAATTTGGATGTTGCCAATTTTGTATTCTAAAAGCCGATCTTCGTATCCTTTCAAGACCCATGCTCGTCCTAATTTGGGCGGCTTGTTGTTTTTCTTATCAACCGCAAGTTTGCCACCCTCAATAATTTCAATCACTGCCGCAAGCCGTACGTCAATTCCGTTCGCAGTGAGTTGCCCATCAAGATCAACATATCCTGTAACGAGTTGTTTATCCAGTATGAGTTGTTTCAAGGCATCGCGGCTTAAGTGCATGGTGGTAAACGCAAGCGTGCTGCTTATAATAATTGCGAAATTGGTCAAAGGGTTTATATTATAGATAAAGAACTGGAAAGTGCATGTCTGAATATGTGGTTCAAAAGCTCACTGAGGTGTATAGGACACTACATGTTGGAGGGATTGCTCTTCTCACCACAGGACTGACGGCTAAATCTTTTGGAGAATATCCTTATGACCATGCATACGCGGCGGCCGACTTTATTAAGTCCACAGGAGATATTGGTTTTATCGCAGGGTGTATGGCTGCAGGAGCCGGAGCGATAGGTGTTATCGTAACAGCTTGGTACGCAGAGCCTGCTCAAGTTTATTCTAAAAGCCATATTAAGTAGCTAAAAAATCTTGAAATAAAGAAAATGCCTGAAAACTCGCTATCCCCACAGCAAGCTGATGGGGTATTACGCGAGTTTTCTCGACTGCGGTCGACCGGTATTTTCTAATTTCAAAGTTGGATACTGCAAACCGCAGCAAGCTGCGGGGTATCACGTTAGAAACTTGCGAAGATCATAATTCTTATCTTTGTTACCTTGACGTTGGATGTATCTTTTCATATTCTCAAGG
>JAGVYM010000067.1 GCA_018303245.1 Candidatus Woesearchaeota archaeon | reverse complement strand
CAATGAAATACCATAACTCTGATTAGCCAGCGTCGTAATAAAATTATCGTGAAAAGTATTATTATTCGCGCTCGTTTCAAGACGCAGCCCATGATTATTATCCGACCCATTCGTCACAATAACGTTTCCTGAAACAGTATTATTTGAAACGGTCGAAAATAAATAAACACCATTATTACCTGATGATGTGCCATTGGTGAGCACAGTATTGTTAAACACCCCATTATTGGTCGCACTCAGTTCAAGCCGTATTCCTTGATTTGAACTTGTTCCATTTGTCGTTATGTTATTCCTAGAAACATTATTCCCCGAAACAGTTGAAAACAAATAAATACCAACATTACTTCCTGCAGTCCCGTTCGCTTGCACCGTATTGTTTAGAACAGAGTTATTAAACGCGCTTGTTTGGAGCACTATCCCATAATTGTTATTCGTCCCATTCGTACGAACCGTATTATTCTCAACCAAACTATTATTCGTCCTCGTAAAGTTTATCCCAACACTAAAAGCGCCACCAACGTTTCCGTCAATCAAAACACAATTCTTCACAGTTACATTCGACCTATTATCAGACCACACTGCAAAATCATTACCACCGCCCGCATTATCCCACGCAATACTTCTACCATTACAATCAAGAACAATATTATCAGCACCAAAAAGAAAACAACTTGCCGGCGCAAACATATCGCCAATAAGCGTTGTATTTTGCGTTAGCGTTGACGGACAAGATGAACCTGTCAATGCCGTAATATTTACGTTGTCAAACCCTGAATGCAGATACGACGCATTTGTTGAGGTAAACGTGAACGTCTCCCACGTATCTTCAGTCACCGCATTAAGGTTCCCCACAAGCACCCAGCTTATTGTGCTATTGAGGAAATACACTTCCGCATCACCTGTCGCATCCAAGTCATCATCATTAAAACGCAAGGTAAGATTAACTCCTGTCGCAGCCGATGTGTCTATTGCTCCAGTAGTGGCCATACCGAAATTATTGCAATTCTTCTGCGCAGCACATTTCGCGCTTGTCGTATCAATCGCTACCACTGTGTCCAGTGTCCAAAAGTCAAGAAGTCCACTAATATCCCAGCCAGCGAAATCTCCTGACTCAAAATTATCATAAAAGAACTGCTCAGGGTCAATTATGTGGTCAAACTCCACACTTCCATCAAAAACACGCAAATCAAACGTATCCTGCTTTCCATCCAATCCAGCAAGGTACACTTTCATGTATTGATTGGAAACAATCGAGCTAAATTCCGCAATCTTGGCTGTCCCGTTAACCTCATACACCTCTATTCTCGGCGAGCCACTGGTCACGCGCGGATAAATAGTTATATCCCTTGCTGCTGTTAAGTTCTTTTCAAAAGCCACTCTCACAAAATCACCGTCAGGAATTTCCTCGCTCCAAACACCATCCTGCGCATTCACTTCATCATAAATATCCGAAATGAACCCTCTTTGCGCATCCAAATGTTCTGCCGCGCTAATCTCGATAATTATCTCGTACGTTTCAGTACCTGAAACCGAACTCCACTCTACACGGTCAATCAACTCATTCCCATTCGTATCATACCCTAAAAATTCAACTGTTTCCCTCACTCCCCCTGTTGTCCTGTAGAGCGCAATCCTGCTTTGTTCAACTTCTGGTATTTCTGTAGCCGCAAGAACTTTTCTCGCATTCGGGGCATTAGAAACAGTCACCTTGATTACTTTCCCTCTTGGCGTTTTGACTACTGCGCTCGAAACATTCTTACCTTCTTTCTTACTTGTCCCAGTTGTCTCATTCACCACAAGAGCTGGCTGTTCAAGCGAAGCGTTCACTGGCGTTTTTACCGGCTCAATCACTCCCTTCTCAGGCGCTGGTTCGTTCAACGCTTCTGCTTCGAGCGGCTGTATTTCTGGAACTTCTGGAATGACTTCTCCTGCATCTTTTTCAGGATTCTGCGCCCACTCATACGTAATACTGGTCACGCGCAAAGAAATGTTTGAATCGACCTGGAACCGCAGTGAACCTTCCTTCACCGATTCAGGAAGCACACACGTATCAGTACACCTCAAGTTAAAGTAGAACACTCCTGGCTGTTCCTGTGCTGATACTCCTCGGTCTATTGGTTTGAGCAGCACAGTCTGGTTAAAAATCAACAAACTACTTTTTTTCGTTTCAAGAAATACCACCGCGTTTCCCGACGCGTTCGCGTCAATAAAACCAGAAAGACGAACCGAACGCACCTCGCAATCCGCACAGATATCCGCCGACCAAGGAACAACAACTTCACCTTCCACCGCCAAGTCACTTGCAAACGTCGCACTCCCCTGCGATTCAATTCCCACAAGACTCGCAAGCCCGGTGAGCAACGTAGGAAAAATACCAGAGCCATATATGCCGTCAATAAGAATTAACAGTACTACGATGAACAGTAGAGCAAATCTAGCTGTGTGTTTATATGAATTCATACACCCCTCTTTAGACGACAAAGAGCAACAAGGGTTTATAAATCTTTGGCGCACTTTCCTTTATAACCAGTATTACAACCATTCGCTTTTCACGGCCAAAGAACTACTCGAGTGTGGCCAGGATTTGTGTTTCTCACCAGTATTCGGCCGCGGGGATTTTTTCTTTTGCATCTCGTAAACTTTTCAACTTCTTGAGCGAAACATTTATAAGTAAGGAAATTCTTACTTGGGCTTATGAGGGTAAAAACGGTCAAAGTCTCAGACAAAGGGCAGATTTCGCTACCTGTTGAAGTACGGGAAGAAGCAGGAATTAACAAGGGTGATGAGCTCTTGCTTATTTCAGAAGGGAAGAAAATCTTCATTGAACCTGTTTTGAAAACAAGCAAGAAAGTTAAAGACGACTTTTCAGACTTGCTCAAACTCAGTGAAAAAAGCATTTCTCGGGCGTGGTCGAATGCTGACGAAATTTGGGGAGAGTATATGAAATGAAACAAGGAGACATCGTGCTATTAAGCGTTCCTTTCAGCGACCAGAGTTCAAGCAAAGTGCGTCCTGCAGTTGTGGTTTCAAACAATCAATTGAATAATTCTTGTGATGATTTAGTGCTTGTTCCCATCACCTCTGTAATCAAGGAGGCACCATATTCTGTTTTCATTGAACAAAAAAGTCTTGCGACAGGCAAGCTTATTGTCCCAAGCAGGATTCGTGCAGACAAGCCGTTTACTGCACACAACACATTAGTAAAATTAAAGATAGGTCACTTAACTGATACTGTGTTTGAACAAGTGACTGTTGAATTGTTCAAGGTTTTTGTCGTACACTAAAATTTTATCCAAAAGTGTCAAAAACTTGTTTTTGAAGACCCGCAGAAACTTGGTTTCTGCTTGGTTTGATCAAAGTCCAGCCCTACTTCGTATTACCCTTTAACCAATACTCAGAAATGTTCTTGTACACAACCCAGTCAGAAGTGATGCGCTCCTGCTTGCCGTCCACAACCATCAAATCAAAATACGTGTCGCGGAAATCAATCGGCGGCTCACCTTCAATCTCCACTTTCGCAGGGACATGGTACCGCTTATCGATGCGCAGGATAACTTCTTTACCTTCATTCTCGTAATGAACCGACGGCTGGATAGTCTTGGAATTCCCGCCGATGCTCATGGTCAGAAAAGTATTCTCAACAAGCACAGGCGTGTCGTTCTCAAACTCTTCAAGAAAATCCAGTGGACCTTTCGGATTCCACTCCTCAAAAGAAACATTGATTGCGGCATCCGGATACTCCCTGCACTTGCTGCGCTCGTAGTCGAACGACGCATCGTAGAGCCTTGCCTCGCGATCAAGATTGCAATAGGCAAGCGCGGTCTTTGCCTCACGGTCGATATACACATCAGTGATGGGAACACCATCCGCATCGCTCAATTTTGCGAAGTAATACCTAGATTTGTTCCCCGAAAAAATGACGAGCGCGTCGTCAAGGACATACGCGTGATTCGTGAATTTCTCACGGGCCTGCTGCAAGAGCTTGTGCGCGATGGTTCCATTAAAATCAGAGTTGGTTTCTGTCACCTGATGCTCTTCGCACTCTTTCACCGAAGAGACAAACGTCCCGTCAGGACACTGAATCAACGGAGAAGGCTCAACAGTCTGGTTTTGCACTGCTGCCACAGTTGTATTCGAGATGTTGAGAACAGTAACAGTAGTCTGGTTTCCTTGATACGGCTGGACACAAGACGCGAGCAGTAACAACACAACACACATCACTCTTTTCATAAATTTTCGAGAAGGCAGGCTTGAGTTCACAAAAAAATAAAGAAATTGCCTGAAATACGCAAAATTTGCTTAGTCAAGACACTATCTTGACACTCGCTATCCCAACCACCGCAAGCAGTAGGGTATTACGCTCATTTTCTCGCCTTCGGCGACCGGTAATTTCTAATTCCTTTCAGGGTACGTCAATCGCAGCAAGCTGCGGGGTATTAAACCCAAAAAAAAGAATAAAGAAAAAATGTTTATTTTTGAACATCCCCGGTCGGTTTGAAATGAGGGTCAATGATTCCTTTTTCAGCCAGTTTATCTTGCGCTGCCTTTTTTTTCAGGGCTTTTAGCAAACCTTGCGTTGTTACTAGCAGGAACTTTTTTCACACTTTTTTTTCAGGGCTTTTAGCAAACCTTGCGTTGTTACTAGCAGGAACTTTTTTCACACTGCTTTCAAGACCTACAGCACCAACAACCCGCACAAAACTCTTCTTTGCAGGCATAAAGCTAGGATCAATCACTCCTTTGTCATTCACACCTCGTGTAGCAGTAGGAGTAATCTTTACGCTAGTTTGCCTTTTGAGGGAATCTTCTTTTCCTTTCATGCTACTTTCCAATCCAACAGCGGCAGTGACTCGTGCATTAACATTATTTCCTGGCTTAAAATCAGGCAACACTACACCTCTCGCCTCAGTTTTTGCTGTTGGCTTGAAACTAGGATCAACTATTCCTTCTGTTTCTGTTCCGCCTTGTTTTACCGCACCTGTTCTTTTGAAAGCAGCATTATCATTCGCTCTTGCAACAGCAGAAGGGTTTGGTTCAGGCGATGGCGTTTGAGTACGCCATTGTTCACCAGGAATTTTTTTAATACTCGCCCGACCATTTGGTACAATTAATGGTTTTGGAGTGTATGATGGTTTATCGCTAATACTCACTTGGCCCTTTTTCTGGCTAACAGTTGATGGCTTCGATTTAGAACCATCCCATTGTATTCCTGTTCTTTCAACTGCAACACTTGCATCTTGTTGAGTTGATGCTTTTTTTCCCATCATAGAAGTACCTTTTGAATCAGCATCTGTGGGCATTCTTCTTACTTGCGCTTGTTGCGCAACAGCAAAAGAGCTTAACAAAAGAGTTGCTACAATCAAAAACACAACAAAAAACGTTATTCTTGCATTGTTCATATCATCACCTTTTTAGTTAATACACGCAGAGAATCAGCGTAGGTTTATTAACTTTATCTTATGAAAAAGAAAGGAAATCTCCACGGCTGAATGAAGGGGTGAAACACAAATCCGGACTCATGCTATGCGGACAACGCAACTACAAAAAGCCATTAGGTGAGCAATTTCTCCATTTCTCGCGTAAACTCTTTTGCTCTTTGCAGTGAAGTTTGAGCTTTTGACTGTTTCTCATCATCCAATGTTTGATATTGAATAATGCTTCTTTTGTTTCTTTCAAAATCAAATGATTCAAGCAGCGTGTCTGCTTTTATTCCTGCAAGATTCAGCGCTTCTTCCTTTGTTTTTTCATATTCTTCTATCAATGACGCTTTGAGCTTTCCTCGAACGTAGACAATAAGCGCATCAGAAGTTACCTTATGAACAATCTTTTCGCCCACCTTATGTCCAAACTTTAGCAGCACTGCATTTGCGTAGTAAAACATTGCATAATATGAGCAAACAATAACCCATAATGGCGAGATGTTCTTTTGTTGCACTTCCTCTGCAACTCTTAGACTTTCTTTTGCGTTTCTTACGAATATGTCAATAACTTGCTTGTTAGGAATTGCTTTTTTGAGTAGTCCGTCCTCTACGTATGATTTTACGTTCTTTTCAGCTTCCTTAATTCTGCGCGTATCCGGCATTGCTTAGTAACCGATAGTATTCTTCTGTACCAATAAGTGTGATGTTGTTTTTAATTGCTTCGCTCACCACACTAAATTCCTTGCTTTTAGCCATTTTGACGAATGATTCATACGTTACACATGTGATGTGAAGCTTATCAGGCAATAACGCAAGTGCGGCCTTGATTTCTTTTTCTTCACCCCCAATAGCCAAAATATCAATATCTGAATGCTTAGTTGCTGTTCTTTTCGCGTATGAGCCAAAAAGCAAGGCAACAAACGTAAAATTAAGTTCTGCCAAACGATTCTTCAGAACAAGAAAGTTTTTGTTCTTAAACAATTCCATTCTTCTCACATATTCGGCTTCATACACTTTGTTGTTGAAATGGTACGTGAACTCACAAAGGTTAGCATTACCCAGTCTCGTAATCCTTAACAAACCCTCTTTCTCAAGAACAAACACTTGCTCATACGCTATCCGATAATTAATCTTCAAAGTGTCAGCTATCTTTTTAATAGTGAAACTTTCTCTTGTATCCAGGAACAATTTCAGTATTTTTACATCACTATCCATTATTACCTCAAGTAATAACACTATTACTTAAAGTAATATATAAAGGTTTCGATTTAAAATAACTGCGATTGAATGAAGGGGTGAAAATG
>JAGVYM010000064.1 GCA_018303245.1 Candidatus Woesearchaeota archaeon | reverse complement strand
TGAGAAATTCCTTGCATGAGACTAGTGATTGACACTAACATTTTTATTTCTGCTTTGCTCAGAGATAGCAAGGTACGCGAACTTATTGTTAACTCTCCGCTTCCGCTGATTTTTCCGGAAGCAGTTTTGTATGAATTAAGAAAGCACGAAGGTGAATTGCTGGAAAAGTCTGGCCTAGCAAAAGAAGATTATGAGAAAATAATAAGTGCGCTTCTTACTTACGCTGAAATTGTGCCGACTGAAGCGCTAAAAGCATATCGCGAAGAGGCTTTGCGAATTGTTGAACGGATTGATATTGATGATGCTATATTTTTTGCCGCAGCTCTGGCAAACCCGCCAGCAATAATCTGGAGCGAGGATAAAAAACTAAAGAAGCAGGATAAAGTAATTGTTTTGAACACTGCAGAGATTATCCAACTGTTTGGTAGGCTGGATGCAAAGACTTAGCCCATAATTAATTAACTTCAAAGGTTTAAAAGGTTTTTAGCCATAAAATTTAAATATATGATCGCATTAAAAAGTATGCCTCATGCCAGTGGTTACTCTTGTTGGTAATTGCACGATGATACATACGTTAGCTAACGTACACGTGGGCTAAAATACTTGCTAGGAAACTATGGAGTGCAATATTTGTTCACAGGAATAAAAATGAGCGAAATGGCAGAAGCTATTTTAGCTTTAGTAACTTTGATAGTAGTATTGAAGTTATTAGCGTGGGGCCAAGTTAGCCCAAATACTATTACAATTCCAACCCCAACTCCCTAGCAATCCCTTCCGCATACCTCGGATTCTTCTCAGCCATAAATTCGTAATATTTCCAGAAAGCCTGCTGAATCCGTCTTGCTGAGGTATGCAGTTTGTTTGAGGTCTGCCGCAATAAATTATTATTTGATTTTTAGTTATTATATAATCTATAAGACTCATTTTAATTTTATCTGCAATATGTGGCTTAGTCTGGTGTTTGTAGGCTATATTTTTTTACAGTTTTGTAAAAGCATACTAAACCCATTCCTACCGCACCAACACCGCTACACATTGCAATTAACTCAATTGCTGATGGGAATGGTCCCAAATATTTTGTTTGTAGAAGCGACGCGAAAGTTCCAGCAATAAATACGCCGCTTGCAATGGTTATAGTGTTTGTGGTGCCTTCTTTAACAATATTGCTCAACTCACGTTTGTTCTTCCCATGTAGCCCCATTAAACTAGCTAAGCTTAAATAAAATTTATCTGAATCGGTAAGGCGTTCGTTAGTTCCCATATTATGGATCATTTATTATTTCATAATAATAATCTGCTTTCAACTTTGCCGCAGTAGCCGCTGCACCAGCAATGGCAGCTGCAACAAAGAGGGGCGGCGCACCAACTGCCGTAATTATTCCTGCCGCTGCGGCAACGCCTGCAAGCGTTAATGCTGTTGCAGTAGCTGTAGCGGCTTCAAAAACAGCTAAATATTTGTTATACTCATTCAGCGCATCCCTCTTTCCCTGCGAAACCTTAATTGTGGTTTCAAACTCTTTTGTATCTTCAAAAGCAGGCTCGTCTTCTTGCCGAATCGCCTTAAACCAAACTCTATATTGTATTTTCCTAGAAATTTCTTTCTCTTTTGCAAAGCCTGCACCATCTTTTTCATACCAATGCCAGCCTTGCCAATCAAACCAGCCATCTTTCAGTGACGTAAATGTTATATCCCAACTCTCATCTTTTTCATATGTGTCGTCGCTGGATTTTGATGTGCCTGGCACATCGGAATAATTTGCATCTTGCGGCCACTTTCGTTTTAAATTAGTTTCAAAATGATAAAAATCATCGCTTCTGTTTTTGAACGTAGTTTTTATTTTGTGATTCTTGTTCCAATCCGGCTGTGCCGGAATTATTTCTATTTTATCAACAATAACTTTTAGTTCTGAGCTAGAAACTTCCAGATAAAAATCTTGGTTTACATCGTCTTTTGTCACATCAATGATTTTTGATTCGGAAACAAAACCGTCCTTAGAAATAGTAACTTTGTATTTGGCCGGCGCCAAATTATCTAATAAGTAATATCCATTATTATCTGTCTTTGTAGATTTTCCTGGCGCGTTTGGATTTGCAGTCAAAGTTGCTGCAACGCCTGCACCGCTAATTCCGCTTTTGACGCCAGCTTTGTAAACATAACCGCTAATTGTCCGCAAAGCCTGCTGCGGATAGCGGCTAATTAAATTATCGTTTTTATCTAACAAAATTGCAACGTCACTCTCATTATTCCACATCGGCGCCTTGCGATTTTGATACAAATCTGTTTTTGTATTTTTGCCTGAAAATGTGTGAATTTTTATGCTCTCACTGGCCTTAAGAACCGTATTTTTCGGGAAAATAAATTTGTGTCTGTATTTTGGAAACGGATATTTAAATTTTTCAGAGTCTAAAAGTTTCCAAAGAGAAATATCAACAGATTTGCTTGACTCATTCTCTATTTCGATAATCTCTTTTTTTCTATCAACACTTATAATTCTCATAATTATTTAATAGAATTAACACTTATAAACTTATGCACTTTCCAACCCTAATTCTTCAGCAATCCCCTCTGCATACTTCGGATTCTTCTCAGTCATAAATTCGTAATACTTCCAGTCTCGCGGAGGTGTGCATTTTATTTGAAGTCTGCTCTGCAATCCCTTGCATCTTTTTCCTCTTCGCGGCAGCAGACCAGATTTTCAAAAGCAAATCAGGCTTTCCGTAAGTTCCATAACTAACAACTTTCTTATTCGCGGAAATTCTGGCTTTGTTCACGCCAGCCAGCGCCAACAATTTCGCGTAGACAAAGAAGCGCCAGTGTTGCCTGCGCATGATGCGATGTAGAAATATGTCAGCATCGCCAAGATTTTCGTAGGCGTAGGCAAACTCCTGCAAATAGGAATATTCTTTTGTCACGCCGTCCTCCAGCCACAGGAGAAACTCCTCTATCTTCAAATCCAAATGATCAAACTTATCAAAAATCTGCGCTGTGCTTTTTAACATCTGACTCGCGCTCGCGGCCGAATAGGTTTATGTCAGAGTCTTTCAAATCTTTCTTTCCCTCTGTTAGCATTTGCAGGTCATTTATCGCGGCGCGCATGTCGCCGTCCGCAAATGCGGTGAGCTTTTTCAGCGCAATTTCTTCGTAACTTATTTTTTCCGCAGAACATATTTCTTTTAATTTCATAACAATCGCGGCAGAATCAATTTGTTTTAATTCGATTGAGTTTACAATCTGCCGCAATGGTTTTAATTTGTCCGCATGAGCATCTGTTGCAGTCAGAATTATTGGGAATTTTGTTTCCGCAACCACTTCGGCAATCTCTGAAACGCCGCCGCGGTCTTTCTTACCAGACATTGAATCTACATCATCCACTAAAATTATTTTTTTCGTTCCGAATAGCGATGCCTGCTTGGAAGCAGGCCCGAGGATTTGTTTCACCGAGCCGGCATCGCGGAATTGCGAGGCATTCATCTCAACCAATTCGTAATTAAATTCTTCGGCGAGCGCTTTTACTAAACAAGTCTTGCCAACGCCAGACGGACCATAAAGTAAGAGTGCTTTTTTCTTTGAACTCGCGAATAATTCCACAAACCTCAGGACCGCCAGCACCGCGGATGGCTGGCCTGCTATCTCACTCAGCTTACTAGGAGAATATTTTTGTGTCCAGGATGTCATCGCCTCACCAAAACAAATTTATTTGACTGCCACCAGCATTCAACGCTTTTCTCTCGGGCCCTGTATCTTTCTCTGACCCACCATCTTTCTTTTCCGGTTGCATCAGCCACATTTCGCGGCTCGACAAACCATTCTGGCTTGTGAAACAATATATTTGCAGGGTTCCATTTCTCGCCGACACAGTCTATCCTGATTTGCAATAGCTCTTTCCCTTCAAATTGCCTGCCAAATCTAGCCATAACATTTCTGATTGCTATGTCCTGTATGTGCGTTGATGATTCTTCTTGTTTAAGATAGTCCAAGCCAGATGCAATATTAGTTTCTGCATTATCGAAAACTTCTGAAGCATGTGCTATTATCCATTCCAATTCGTCCTGCTGCTGTTTAAAGTGTTCATAATACGCATCTTCGTATAATCTACAAGCTCTTGGAAAATCAAAAACCACATATCGTCCTTCTAATAATTTATTTTCTTCGCGCCATTTTAAGCCAATGCCCGCGACCCATCCAATCATCCAGTTTCCGTCGCCAAATTTCAAATCTAAGCCCTTGAGTGTTACATCTCTCTGCTTTCCCAAATAACTTAGTCTATCAAAAACTTTAAAACTATGCAGTTCCGCTTGGCGTCTGGGCGCGTATTCACTTTTCATTTTATTTCTGATATGTCTATGATTGGAAAAACTGCAACCTTTTCGTTTTTATAATTATTCCAACCATTAAAGTTACTGAATAATAAAATGCACACTAATCTTAGTTTATGGCCTTTTAATCCATAGCCCAAGCGCGTTCCATCCTTTGCATTAAAGTCAACCCTATAAAAATTATAATCTAATTTATTTTGCAAGTATTTTTTAATGTGACTTGTGTTTTTAAAAGAAAACTTTTTCCAAATAACTTCGACTTTTGGCTTATGCAAGCCAATTATTATGTAATCATTTAACGGATAACTAATGTCATTTATTCTATTTCTGGCTCTTGTTATTAATTTTATTAGACTTTGAACTTTTAGCTTAGTCAATTGTGTCATTCTACTTCCGTCGATTCTCCATTTTTTAGAATTCTGACATCTACTTTGCCCGGATTGAGTTTTGCGAACCTTTGTGTGTCCCGTAATTCGGCGGGAAACACCGTAAAATCATAATGCATAGGAATAATTATTTTAGCTTCCAGACTCTTCACAAATTTCCAAGCGCGTTCGTGGTCAATTGTGGGCCCGACAATTGGAATGCCAGCATTTTTAGCAGTGAAGCCTGCGAGCTCAACCCCATCTCCGGGGTGAAAGAAAACCCCGTTAATAAGAAAGCCAGTGTTCGGCGGGCCAGCAACAAAAACAATTTCTGCTTTTGGGTGGTCTGGGCAAGGCTTAACTGGAAATTTCCTGCCGCAGACTTTGCAGGATAAAATCTGGCAATGTGGTAAGTCTACTGGCTCAAACTGAAAGCCAGCCACAGAAAATTTAACTCTATTTTTCACTTCGTTTATTTTTATTCTATCCGCAGAAAGTTTTGCAGCAACATCAGAATTTCCATAAATTGGAATATTATTTTCCGCGAACATCTTAATTGATTTTGTGTCTAGGTGATCCATATGCTGGTGTGTCAGCAGGACGGCTGAAACGTCCAAGAAATCGCGTGCAGAAAACTTTTCCGCGAAGAAACTGCCTGGGTCTATTATAATTTTCTTCCCGCCAGATTCAATTACAAAACAACTCTGCGGATACTTAATTAGTTTCATGCTAACCACCAAATTATTGTTATTGAAATCACACCAACAAAAATACCAGTCAATAATTGCGCAATCGTATGATATCTTAACTCATGCCTTGCCCATGATGCGATTGGCAACAAAACAAGCAGTGGTGTTGCCAGCAAGCCAAACACAAACGAAGCCCATGCAACAAAAACTGCCAGTACGCTAGTATGAACACTAATTTTCCAGCGCAAAGTAACAAAAGTTACCATTGCTGCTGTTATCGCTGAAGATAAAATTAAGGCGAATAAACTTTTTGGTGCATTCAAAAAATATAATGTACTTGCAGATATGAGCCAGAGTATTGTAGTAATTGAAAAAAATATTGGCCGTTCTTCTCTTCGCTCGCCCTCATGACTGCTAATGATTTTCTTTTTAATCAGATAAATAAATATTGTGAATGGTATTAAAAAGAATGGAATAAATGAGGCTAGAAACCAAAAAGCTGAAGACTGCAAACTTACATGAAGCGAATAAACTGCAAGCAGTAGGAATGGAATTATTAGTGAAAATGGATGTAATACTAGTGAAACTTTTTTTGCAATTGCCTCGCTCATTTCTCAACCCCAATCATTCCCATCTCAGCCAGCAGTCCCGCCAGCTGTATGAACTCATTCGATCCTTCAACCAGCCTGAACTCGTAATCCCCGCAGGCCTTTGTGAGTTTTATCTTGAGCTTCTCATCAACATCCAAGTTCCAGATTTCCTTCTGGATCTGCTTGATGACGTCCATTCCCGATAAGCCGTGCGCGACCATTATGTCGGCTAGTTTCTTTTTCGCTTCGAGGAATTTTCCCGCGAGTGCAAGCTTTACTGCGGCCTCGATTTCTTTTGGCTCTGCAAACGAGACAATTTGTTTTACAAACGCAATCGTAATCCTTTTTTTCTCGCCAACGACTTCGGCTGTGGCTGCGCAGGCCTGCAGCATGTTCTCAGCCTTGCGCATGTCGCCTTCAGATGCTTCGTAAACCAAATCAATCGCTTCAGAATCAATTTCAAAGCCTTCTGTCTCCGCGACCTTTTTCAAAATGTTTTCTACAACATCCTTTGCAAGCGGCTTGAACCTAAATATAGCACATCTTGATTGAATCGGCGGAATAACCTTTGACGAATAATTGCAGCTTAAAATAAAGCGAGTCGTTGCTGCGTAATCCTCCATAGTCCTACGCAGTGCGTCCTGCGCCTCTTTTGTCAGCGCGTCATTCTCAATCGCCTTTGTGCGCGCGAAATCCTTTACCTTTACTCGCACAACATCAATTCCCCTTTCGTCAGAGGCATTTAATTCCAAAATATTATCTCTCCAACTATCGCCGAAAAGCTCGCGTGAGATTGCGATCGCTGCGGTGGTTTTTCCAACTCCTGCGGGGCCAGCAAACATAAGATGTGGCATGTTCTTGTTTGTGACAAAGGCATGCAATCTGTGCATAATATGTTCCTGCCCCTTAATTTCAGAAAGTTGCTTAGGCCTATATTTCTCTGTCCAAATATCCATAACAAAGCAAGAAGCGGAGTTTTTTTAAGCATTCGTATTTTAGTGCGAACATGACAAACATAACAATACTCGGCGCCGGTGCTATGGCCTCCGCAATATCTGTGCCATTAGCAAAAAACAGCCACGAAGTGCGTATGTGGGGAACCGAGTTTGATAAAGCGATAATCGATGTGTTGAAAGCAGACCAACCGCACCCAACACTGAACGTGCTAATCAAGGGAAACTTTTTCTATGACAACGAGCTTGAAACAGCTTTGAAAGATTCAGAAGTTGTCGTGTTTGCAGTCATCTCTTCTGGCCTGAGAAGCATCGCGCAAAAAGCCAAACCATTTTTGGCGAATCAAATAGTAATTAATGTTGCAAAGGGTTTTGATAATTCTCAAACGATGATAGAAGTTCTTGAGCAGGAGCTGCCTGGCCTGCAGAAAGTTACAGTGGCAGGCCCGTCCATCGCAGCAGAAGTCGCGCAGGAACAAATAACGCATGTCGTTTTTGCATCAAAAGAAAAAAATACCGCGAAATTGTGTAAAAAGATTTTCCAGACAAAAAATTACCGAGTTGAAATTTTAAACGACGCAATCGGTGCCGAGATTTGCTCTGCGCTGAAAAATGTTTATGCAATCGCAATAAATGTTGGGCGGAATAACAACCACAAGTCCGCGCTTTTCACACAATCTTTGACAGAGATGACAAAGTTTGCAAAAACTTTTGGCGGCAAGAGCAAGACAGTTTACGGGCTTGCCGGCCTCGGGGACTTGCATGTGACTTCGCAGGGCGGTAGGAATGGCATGCTTGGCCAGCTCATCGCGTCCGGAAAAAAACCGTCTGAGGCGCTGGCAGAACTAAAAGAAAAAAATACCACAGTTGAAGGCCATGCAGCAACAAAGGCAGCATACGAACTTGCAAAAGCAAAAGGCCTGAAACTGCCGCTGCTAGAGGCGACTTACGGGATGCTGTATGAAGATAAGGAGTTTGAGTTATAATACCGTTATTTATTTAAACTGTAGAATTGAGTTTGTGTTATGGATGCAACGTACGAGCCGGCAAAGTTTGAGAAGGAAATACTTGACTTCTGGAGCAAGAAGAAGATTTACGATAAGCAGAAAAAACTCTACAAGAATTCTAAAAAAACATGGTCGTTCATAGACGGCCCGATAACAGCAAACAACCCCATGGGCGTGCATCACGCGTGGGGCCGCACGTTGAAAGATTTGTACTTGCGTTGGCATGCCACACGTGGCTTTGAGATCCGCCGGCAGAATGGCTTTGATGCGCAGGGCCTTTGGATCGAGCGCGAAGTTGAAAAAGAGCTGGGATTCAAA
>JAGVYM010000063.1 GCA_018303245.1 Candidatus Woesearchaeota archaeon | reverse complement strand
ATGTTGACCAGATCGCGGATAAAATCGATGGCGCCGTTGCAAAGAGATTAGGGCTTAAATGATTGTTGTAATAGATTCAAATGTATTGATTTCCGCGTTGATTAAAGATTCGATTACGCGGAAGATTCTTGCTCAATCGGGGTGGGTTTTTTATTATCCTGAACTTGCATTTCAAGAAGTGAGAAAATACAAAGAGCTCATTCTTCAGAAGTCAGACATGAATGAAAAAGAATATGATATCCTACTGAATCTCCTTCTGAAACAGATCAGCTTAATTCCCGAAGAACGGTTTTCACATAGCCTGAAAGGGGCAAATACGCAGCTTGGCAAGATTGATCCTGATGATGTTGTATTCTTGGCGCTAGCGATGAGCATTGAGCAGTCCGTAATCTGGTCCAATGATGCTCATTTTCAGAAACAAGATAGGGTGAAAACTTTGACGACAGAGGAAATGGTGAAATTGCATAAAATAAGAACTTAAAAGAAAAAAATTATATTCGCGCACAAATACCATTCGAGCAAGTGTATACGGTCCAATAGGAAGGATCATTCAAATGAGTATTAATTTCCCCGATGGGTTTGCAGTCTCCAATATTTAGCTGGATTCCTTTCACTTCATTGTTCTGCTCATTATATTCGCTGACCACTTCTTGTGAAGCCCCGGAATGAAGTCTCCAATCTGTTTTTAGGTTAAAATAGGCTGTATCTCCAACAGTTGGGACGGGAGTTACAAGGGGAACCAAAACAGCAGCTCCTTCCTGCAATCCACCCATCCCTCCAAAATCAGCTTGTCCGTGACCAAAATATGTAGTGATATGGGTTGGCGTGTCCCCTACCATCCCTCCATTGAAAACACCTATTGCATACTGACTGCTTATTCTTTTCAAGCCAAAGTTTTTAACCCAGACTACTGGCCAAAGTTTTGCAGGACTCTCTAATGATGTCCCATCGTAGACGTGCAGATTTGCACAGCCCACTTTAGTAATTTGCAAGTCGACACCCTCACAAAGCGAAGAGCACCATTGATCCCCGTATCTGCCCACATCACATTGTTCCCCGGGTTCAACTATTCCGTTTCCGCACACAGGGGCAGAACGCGCGAGCATAGTCAGCTCCGGATCATAATAGGTTGAACCATCCTCCCCAACATAGAGAACAAGGGCTTCCCAGTCTAAAAGTGTGGTATATCTCATAAAAATTTCGTTTGGAAAATATACATTAATTTTCTTTTCAGTGGACCCTTGAAGTACTGTTAATTCAAAGGTTAGCTGTTGAACGGGGAATGATGGCAGTTTCTGAAACCCAATTGCTAAGCCAGTGTCAGATGATGATGGATAATTTTTATAGTGATAGCTGCCTGGTAATTGCATAGATCCGTAATCTCTCGGACTCATAGAGTTAATGGCTGCCCCCGGAGCGTGAATGGCAGCGGTTGCTACAAACACTGGCATTCCCTCAGGAGTTGCCGAAATCAATCTCATATTCTTAACATCTCTTACGAGCAAAGGGGTAGCAGGCGCTGTCCTAGGGTATGTCACGGTTGACGTACACTCCCCTGCCTGACATTTTCCAATTGTCAAGGTAGCCATTCCGGTGGCGAGATTCACAGCATCCAGGCAGTACGTCCACTCATAACTTGAGACCATGCACTGTCCAGTTTGAAGAGTAATTCTTCTTCCGGGAATGAAAATACTGGCTCCCGTGCTCCAAACACGCTCAATGCTAATATCAGGAACGCGTCCGTCAAAGAAGATGTGTTTAATGTTTGTGGAAGAAAGACTATACGTGACTGAATTGCTGCATCCATACGGGCACAGTTTTTCATTAACAGTGCATTCTCCCTCATACGCCACAGTAACTCCCGCGCATCCAGCCTGGCACGTATTGGATAAATGGCAGTGCAATAACAAGCTTCTGAGGACGCTGATGCTTCTGGATAGAACGCCATTCCCGCAGTCTTTGAATAAATCGAACCTTGGCATGCGACAAGCAAGAAAAGAATGGTTGTGAACAAACTGAATAGAATAATGGACTTTCTCATGAGAACACCTCTTCAAGGATCATTTATGTCTAACTCTAAGAGAATGAATATAAAAAGTTAACTAAAAAAAACAACTAACAGCCGCTGCCTAACTTCAACTGATCAATCGACTGAACACCTTTGAGCATATTGCCGTTGACAATCCATGTTGGGTAGCCTTCGATTCCTAAGGCTTCACATTCAGCGGTTTGTGATTGATCCTGTGCGGTGCTGCATACAACAGTTTTAATCGTTGCAATGTCATCACCTAAAATGGCTTTCTGCTCCGGACACGTCTTGCACCATGTTGAGACATATACTGTAGCATTCTTCTCAACAAGGCACGCGATGAGCGATGCGGTGTCAACCGTCGCTATGGCTGGCGGCGCTGCTACAGTCTCGTTCCCGAAGATACTGATTTCTGATCTGCTCCGCAGCACATCCAAGAAGGTATCTACAGTATCTTTGTGCTCTTGAAATGCCTTAGTTCTGTCTTCATCACTTGTAAGCTCAGAATACTTAACCTTGCCGGGCTGCGTATGATCATATACCTTAATGACGTGGAAGCCAAACTGGCTCTCAACAGGATCAGAGATCTCGCCAACCTCAAGCGCAAAGGCTGCGTTCGCAAACGGCTCAACCATCGCGTCTTTCGTAAAATACCCGAGGTCGCCTTTATTGAGCTTAGCGGAAGGATCTAAAGAGTACTGCAATGCGAGCTCGCCGAAGTCGGCTCCTAATTCAAGCTCGTCTTTAACGGCATTCGCCGCGGATTCATTCGCAAGTAGGATATGCGATGCTTTCACGCGCTCAGGGAGCTCGATCTCGACATCTTTCAAAACCGTAGAATTGAAAAAAGCGTTCACAATCATCGTCTGCCTGAAGAACTCCTGGACATCCTCAACCGTGAGACCATCTTTGCTAAGCCGCTCATCGAATTGGGCGCGATCCAGTCCGGAATCAACAATCCACTGCTCTACGGCAGCAGCTGCTTCCTCCTGAGACTTGTCAACGCCGGCCTTCTTCGCCTCCTGCAGGAGCAATCGCTGAGGAACCAGGCTCCTGTTGAGAAACATGTCACGAGAAATTTGCGACCTGAACGCTTCAGGCACGGAGAGCTTGTACATCTTTTCAAGATCCTGGATTGATATTGATTCGCCGTTGATTGTCGCAGCCATACTACTCTGCTGCTTAGGCACGAGCCTGTCCAGATTAATAATCAAAATGATCAGTGCCAGCACAATGATCAAGGATATCCAGAGGAAAATCCTTGACGACTTCTTCTTTTTAGCGGGTGTTTTATGTGATGTTTTAGTTTCCATAGGTTCATCCTTCAGTTCTTTTATTGAGATTGGCTGCGGCGGCTCGATGTCGTATTTTATGTGAATGCTTGGCTTTTGGGCCTTCTTTTTCACTTTTGGATTCATATATGCCACCGACTATATTTTGCAGTAGAGAGATCGCTTCTCTTCTTGCTCTGAAATGGTTCCTTTTTAATAAATCTTACGCTTTTATCTACTCTGCAGTTGATATAACAAAGACAGCATATACTTTCCAGGAGTGCTATAATCCATCGATTTAGATGTATGTCAAGGCAAAGGTTTAAAACCCGCACAATTTTGAATAAACCTTACTATAGGTAAGCGCGTATGATTGCACCATGACTTTTGACATCATTATAGGCAGGACTCAGGAAGATAAAGACAAGTTTGGGAGCCAGGGCACCGTGTTCATAGGAAAACAATACATCCAGATGTCGGAGTCCACAACGCTGTCAAATCCCCTCTATTTGGACGTTATCCGCAGTCATGTTGTATTTATCTGCGGTAAACGGGGATCCGGAAAAAGTTACACTATGGGAAGCATCGCGGAGGGCATGATTATGTTGCCTGAGCATATCGCGTCAAACCTTGCGTGCATCATGTTTGACACGATGGGTGTGTACTGGACAATGAAGTATCCGAATCACAAAGATGAGGGGCTTCTTCATGCATGGGGACTAGAGGGAAAAGGGCTTCCTATCCTGCTTTACACACCCACAGGATATTATGCCACGTACAAAGACAAAGGAGTGCCTACTGACTTCCCGTTTTCAATAAATCCAGCGGAGCTTGCGCCGAGCGACTGGTGCAAAACATTCACGATAGATCCCAATTCGAATGTGGGCAGCTTTATCATCCGGATTGTGCATGAGCTTCAGGAAAAACAGCCAAAATACGTGGTGCAAGACATCATTGCCGCGATCAAACAAGACACGAGAGCGGAGCACAGCGTACAGGATGCAGCGATGAACCGCTTCCTGAATGCTTTGACATGGGGATTGTTTTCCTCGGAGGGAACACTAATTAAGGATCTCATCAATCCCGGGCACATAACGGTTTTAGATATTTCCGCATATGCGTCACTTCCGGGCGCTGAAGGAGTACGCGCTCTGGTCATTGGGCTCGTGAGCCAAAAGCTGTTCAATGAACGCATGATTGCCAGAGCATCCGAAGAATATGAGGCTGTGCATGAGGCCGTGCATTACTTCATTACGGAAGGCCCTGAGAAAAAAGAAATGCCACTCGTCTGGCTTATGGTAGATGAGGCACATGAATTCCTTCCGAATGACGTCATCACAACGGCTACTGGGCCATTAGTAACGATTTTACGCGAGGGAAGACAGCCCGGGATTTCGCTCATCCTCGCAACGCAGCAACCCGGGAAAATTCATACTGATGTCATGACGCAGAGCGACATAGTGATCGCGCATCGGCTCACCGCGAAGGTTGATGTAGATGCGCTAGGACTGCTCATGCAGAGTTACATGCGCTCTGGGCTTGATAGGCAGATAGACGCGCTTCCCCGAACACGAGGAGCCGCGATTGTGTTTGATGATATTAATGAACGACTTTACCCGATGCAAATGAGGCCTAGAATGACGTGGCATGGCGGAGACGCTCCTTCCGCGCTCAGAGAGAAGAAGAGTTTGATTGATGATATCTAGATTCGGAAACCTACCGGTTTTACTACCATAAAGCATAAAAAGATAAGAGTCCTGTGTGCGAGATATGGCGTTCATCAAATCCTTTCCAAAAACTTCAAATAAATCTCCTTATCCACGTTGGGAGGAAGTCAAACTCGATCCTGAGGAAGAACAGGAAGCTGAATTCCGTGCCCGGATGAGGAATATTGAGATTATGAAGCAATGCATGGAAGACGCGATGCGTATATTCAACGAGAAAAACTTAAAACGGTATCAGACGGATCTCATTTCGGTGAGCATTGCGTTGTTTGAGAAGCGCGCCTCGCATGAGATATTCTGGAAGGAAAGCAAGGCAAAGGAGAAGTTTGACCTTAACGCTTAGGCTTTTTTCTGTTCGGATGCTTCTTAGACTCAAGCATAAGAATGTCATCAACATCCGCATACGTCATCGCGATTAAGCTGGCGATAAACATGATGCCAAATACCAAACAGAACGCGAATCCCCAGGACAGCGCTCTGGGAACAATAGCGATCGCTGAGATTAGGAAACCAATAATGCTTAAGATCATGAACGACCCAGTTAATGGAGCTGCTTTAAACGTCATGGGATCACCTCTTTTAATGACATGAAGAACAACCCTATATAAAGATTACTTTGGTTTGACT
>JAGVYM010000027.1 GCA_018303245.1 Candidatus Woesearchaeota archaeon | reverse complement strand
ACTCCCCATTCAGTGAACTTTATCTTGAGTTTCTCTGCTGTCCCAATAGGAACAGTGCTTTTGTTGACGATGACGATACGCTTGGTTTGTTCCCCGTTGTTTCGTTTCTTAATAATCACGGCAATGGTCTTTGCTGCGATGAACAAGTGCTGTTGTTCATCAGGAAGCGTCAGTTCGTGCGCGGGTGTCGGCAGGCATAGGAATATCACGTCAATGGTGTCGGAGAGCGCATACAATTCAGTGAGGTCTGCAGTGAACTGGAGGTTTTCATGGGTTTTGATAAGGTTGGAAAGCCCTGGCTCGTAGATGCACGCGTCGATGCGTTCAGGGACGCGCGAGGCAAGGTCTGCGATGCGTTCTTTGTTCAAATCGTAGGCAAGCACGCGATGGCCAAATGATGCGAGCACCGCAGAATGAGTTGAACCTACAAAGCCTGCTCCGATTGTAACGATATTCATGAGAAAAGTTGTCAGTTCTCACTATTTAAGGATTGTGAAACTTCTCTTGCAAATGTTTATAAAGAAAGAAAAGAAAAAATAGAGAAAGAGCAAATATGTCAAGAATCGCCTTTTGTATGTTAAGAATGGTTCTTGAGCGCCTTGAAAATGTAACTCATTTCCAAGTGCATTCGAAAAGCATTGCTTTTCAAAGTGCTCGGAAATCCTGTGCCTATTTTGCACAAGCATGATTTCCGCGCACAGGATTTCCGACATGACAAATTATGTGAAGAAAGCAATACGGGGCATTGGTTCAGTGTTTGCTTTCTCGTTGTTCTCAATGTTTTTCGCCTATGTGTTCCGACTTCTTCTCGCGCGCAATCTTTTAACCGAGGAATTTGGTCTGTTTTACGCAGTGATTGCATTCATGACGTTTGTCCACACGTTCCATGACCCGGGGTTGAAGTCAGCGCTCATAAAAATCCTCCCTGAGTTCTTGGTGAAGAAGCAGACGGATAACATTAGTCAGGCAATTTCACAGACACTTCTTATCTGGGTTTCGCTTTCAGCCATCTACTCGCTTATAACCATTGCATTTTCAAGATACCTTGCGGCAAATTACTTTCGGTATCCTGATGCCACAACGCTCATCATTCTTCTAGCGGTGGCGTTCGTCATTCAGGCGATTGATTACTTGTGCAGTTATGTTTTCCAGGGGTTCCAGCGGATGGGCTTGTTCGCAAGTGTTGATTTTTTGCGCGTGTTCATCTTTTTTGTTGTATCGCTCATTGGTTTTCATTTCTTTCCGGGAAACGTAATCGTGCCAGGGATTGCGTACGTCGCTGGGACAGTGCTATTAAGCCTTATCTATGGACCAATCCTCAAGTGTAAAGTCTTCCAGGCGTTCCGGTTCAAGTGGGGAGTCGACAAGAAAATCCTAAAGAAGATGATGAAATTCGGAATTCCTGTCACCATTGCAGGAATGTCATATTCTGCGTTCCAACAATCAGGCATTCTTATCCTCACGTATTTCGGCACATTGACGGACGTGGGACTTCTCAACATTGCCCTCCCCACATCATCATTGCTCATCAGCCTCTCATCGTCTGTTGCATTCGTTATTTTTCCGCTTGCCTCAGAGCTTTGGACGCAAGGTCTCAAGAAACACCTGCAGGAAGGAATGACGCTGCTCTACAAGTACGTGTTCGTCGTCATCCTCCCCTTGAGCCTCATGATGTTCGCGTTTGCTCCGCTCATTATCACGTTGTTGTTTGGCGAAAAATACCTTGCTGCTGCTTCTGCACTAATGATACTCGCAATAGGGACTATTTTTTGGATTATTGCAAACATTAATTTTAATTTCCTTGCGGGAATTGGAAAATCATCAGAATCCATGAAAGTGATTCTTGGGATGACATTGGCGAGCCTTGCGCTCAACGGCGCGCTAATTCCCTTTTTCGGGTTGATGGGTGCAGTCTGGTCGATTGTGGCCGGGTATTTCTTGGCACTTCTGTGCAGCGTCATCATCCTGCATAAGCATATTAAAATTGCACTTCCGCTTGGCTTTTGGCTGAAGACATGTATTGCAGGACTCATCTTTCTTGGAGTGATTTATGGGGCAAAGATAGTCATACATTTGGATAACCCATATGTGAAAGCGATAATTATCCTTGGTGTCGCGTCAGGGATTTACGGACTTATCTTGTTATTGTTCAGGATTATTTCCTTGCGCGAGTTGCGGATGAACTTGCTGCGTGTGCAAGGGTAATTTCTATCCTGCTTCCTCGCTTGAAAAGATTCAAAAGGTGACAGGAGGGCAAAAAGAGCGCGTTGATGAAGAAGTTGTTAACAAGAAAGCTGTGTGAGAGTTTTTTGTGTTTGTTGAGTGTGTAGAAAATGCTCCCTGTAAATTCAAAAGGCACAGAGTTGTAGCGGACTTTTCTGACCTCGAGTGAATGTTTCTTCGCATATTCCCGCAAGTTTTTTTCGGTGAATAAAAACAGGTGGCGGGGCAAATCCAGTTCTGCCCAGTTCCGTTTGAAAAGCTTGAACAGCAAACTATTTCCATTGGGAACTCCGATGATTGCCACTCCATCCCGATTAAGCAGCCGGGCAATATGTTCAAATGTTGCGTCAGGGTCAGGGACGTGTTCCAAGACATTGTTCATAGTGATGACATCAAAAGTTCCATTAACTTGTTCAAGTGTCCCTTTTTTGATGCCGAGTCCAGGGATGTCGTTGAAAATGTAAGGGTCAACTCCTGAAGGTATCATTCCTAGGTGTTTCATGCGTGAAAGAAACACTCCTGCTCCGCAGCCGATGTCAAGAACAGTTTTTCCCGGTATGATTTTGGCGCTGCGCAAGATGGGATAAAACGGAAAAAAGAGCACGCAAAGTGCTTTGCTTCCTGAATCCGAGAAATATGTTTTGTAGACAAATTCAGAGAGTTTGCTGCGCTGAATCTTATGAGCGACCGAGTAATATTCAGAGGGGTAGTGCGCTGCAAGTTCTTTGTCCGGCTGAGGATTAAGAAAACGAAGACTGCAGTTCTTACATTCCACAAGGATAAAATCACCAGCGAGTCGATACATCAAGTCATTTCCGCGCAATACTTCACGAAAAGAGGTGTTCCTGCAGAGGTTACATTCATTCAAGGAGTGCATGATTTTTAGGGACTTGAAACAGCATATAAAGATTGCGTGCTAATTGGCTGTTGTCAACAGCACGCGAGTGTTGACTCAGCAGAATTTCAGTACAACATTCACTTATCATAAACTAGTGGAGTTCTGCGCATCAATCTGCAACGCGTAGGTTGACAGCGCGTTTCGCAAAGCTTCACGGATGGGAGGCATCTTTATACCCTCTGCTGCAAGTTTTGACGTATCGAGTACGCAATTGCACCGTCCTGTCTTGGTGATTCGCATCAGCTCTTCCATGCTCATCACAGAATAAGAGTAGTTTGGATCGACAAGTTCCTTGTACAAATCTAAAATTTGAGCGTGAGTTACTGTACCTGGATTGGTGACGTTGTAGATTCCCATACAGCTTTTTTTCATGAGTTCTGTTGCGGCGTGGATGAAGTCGTCAACAATGCTCAAGGAGTTCGGGAAGCTGATTATCCTGCGATAGGCCACGAGTTTGGTGACGAGATTTCCTGATTCAGGGAATGATGTCACCGGCATGCGCAAGCGAAGCTGGAGTATATTTCCGTCGCCAAGCAGGTCTTCTGCCATTGCTTTTGTTCTGCTGTAGAAGCTTCCAAAATAATTGGGAGAGTCTTTTTCGGACCAGCCTCTTCCATTATTATTGCCCTCGTAGATGCATCCTGTGCTGATATGAACAAAATATTTACCCTCACGTTCACATACTGTTTTGAGGACTAACGGGCCAAGGACGTTTGAGCGGAACGTTTCCTCGCGATGGGATTCACACCAGTCGACGTTTGGAGTTCCTTTTTTTCCTGCGCAATTAAGTATGGTGTCAGGTGCGTGTGTACGTATGGCATGAACTACCTGGTCTTCTCGAGTTATATCTGCGTCAGATAGCACCACAGTATGTCCTTGCAAATTAAGATAATCAAAGAATTTCTTTCCCATCCATCCTCTTCCAAAAATTAAGACCTTCATGCGAGCCTCTGTTCAGACATTGACCAGTCCAAATGTGATTTGTACCACTCTATTGTCTTGGTGAGTGCTGCTACAAATGTATGTCTCGGGGTCCAGCCGAGCTTGTGGATTTTTGAGCAATCGATGGCGTAACGCTGATCGTGAGCTGGACGGTCGGTGACGAAATCTATGAACGAATCGTCAAGTCCAAAGTGAGCAAGGAGTTTTCGTGTGAGCTCGATGTTGGTGAGCATGTTTCCGCCGCCGATGTTATAGGTCTCGCCAAGGGTTCCTTTTTCCAGTACGTGCATGATCCCAGAGCAGTTGTCTTCAACGTACAGCCAGTCACGCACGTTAGTTCCAGCGCCATAAACTGGGACTTTTTCTCCTGCCATGAGACACTTGATGAAAAGAGGAATTATTTTTTCAGGGAACTGACGTGGCCCAAAGTTATTCGAACTTCTGGTGATGATTGCGGGAAACTTGTACGTTTGGACATAAGAGCGGACGAGCAGGTCTGCTCCTGCTTTGGATGCGGAGTACGGTGAATTAGGAAGAAGTGGCGAGGCTTCTGTTGCTTCGCCAGTGAGCAGACTTCCATAGACTTCATCAGTTGAAATGTGAACAAATCGTGTTATATTTGCTGCCCGCGCTGCGTCAAGTAACACTTGGGTTCCAAGCACGTTGGTTTCAAAAAATACGCGCGGGTTCTTGATACTGTTGTCAACATGTGTGTCTGCAGCAAAATTGACGATGTGCGTGATTTCGTACTTCCGAATGATATCAGAAACGAGCTGCTCATCACCGATGTCTCCCTGATAAAAGAAGTGACGCGGGTTTCCTTGAAGAGAGAAAAGGTTTGCAAGGTTTCCTGCGTACGTGAGCTTGTCCAACGTAACTACCGTGTCATCAGAATGCTCACGCAAATAGTGCTCCACAAAATGGCTCCCAATAAAGCCCGCTCCTCCAGTGACCAGAATAGTTACCATAGTAAAAAAAGCAGGAAGTTTGTTTAAAAATTTTATGAACGTGAATGTGGGAATTCTTATAAAGCACCGTTTTGGGAGTAAATAATATGGATGTGGAAAAGACGATTATTGGAGGGGGAGCAGTAGGATGTGCGCTGGCATATGAATTGTCAAAGAAAGGCGAAGTAGTGGTCATTGATAGCAATCCAAGTCCAGGGATTGGGGAGAACCAGTCAACCCGAAATTCAGGAGTTTGTCATGCAGGGATTTATTATCCAAGGGAGACCGAGCCGCTCAAAGCAAGATTGTGTGTAGAAGGAAACGGTATGCTGTATGACTTTTGCAGGGAGTTCGGCGTTCCTGCAGTGCAGACAGGAAAGCTTGTTGTCGCAAAGGATGAACTCGACATTCCTTGGCTCGAGGAATTGTTGAAGACTGGCCGAGAAAATGAAGTTCCTGGTCTTGAGATTATAGATAAAAGAGAAATAAGGAAAAAAGAGCGTAACATAGAATGTTTTGCGGCGCTGTACGTTCCGACGTCAGGAGTTGTAGATTCTGCTGCATTGGTAAAAAAGCTATCGCAACTCGCGCAAGAGAACGGTGCAATCTTTCTCAACCGGCGAACCGTGCACGCCATCGAACCGACCACTGAAGGCTTTGTAGTAGTAATGCAGGGACAAGAAGAAGAGAGGTTTGTGACACGGGAGTTGTACAATGCTGCTGGGTTGTATGCGGATGATATCGCGAATATGGTGAATCCACAAAGCAAATATGTTGTTCTTCCCGTACGCAGCGAGTCCGGGATCTATCAAGCAAGGGAGTCCACTCAGGTCGGGATGAATATCTATCCTGCTCCTCATGTGCACAATCTCACCGGCAAGCGGCTTGAAGTTTCAGTGGAAGATGGCAAGAGGCTTGTGCGAGGAGGAAATGCCTTCCGAACAGTCGGAGCGCATCTGACTCCTACACTCAGCGAAGACGGAACGCTCAACGAGGCGGTGACGATAGGTCCAATAAGGACTCCGCCGCGCGGAAAAGAGGACTATGCCACTCTACTCACTCCAGAAGCGTATTGGGCGCTGGGAAAAGCATTTCTTCCTGCGCTTGAGAAAAGCACTGTTCAGCTTCACCAGGTAGGAATCATGGCTGTAACTAATGGAAACCCTGATTTTGTGATTGAACGAGACCCTGAATTTTCTGGTTGTGTCAATTTAATAGGAATCTCATCTCCTGGTTTGACAGCATCGCTTGCAATAGCCCAGTACGTCAAGAAGCTCTAGAATGGAGATTCAGAAAGCTTTTATAGCAAAAACGTTCAAAAGAAGAACATGACCGAGGTTATCGGAGTTATTCTTGCCGGCGGAACAGGGAGTCGTCTCAGACCTCTAACATTGACCACAAACAAGCATTTGTTGCATGTTGATGGTCTTCCCATGATTTGTTACCCGCTTGAATGTCTTCGGCAGGCAGGTCTTACACAGATTTGCATTGTGACCGGTCATGAGCATGCAGGAGGGTTTGGGGAATTGCTTGGTAGCGGGGAGCGTTATGGGGTTAAGCTTTCGTTTGCATACCAGGAAAAAGCGGCCGGGATTGCGGACGCGCTGGGAAAAGTTGAGTGGATGGCAAAAGGCAAAAAGGTAGCAGTGATTCTTGGAGATAACATTTACGAAGATACGCAAGTTATCAAACGAGCGCTCGAAGGTTTTGAGAATGGTGCACGTATTGTTCTTTCGGAAGTTCCTGAAGAAAAATTGTATGAGCCAGGTTTTGACAAGCAGCCTCGAGCTAAGTATGGAATTGCCCAAGTCAGCGGTGAGAAGGTCGTGAATATCGAGGAAAAGCCGCTGAAACCTGCGAAGAGCAATCTTGCAGTGACAGGAGCATACATTTATGATGAGCATGTGTTTGACATCGTAAACAATCTCGTTCCATCAAAGCGTGGAGAACTTGAAATCACTGATGTTAACAATGCGTATCGCAAAAAGGGCATGCTTACTGCGTTGAGGGCAAACGGCTGGTGGGGGGATGCAGGAGAAAATATTGATTCGCTCCATCATGCCGCGGAGTTATTGCGGGTATCTCCGAAGGCACGTGAATTGTATCACGAAATGCTAAACACGAAGCCGTAATACTGCATGTGCAACAATAGAATCTGCATACTCCGTTCTTAACTTCTTCATGAGTTTCTCCGAACGGAAGATGACAAAGAAGAGGCATAATACGTATGCGGAAAGGATGTGCCTGGTGATGGGAAATCTATTTGCCGCATACCATAAGAATCCAAAAAGAAAAATTATTTTAAGGACGATGAACTGGAAATAGATTATAACAAGCACGGGAAGCGCATAGGCAGTGTAAAAGTGGAGAAGTACTGCGACGCTAAGGCCAAGGAGCAAAAGCCGCATATTGTCCTGGTGGAAGAACGCAAGAGCGACGTTCTCTTGCTTGAAATGAGTTGTGTCAATGCGATGTTCTGCATACAGTGCTCGGGCAAATGCCGCGAACTGTGCAAGCCCTGCAGTTATCACCGAAATCCAAAAGAGGTGAGGTGTGTGGAACAATCGTAAACAAAGAACTCCTGCCATCACAAAATAAACGACAGTTGAACTGATGTGGTCAAGTATGAAGTCCAGCGCTTCTCCAAAAAATGATGCCTCTTTGTTGTAACGCGCAATCGCGCCATCCATCGTGTCAAGGAACAGCACAAATTGGAAGCAAATGACTCCTAAAATAATCCACGGCAAAGTAATAGGAGAAAAAGTAAACACTAAGATTCCTAAAATAAGAAAAATTGCTCGAGAGATTGTAATGTGGTTCGCCCGCACTCCAAATAGTAATGCAAGACGGGTGAAATAAATGGAAATGCGGCGATAGATATCTGGAGGCGAGCGAAAACAAATTCGTTGCAATTCTTGAACAGGAGGGACTTGTTTCATTTACGCATCACCAAAGTGATTGCTTTCTTGAATGCAGTGAACATGGTGTTATAATTGTTCCAGTGTTCAAAAGCCTTGCGCGCTCCAGTTGGCTTGTTTGCAAGGGATTTCTCAATAGCCACAGCAAGCGCAGGAATATTTTGCTGCGGAACTTGATACCCTGAAACTCCATTTTCAATCATATCATACGCGGCGGCGACCGCTGTTGTCCCGACAACAGGGATTCCAAGGCTCAGTGCTTCGTTCACCATCAGTCCCCAGCTGTCGTTAACAATGTTATCTTCATACAAAAAGCGGGAAGGAAGGACAAAAACGTCACTAAGAGAATAATATTCTTGGACGTGTTCGTGGGGTGCGTTTCCTGCAAAGATGTAGTTTTTAAGTCCAAGTTTTCGGGCAAGTTCTTTACAGTGCTCCTCCCAGCCCGCATCCGGTCCTGCGATAAATAAAAATGCGTTGGGATTTTTCTTTTCAATTTCTACGAATGCTTTGAGGAGGAAATCGAGTCCTTTGAACTTGATGATACGTCCAATGTAGGTTATGACTTGTTTTCCTTCAAGTCCATATTTCTTGCGTAGTTGTTGAACATATTTTTCATCAATGGACCGCTTTGCCATGTCGACTGCGGAGTTGTTAGCAATGAATATTTTTTGAGGGTCTGCTCCAAATGAGATATAAAAATCGCGTGCTTTGGTTCCTGCTGCAAGGCATGCATCCGCATGTTTGACGATGAATTTCGCATAGGGTTTTGCGATTCGTGCCGCGAGTGTCCGCGGCCATTCCCATGTCTCATCCCATAGAATGAGTTTTTTACCTGTTAATTTGGCGATGATAAAAGAAATGTGGGTGGCAAAGGAGGCGAGTCCTGAAGTAATAATAACGTCATAAGGTTTGAAAAGCTGAGTAACTATTCCTGGTGAGAAATCACCTGCATATCCAACCATAGGCAAAGGTCTCATATCATGATATTTCCACTTCTTTGATTCAGGGTGCTGTTTGCTCCAACCGCCTCCGTACATGAAATAGAATGTGATGTTATAGAATTTGTTGAGCCGTTCGAATAAGGGGACTCGGTACGACCGCGTTTCTGAGTGTAGAAGCGCGATGCTTGGCTTGCGCGTTACAGTTCGATGTGTCCTTGCCATCCTGGTGCGGGGATAAAGGTGAATGCGACTGATTTTGGAGTGGTGAGTAGTTGTTTCCATTTCTCTTTGTTGGATGTAATTATCACATCAGAGAGGTTGGCGCTTCCAAATGAATACGCTGCTTTGGAGACATTGGTGATTGTTTTTATTTTGTTTTCATCGAATCCCATGAGGCGTGTGCCGATGAGTTCAACAAGCACTGGGTCGTCTCCCGCGATGACCACTCCTGTTTTTTTAGGAACTGAGTCAAGCGGTCCGAATTTTTCACCGGAAATAACTCCATCGATGATTGAAAAGTAATTGCGTTGTTGTTTTGAGTGTAGTTTTCCTTTCTCATCAGCATGGAAGAGAATCATGTTCAAGTCATACACCATGCGCCAGACTGTGTCTCCGCCATGCCAGTTGGCTTGTCGCACGTTGCGCAGTTCAAGGAGGTCTTCTTCTATTTTCTTGCGCCAGAGTTTTTCGACTCCTGGGGGTCGGAATGAAAACCCGAATTTTTTGAAGAAGTGGATGATGGAGAGTTCATCGATGAGTTTGACGTGCCATTGTCGTTTACTAGGGGATTCATCTCCTCCATCTTGGGGTGTTCCTTCAATAAAATGGGGGAGCCAAACTTTTTTGTCCGCCATCCCCACTAAGTTCTTGAGTGTGAGCGTAACTCCTGCTTTGCGGTGGGTCTTGAGCTTGGGAATGTTAATAAAACAGTCTGCCTCAAGAATCTCCTTAGGGATTTTGTACAGATGCCTAGTCTCGCTATGGGCGTTCTGAACATCTTTTGCTGCCCAGTGCTGGATTCCGCGCATCATGTGGACTTTGTTTCCAATATCGTGCAATGCGCTTTTTTTGCCAATATCGATATTGACATAGCCTCGTTTTGTTCCGGGGCGTTTTTTGCGGTAGAAGAATTTGAGCCTCCAGCCAAGGATGTTGAACACGTCTTTTTCTACAAAGCACTCAGTGCGGATATCCTGCAAGGTTATGGTTACTCCTTTCTTTTTGAGGAAGGCCACTGTCTCCGGAGCTTTAGTAATCGAGTGCAGCCTGTCCCAATCGGTATTTTCAATGGGCGATTCAAGAATGTCTATGCGTCCTTTCTTGCCGCACGCGAGGAATGCATAGTCCAAAATCGGCCGGATGACAGACATATGTGTGATGAGTGCATTGATGTCGTATTGGGAGATGTCGAATACCCAGTTGGGTTTGATAATAACCTTTGCTCCTCGTTTGATGTACTGCTTAAGTGGATTCCATGTAGGCGTTCCGAAGTGTTCCTTGTCAAGGCCCATTTCGAGAAGAAGCGCTCTAACAAGTGGGTAAACGGTGTTGGAAGTATCAATTTCTTTGAACGGATATTCGGGGTAGTTCTCAGGTGGATTAAATGGTGCATTCGCAGGATACGTAATTTCACCATCCATCTCTCCGATTCCGACAATTCTCATTCTATTTTTGGAATCAAAAACAGAATTGGAAATTGCATACTCTTGCTTATTAATTTCGTGCAATTTTCTCATCAAATCAGCCTCTTGACCGGGCGTAATTTTCCTGATGTTTCTTTCTTGATTTCATAGACTTGTTCTACATCAATGTTCATATCACCAACTTTTTTCTTGATTCCCGCAATCAATTCTTTTTCTTTAGTGAGCGTGTATTTTTCAGTAACCACAAGTTTTATCAAGAGGTGTTTTGGTGAGTCCTGAATGACTTGGAATTGTTTGAGGTACGCCCCGTATTGTTCAAAGAAGTAGTTGAAGAACAAAAACGACAATTCTTTTCCGTTCGGAAGTTTGATGAAGTCAGTGATTCGTCCTTCGACACGTTCAAGAAGCGGTAAGCCGCGTCCGCACGCGCAGGTCTTGTTTGATGCAATTGCGTAGTCTTCAGTGTCATATCGGATGAAGGGCATGGTGAAGTTTGAAAGGTTAGTGACGACAAGGTGTCCTTTTTCATCGGAAGGCTTGTCCTTGACGACTTCAACGATATAGGTTTCTGCGTTGATGTGCAGTCCTTTGTGCTCACGGCATTCATGGGCGACATTTCCGACTTCACGCGAGCCATAGCGGTCGAATACTTGGGTGTGAAGTGTGTGTTCAATGAGTTTGCGGTTTTCTGGATAAAGTGTTTCTGCTGAACTGATAGCGTACGGAATATGGAGGTCTGTGATGTCATTTTCCTGCAGAAGTTTTGCGAAATGAGTGATGGATGCAGAGTACGCTTCGATGAGCACTGGATGATACGATTTCATTGCAAGGTAATAGTCTGTAAAGTTTTTCTCAATGTCAAATGAGGAAAAGAATTTGCGGCGAAGGAGCGTGTCAAGAATTTTGACTCCCCATGATGATGTGTGAAAGCCCCAGAGCGAGGCGATGCGCTGGCCAATAAAAATGCCAGTCCAGGTGTAATTGCGATAAGTATTGGCAAGTGCGTAGTCAGAGAATTGTTTGTCGCGAATGAATTGGAAAGGGCTTCCAGTAGAGCCGGATGTGCTGTCAAAAATCCAGTCCTTGCGAGATGTGGTAATTGAGGTGCAACGGTCCGGGAAGTCTTGCCTGAAATCTTTTTTGCTCACAATTGGAAGTTTTTTAATGTCGGCAAGTGTCTTGATTTCTTCCGGTCTTACCTTTTTGTTGTCCATGAGCTGGCGGTAGAGAGGAACTGTCGCATACGCGTGTGCGACAAGCTTGCGTAGTTTTAGGACTTGAATCTGTTCAATTTGTTCGCGGTTGAACCATTGCGATTTTTGGAGCTGGTGGTAGATGAACCAGAATTTTCGTCCCATAAAAATATTTGTCACCGGAAAAATGAACGTGTCCAGGAGAGCAGGATAAATCATAAGAGTTCCTCGTAAAGTTTTTCGGTTTGCTGTGCCACTCGAATGATATCGTGATTCTTTCGTACTTTTACGTAGGCGTTGTTAATAAGCTTTGTCTTCAATGAAGCGTCATTAAGCACGCGGAGGATCGCTTCTGCCATCTTGTCAGGACTACGCGGCGCAATGAGGAGCCCTTCAACTTCATCAGTAATTACTTCACAATTTTCCTCAATATCGGTTGCGATGATTGACTTTTTGAGTGCCATATATTCAAGTAGTGAGTTTGACTGCCCTTCATAAAAAGTTGAAAGTATGCAGACATCGCTTGCCGAAACAATTTCTAATGCGTCGCTGCGATAGCCGAGGAAATGGACAAATTCATCAAGTGCTAGTTCGTGTGCGATGCGTTTGTATTCCGCTTCACATTCCCCTTTTCCCACCACTAATAAATGTATTTTTTGGCTGCGGAGCACGATTGCCATTGCATTAAACAAAGTAGGATAGTCTTTGGTCGTTCGCAGGTTTGCGACGCTTACAATCACCGGCCGTGTAACGCAAAGTTCTTTTAACTTTTTATCTTGGTCAATTTTTATTTCAAATTTGGAAAAATCAAGACCGTTAGGGATTGTAATAATCTTGTCAGAAGAGATGTGTTCTTTGCGTATCACAAACTCGCGTACGCTGTTTGAAACACAGGTGTATTTGTCAACAAGCCAAGAGGTCCATGCATCAATCACGTTGTGACTTTCTTTTTCGATTTCTTTGATACGGATAGAGGAAATAACTTTTGCTCCTGTCCCAATTGCTGCAAAGCGAGCGAGGATGTTTGCGTGGAATAAATAAGAGTGAACGATATCAACATTTTCGCGCATTATAAGCCTGCGCAGTCTCCAAAGCGCAAAAGGAAGTTTGAGAAAATTTGTGGCATTGAGTACAAGCACCGGATATTTCTTGCGAAGTTCAGGCTCGAATGTGCCACCGACCATGCTTCCAATCAGCAAACGGTATTTTAAGTGGTCAAGATATTCCAAGGTCTTGTACATCATATGCTCTGCCCCACCGTAATTCAACCCTGTGATGAAATGCAAGATTGTCTTTTGTCCAGTCATTTGTTCACCAGTTCACGGAGTAATTTGTCTGCTTTTCTTGCCGTTGTGTCCCAGTCAAAGTTTTTCCTAATTTTTTCCTGGAGTTTTTTGCCCATTGTTTGGGTTTTTTCGGGCATTTGAAGACTCTGTTCGATGAGTCTGCGCAACTGTGTTATATCATGAGGTCTGCTCAAGTATCCAGTAACTCCATCTTCTATGATTTCACGTGTCCCACCCACCTCTGTGGCGATGACCGGAAGCCCCATTGCTCCTGCTTCAAGTACGGATGTGGGAAGTCCCTCATTATAAGATGGATTCACAAAAAGAGTGCTTTTGGATAAAAGGTCTCTGATTTCCTCGTGATTCTTCTCGCCCCAAAAAATAACGGTCTTTCCAATCAACTCCCCTGCAAATGATTTGAGTTCAGTTTCGTAGTTTCCTGCTCCGATAATCCACACATCAGCATTGATGGTTTGTGTAGCTGCAATTAAATCTTGGACTCCTTTTGCTTCAACGAGTCTGCCCACAAATGTGATGACTGGTCGCTTTGGTGAAGTGAGTTTGTGATTAAAAAAAGTTGTATCGATAGAATTGTAAAGCGCTGTTGTTCCCCGGCGATAAACATGAGTTACGAAGTCTTCTGCTGCATGGGAAACTCCTGCAACAATTGTCGCATTCTTGAACACATACCTGCCGATCGTGTGGTCATAGAATTTTACAACCCAGTTGAGGAAAAGCCGAACTGGCGGATGCGTTGTTCCATGCTCAACATGAAAGATCGGAATGTTGTTTTTGTTCGCAAAGCGCACGCCAACCGCAGACAATGGAAAGAACCTGGTATTAGTGATAATCATGTCAGGTCGTTCGAGCTTTCGAAGTTGTTTGAAAGCTCCTGGTTTTGGAACCGGATACGTCCCACCAAGGACATTCCAGCTCGGGACACGAATAACGTGTAATCCTAAATAATCTTCTTCAGTTTTTGTTCCAGGAAGTTGCGCCGTCACGATGGTGACGTCCCAATGTTTCAAAAGCCGCGTACATAATTCTTCAACATATTTTTCGTGTCCTCCTTTGTGGGGCCAGAAGTAAGGAGAGAAAACCAGTAACTTCATTCTGTCACTTCTTGCGCAATGCAAGCTCACGGACGAGTGAAGTGATGTTGCGCGACATGCTTTCCACTTTCATGAAGAGTTTGAACACCAGGTAGAATAAAACTATGATGGACAAGTATATGAGAAGATCAAGTCCGCGGCCGATCCCTACAAGGTGCGCAAGCCAGTAACTAACTGCGGGTATAAATGCAACAATCCCTACTCCTCCCCAGACAAGTATCCAAAAGACAAACCAGGCTCCTGAGAGTTTGCGGTTTCGCAATAAGACAATCGCGCGAACTATTCCAACAAGCATGATTATTGCGGCTAAGATTTGGACAGGTTCAATCATGGGTTTACCTCAAAAACTTGGTTTTTGATGGGAGAAAAAAATGTTAACAATTTTTTAGTTATGGCATTCAACATTTTTTCTACCTCAACAGCCGGTGCAAAAGCATTTTGTACAGGATGCGAAACGCATTCCAGTTGCTTTGCCCTCTGGCTTTAGAATATTCAGTATAGAGTACAGTTATCGGAATTTCCTTGTAACGCAGTTTTTTCTTTTTTATTTCATCAATAAATTCTGATGCGTGTTCCATCCTATCGCTTTTTAAGTCAATCAGTTCTGCGGCGTGGCGCGACATTGCTCGAAATCCGTTGTGCGAATCAGTGAGGCGCACGCCATACATTGCCCAAACTACAAGCGCTCCGCATTTAAGAACAATGCGGCGGAGAAAAGGGAGATTTTTCGCAGAGCCAAGGAAACGAGAGCCAAGCGTGATGTCTGCTTCTCCGTTTATAACCGGATTAATCATTGCAGGAAGATCCTCAACTCGGTGCTGGCCATCCGCGTCAAAAGTGACGATGAACTCCGCTCCTTGCATAAGCGCGTAGTCGATTCCTGTTTTGAGCGCTGCCCCTTGTCCGCAGTTGATGACGTGGCGAAGGACGTGAGGAGTGTGTTCTGATGCGGCTTCAAACGTTTTATCTTTTGAGCCATCATCCACCACCACGATGTTTTGATAACCTGCTTTCGTAAGCGCTTGGACTACTTTTGCAATGCTTTTTTCTTCGCGGTATGCTGCAATAACTATCCAAACGCCACTCTTATCCATAGAGAATAAAAGGAAGTGGGCATTTAAAAGGGTTGTGAATCCCGATTCAGGAGTAAGAGTTTTAAAGCAAGCACGCGCAAAAGGGGACTATGGAACACAAAACATCTGAGTTTAGTTTGAATCACACGCTCACCTCGGGCCAGTTCTTCCGTTTTCAAAAAGTAGACAATTGGTATTATTGTCAAGAGCGTGACAAATGCTTTAAAGTTTGCCAGCAAGGCAACAAATTATTTTTTGAAGGAACTGATAAAGCGCACATCACTCGATTGTTTGGATTAAGCAAACAGCAAGAAAAAGCGATAGAAACATTAGCTCAAGATCCAACCCTTCTTCCGCTCCTCAAACAATATTCTGGCTTGCGCGTGATGCAGCGTGATCCGTGGGAGACATTGGTAAGTTTTCAATGCAGCATTATAAGCAACATTCCAAAAATCAAGAAAAATGTGGAATTGCTCGCACAAACATTCGGCAAACAAGTTGAATTTGAAGGGCAGCGATACGCATTTCCAGAACCTGGAGAAATCGACGATTTGGAAAAGATAAAGTCCTGCGCGACCGGCTTTCGCGCGCGGTACATTCATGCCGCAAACAGCATGGTCACCGATTCTTTTTTTGAAAAGCTAAAAGAGGAACAGTATGAAACAGCACACGGTAAACTGATGGAAATTCCCGGCGTGGCAGAAAAGGTCGCGGATTGCATTTGTTTGTTCTCGCTGGGAAAGACCGAGGCGTTTCCTGTTGACGTCTGGATTGAACGTGCATTGCGGGAACTTTATTTTAATGGGAAAAAAGTCAAGCATGATGAAATACGCGAGTTCGCAAAGAAGCGTTGG
>JAGVYM010000065.1 GCA_018303245.1 Candidatus Woesearchaeota archaeon | reverse complement strand
CTTACGTATTCAAGCGAATCCTTCGGAGTGTACTTTTTTTGAGTTTATGCCAAGTTGTGCAAGTAAGGCAAGCATACTTTTAACCATGAGGGGCGGTCCGCAGATAAAGAATTCCGGTTTTTGAACATCATTGACTGCTTTTTTGATGAGGTCTGCATTTATCCTCCCTTCATACGCTCCTTTCTCTTGTGTTAATGTGACCAAGAGTTGTATTTTGGATTCCTGCGCGAGTTTGTTAAGTTCGTTTCGGAAAATTATTGATTCTGAAGTTTTTGCACTGTACAGCAAAATAATTTTTGTGGGCAGCGCGGAGTCAAGGACATAACGCATGATTGAGCGCAGAGGCACGATGCCAGAGCCGGCGCTTATGAGCACAATTTCTTCTGGAGTCCCGCGGAGCGCGAAGTCCCCGTACGGGCCTTTGACTTCGATCATATATCCTTTCGGGAGCTCCTGTAAATGTTTTGAAAAATGTGGAGTGTTCGTCAAACGCACGGTGATTTCAATATGTTCTTGTGTGGGGGGTGACGATGCAGAGTACGCGCGGCAATCTTCGATGCCGTCGACTAGGTCGTGGAATACAAAGTATTGTCCGGGTTCGAAATCGATTTTGGTCTTCGGCTTGAACAATAGTGTCTTTGTGGTGTTGGTTTCTTTTCGGCTCTCAAGTAAGGTCCATTCCATCAAGCATGCACCTCTTCAATGAGTTCCGAAATCCGGCCATACCCATTTTTTTGAAGCAAGTCAACAAGCTCACGGTTGATGCGCGAAATGACGGTTGGGCCTTCGTAGATTAGCGCGGTGACAAGTTGTACAAGAGATGCACCGTTTTTGATTTTGTCATACGCGTCTTTGCCGGTGAAGATGCCGCCACAGCCAATTATTGTTTTTTTAGTTTGTTTGCTTACAAACGAAATTGCTTTGTTGGATTGTTCCTGTACGGGAAGGCCGCTGAGCGCGCCTCGCGCGGAGAGGTGGTCGAGTTGTTCTTTGCTCGTTTTGAGCCCGTTGCGATTGGTTCTAAGGTTGCTAATGATAAAACCAGTGACCCAAGGATGCTTCTCCGCAATGTCAACGACTTCAGCGAGTTCTGCGTTGGTGAAGTCGCTTTTAATCTTGAGGAACACTGGTTTAAGGTGTTTCTCCTTTGCGATTGCCTTCAAGAGCATGTCGAGCTTATGCGGGTCCTGATACGTTATTCCATCAGATGTGTTTGGACAGCTCACGTTGATTGTGGTGTAAGCGCCTAAGGGGTGCATATGCAGATATGCCTTTCGATAATCTTGGATGCCTTCTTCAAGTCCAAGTGACGGGTCGTTTGCCTTCGCCACGCTAAATCCAATTGGAATCTTGAATTTAACGTTGGCGAGGCGA
Organism: Candidatus Woesearchaeota archaeon; assembly: GCA_018303245.1. Taxonomy (GTDB): domain Archaea; phylum Nanobdellota; class Nanobdellia; order Woesearchaeales; family ARS49; genus JAGVYM01. The sequence goes on along the minus strand of JAGVYM010000065.1, from coordinate 5,293 downwards.
TGAGAAATTGCTTCCGCGCCCTTATTGTAAAGACCATAATTGACCAAGATGGATTTTTCTTTCGGTAGCCTGAACAGTCTGGGCCGTGGATTGCCAAGGCAGGGTTGGCCGGTTATAGAGCCGAGTTCTGCATGTCCAAAACCAATTTCGGGTAAAATTTTGTACAATTGGGCGTTCTTGTCAAAGCCTGCTGCGAGTCCGACTGGATTTTTGAAAGCTATTCCTGCGACAGTGTTGTGCAGTGCAGGATGGTCAAAATAAAAAAGGCCGCTGGTGAGTCCTCTGCCCAGTGCGGTTTTTCCAAGTAATACTCCCAGTCGCGTCATTCTATTGTGGACGTCCTCAGGATCCATTTTGAAGAAAATAGGTTTCAATACGTTTTTGTAGATTTGTTCTATCATGTTTTTCAGCCTCCGCGGTGCGCCATTGGCGTGATGAATAAAAATAGGTTTACGGCAAAGACAAGCACGAGCAGCAGTGCGTGGGGTAAGACTATTCGCAAAGCCGCGATTGTGCTTTGTTCTTTTGCGCGCGCTATTCTGTATGCGACATAGAGCGTGCCGAAGCCGCCTGCGATGATGAGTCCGAATTGGAGTCCGGTGACAACAGATGAGCTTACGACGGCTCCAGAATAGTCGACTCGGCCTGTGAATAGTCCAAGGAACGCTCCAATGATGGATTTGCCTTCTGCGAGGAGATGGAACAGATTGTGGGCGAGGTGTCCTGCGACATCAATTGGGATGAATGCGTAGCCAAACGCTGCGAAGTTTGCGAGCATAGTGCCTTTCTCTGTTTGGAGACTGCTTGAAAGGTAGCTCGTGATAGTCATCAGAGCGAGTGGGAGCACTATTGCTGCAAAATAAAGCAGTATGACGGCCATCTTTTCGCCAATGCCGAACTGCATCACCCAGTTTTGGAGGTTGCTCCACACTGCGAGCATGCCAAGATTTTGAATGATGACGATGCCAACCATTAGTTTAGCGAAAAAACTTTCCGAGAAACTGACCTTGGCGTGACTCCAAAGTTCAGATGCAATGCTTCGCGTGCGGAAAGCCACGTTATCGTACGGGCAATTTTTTATGCAGCTCGCGCAGAGATTGCAATTGCGCATGCCAATCTTTGCGGGCATAAATTGCGCATACGGACATCCTGGTGTGTTTCCACTTCCGAAATAGCACGCGCGGACACGGCAGGTCGCACAGCGTTCAGGATTCTTGCTTTCAATTGATACTCCTGCGAGCATTGAATAGTTGCCGCTGACTCCGCCAAGGAAGCAAATATGTTTGCAAAAGCTTCTTCGTTCATAGCGTATGCTGAGGATAATTGCCCCTCCAGTGATGAGCAGGAAAATCATGCCGGAGAGCCACGGTTTGTCAACCATGCCGTAAAGCCGATCAAAAAGCGTGATTGCGATAAAGATGCCATCAGTGATCCAGATTCCATATTTGATGAGGAATCGTCCTGGTCTGCGGGTTGGTCTGATGAATTTCTGGAAGAACTCGCCAACAAGAGGAATTGGGCAGATTACGCACCAGATTCGTCCAAGAAGGATGAACGTGAGCGGGACAAGCGGCCACCAAAGTGTCCATGCAAGAATGGAGCCAGGGTTCTGGGAATATGAGAGCGAGCCCCAGAAGAAATAATAGGTGATGAAGCCGAAAAAGAACAGTGTTGGAATTTGAAGGATTTTCGGGTAAAGGTTGCTTTTGAGTAATTTCTTAAACCAAGTGTATTCTAGGAGGTCTTTTCCGCGAAGGGATTGAAAGAATGCGATCATGCCAATGATTAGTGCAAGGCCCAGTGCGCCGGTGATAACGGCTGCACCCAGGTCAACTGGACCTGTGCTGGCATGTGCGTTGCCGGTTCCTGCCGTTTCGCCATGCATTTCATGCCCTGCGTGCACTGTTTCAGCAGATGAGTCGGCACTCTTATTCATCACCATGCCCGGCATCATATCTTGCACGTCATGCCCGGAATGTTCTGTGTCAGTGGATGAGTCGGCACTCTCAGCCATATTCATAAGAGCGGCATCGGCGGGCATTATGTGGGAGTCGTTCTCTTCTGCTCCTGTGACTGCAAGCGCGGTCAGGAGCACGAATATTAAGTTCAGGTACTTCATGGACCTTATCGCACACGAAACTGCTTAATAGATATGTAGTGAAACTAGTTTCACCTCTAAGACACATGTGCTGTTTGAAGTCAAGGATGCTAATGGAGTGTCTTATGAAAGGATGCTGTAAAAAGGGCAAGCACGTCATGCTATTGTTGGTGCTGCTTGCTGCGATTGCTGCGGTTTGCAGTATCCAACTTTGAAATTAGAAAATACCGGTCGACCGCAGTCGAGAAAATGAGCGTAATACCCCGTCAGCTTGCTGCGGGGATAGCGAGTTTTCAGGCATTTTCTTTATTCATGAACGCTATTGTATGATTTTATATACTTCGTAAGCATTTAATGCCATTATGCGTGTTCCAAAACACGCGGATTTTGCTTGCGCGCGGTCCCCGGCGTACCTTACCAGGCCTGCACTTGCGGGCGCGAAGCTGTGCGCCGCTTGCAGGTCATGAGTTTTCAACGAGAAGAGTCAGCGAAAGATTTTTAAGCGCTCGTGACGTAACTTTCCACATGGCAGAATCAGTGAGCCTGGACAAGCTGTATCGCGAGTTGCGTGACATTAAGCGTCACATGGTTTCTAAGGAAGAGCTGGCAAGTCTGCTCGAGACGTGGGAGATTCTTCATGATCCGGAAACCATGCGTCAAATTCGCGAGAGCGAAAAGGACATTGTTTCTGGTAAGACGAAGCGCGTTAGAGGAGTGAACGATCTTCTTGCTGAACTGGAAAAATGAACTGGTCTGTCGAGCGCACGGGGACTTTTCTTGATTCGTTGAAGGAGCACAAGAAGAATAGAGAACTCCTCGAGGCGCTCGATAAGAAAATTAAGCGTTTGGAGCTAGATCCTCATTCTGTTGGCGGAATGCTCTGCGGTGAGCTTCACGGCTGGCAGTCCGCGCGCCTCGTGCGTAAGTTCCGATTGTTGTTCAAGATAGATGAGGCGCGGCGCAAGGTTTTCTTGGGAGCGATCGACCATCGCGGGAAGGTGTACTGCTGTTTAGACTGCCCTTGTAAAATAGACGTACATATGATAAATACCTCAAGAAGCGTTTAATAAACTAACCTAAAAAAAGAAAAAAATCAGGCCGCGATGTTGGTCGCCGATTCAACGGCCTCAAACCAGTATAGGTCACCAACTTGTGTGCGGTCATATGATTTCTTTCTTGCAGATAATCTGCTTTCAGATTTCGAAAAGCTAAGAATCTTCGATTCCTTGCTCATACGTACCTCCATCGCCGAATATCAGTTCTTTTTCCTGCTCGATTTCTTTGAGTTCCTCTCGCCACCGAAAGAGGTCATTTTTGTATTTCATGACACACCTCCTTGGTAGTTGGTGGAAAGGAAACTAACTATTTAATTCTTGTGAACTAAAGTTCGCATTTTTTCTAAATCACAAATCTTAAATATCCTTTACTCTTGTTGTAACACTTGATGAAGACTGTTATTACTGTGATGTTTCTCCTGGTGCTGGTGTCCTGCGCGAGCAACGATTTCACGACTGAAGACGCGAATTTTCGCGAGGCTTGTTTAACCAACGGTGATGGTTGGATGAAGATGTCTCAAACCACAGATGGTCAAATTACTGGGCCGTCATGTTATGGTTGTATGCCAAATGCCAAGAATCATATTTGTTCTCTCAGCGAGTATGAATTGTACCGCGGAGGAGGTAGAGGGGATGTCGAGGGCGCTGACGCTTATCAGAGCGACTCGTCAAGCACTTCATGAAATTATTTGTTTTTATTTGCTTGGCGATTGTACTTGCCGCAAGTGTGTTCGCGCTTGACCTTCCTCCGGGCGTGCAGCGCACACTAGAATACCAGCAGGAACTTGCGTTATCAATCACGCTACTTATAGCGTTTGTGGGTGGTTTGCTCACGTTCACTTCTCCGTGCGGTTTTGTTCTTGTCCCAACATTTATTGCGTATGTGTTCAAGGAAAAAAAGAACGCGTTTGTCATGACGTTGTTTTTTTCGCTGGGCTTAATCGTTGCGTTCATTATTTTTGGTCTGGTCGCAGGAGCGGTTGGGTCGTTCTTCAACATATACAAGGAGTTTTTTGCGATGATTGCAGGAATCATGCTGGTCTTTTTTGGACTCCTGCTCGTGCTTGGCAAGGGTTTTTCGCTCTTTCAGTTTAAGTTCAGAAAAAAGCCAGTGACTGGGACCGATACGTTTCTGCTTGGCTTTTTCTTCGGAGTAGGCTGGACTCCGTGTGTGGGCCCGATTCTCGGTGGTGTTGGCTTGCTTGGGGTTTATTCAGGGAGTGTGCTTGGCAGTGTGAGGTTGTTTGTTGCATATGCGTTGGGTGTTGTGATTCCGTTGTTGTTTGTTTCGTATTGGTCTGACAAGATTGATTTGTCCAGGTTCACCGGAAAGCCCGTTTCTTTTTCGCTGCTGGGTAAACGTATAGAGACTTATCTTGCTGCGCTTATTGGTGGGTTCATGTTGATTGTGGTTGGTCTTATCATGTTTTTTGATAAAGGCACGCGTGTGTTTATGGAACGGATTCCGCAGTATGTTCCTTGGCGGATGGAATTTTTCACAACGACAAATGAGTGGCTTGTTACTTCTTCTTTTTTCAAAAGCGCGGTTGCGAACGTGATAGGGCTTGTTGTGGTGATTGCAGTTCTTGGGTTCATTGTGTACCAGGTTCGTAAAACATATAAACAGGAACGAAGAGGCAAGCCTCATGAATAACAACGAGCGACTTTATGACTAGTAAAGAGCGACTTTATGGATGATGAAGAGCGCAATCTGGTTAAGGCGGTAAGTTCACACGACCGTCGTGAGCAAAAGCGCGAGGCGCGCGATGCGGTGGGTGCGCAAAAGGAACAGGAAATGACGTCCAAGGAAAAGCGTTCGCAATACTTTTGGCTTGGGCTTACGTTGATAGGTCTTGTCGCGGTTGGGTCAGGAATTGGTTATTTGATGACGCACAAGCCCACAACATATACTGATCGGCAGGTCCACTGGCACGGGCTTGTCGACATTTCTATCTGTGGTCAGCACAAGGATTTGCCGCGTTCAAAAGGAGGGAGTCAGGTCCACGGCAAGAGCTATGTGGGAGTTCCGTTGATGCATACGCATGATGACAACACTCTACATATAGAGGGTCTTATTCAGAAGAAAGAAGATATCGTGCTCGGTCTGTTTTTTGACGTCATTGAAGTGCCGTTTGATAAA
>JAGVYM010000004.1:595-26574 GCA_018303245.1 Candidatus Woesearchaeota archaeon | reverse complement strand
CGTGCCATCCTTGTTCATCAAATAAATCTTGTTTTTCACTGGATGTCTAGTTTCCCAATCAAGAAATTGGGCATCTCCGCTACTACAAAAATACACCACACCCGAACCAAACGCAGGATCAACCATCGTATCTGCAGTGAGCTGGATACGCGCATTTGTTAATGGCATAATAACTGTTTTGCCAATATATTTTTTGTAACGCTCATCTGTTGGGTTTACAGACATGCCAACACAAGAATAGTACAGTTCTGGACGTGTTGTTGCAAAAACAAGCGATTCTCCACTTTCCGTTTTTACTTCAATGTGCACAAGCCGCGTGTCCTTCTCCTTATCTTTCATTTCAACTTGCGCAATTGCTGTTTCACATAATGGGCACCACAAAACCGGGGCTTCCTTGCGATAAACTCTGCCTTTCTTCTGCAAGTCAAGGAAACTCCATTGCGAAATCCTTCTGCAATTTGCGTCAATCGTGCTGTAACTCTTGGTAAAATCACAACTCACACCGATACGCTTCCAATCTGCAATAAAATCAGGAAGAATTTCTTTCAAGGTTGACTCACAGAGTTTGATGAAGTCCTGACGGTCCATCTTCGAACCCTTCACGCCCTTCATTTTTTCCACTAATCTTTCTGTTGGGAGACCATTATCGTCAGTACCCCACGGATAGAAGACGTTGAACCCTCTTAGGCGCTTGTACCTTGCGAGAATATCTTGCTGAGTATAACTGAAGGCGTGACCGATGTGCATCTTGCCCGACACTGTCGGAGGAGGAGTGTCTATACTGTAGATTTCGCCCTTTGCTTTCGGGTCAAAGGTAAAAATCCCTTGCTCTTCCCAGAACTTCATCCATTTGGGCTCCTGTTCCTTGAAGTTGTATTTATCGGACATTATGATGGGTTCGCAGAAGATGGTTTAAAAAGATTTCGACGAATCTGCCACAATGTTTTTAAGCGGTGTTTTGCCTGTGAATGTTATGCAAAAAATTACCCCTGCAAACGCGGTTGAGATTGGCCTTACAACAGGAAGGAAGAGCTTTTTGCAATTGACATAACTAGATGAGGTTGAAAATGATCGTCATGACACCAGAAGAAGAGAAAATAACAACACGAATGCGAGAGCTTCTGGCATCGGTTCCCACGTACCGTCCTGAGTATCCTTGCTATGCGCGGCGACATGCAAACGGAATTTCTGTCGCGTATAGAACTACTGAACTGAACCCAACAACCAGCACGCATTTTGACTTTCAAATGAGCGGAGACGTTGCGTATGTGTTATACATTCAGCGCGATGAGAAAGACAGGGATAAAAGAATTGGACAGGCACTGTATCTTGCAATAGAACAACTTGTTCGGGAACAGGGCTGCAAACGAATTGAACTCACACCATCAGGCAGCGGCAAAAAAGGAATCTGGGAATCACTTGGATTCCAACCCGGTGAAGGAAGAAGTTTGCAAAAGATGCTTTAGTTCCCTTCCCATTCACTTAAGAACCGCTTGACATACTCTTCCATGAACTGATGACGGTCTTCTGCAATACGCTTTGCTGCCTGCGTGTTCAAACGGTCTTTGAGCAAAAAGAGTTTTTCGTAGAAATGGTTCAAAGTGCTTCCTTTATCGGATTTGTACTGCTCAAATGTTGAATGGAGAACTGGTTTGATGTTTGGGTTATGAAGCTCGCGTCCTTTGCTTCCGCCATATGCGAACGCCCTTGCGATTCCGATCGCGCCAAGGCCATCAAGGCGGTCAGCGTCCTGCACGCAAAGTCCTTCCTTGGACTTCATCAAGTTCAGGACTCCGGCGCCTTTGAATGAAATGCGTTCGATAATCTCGCAAACATGAGCGATTATTGGTTCTGGAACGTCCCACTTCTCCAGCCATTCTCGGGCCACTTTTGGGCCAACCGCTGTGTCTCCGTTATAGAACTTCCAGTCAGCAATATCGTGCAGCAATGCAGCAAGCTCCACGATGAACGTTTCTGCTTGCTCTTCTTTTGCAAGTGTGAGCGCGGTGTTTCGCACACGATGTATATGCCACCAATCATGCCCAGTGCCTTCACCTTCGAGAGTCAGGCGCACGAACTCTTCTGTCTTTTTTAGGATTGCCTCTTTGTCCACAACCAACGAAAAGAAGAACTTGTTTTTTAGGTTTGCGCCACACCTTTGAAATCATGTGGAAAACGTGCGTTGAGTGATTTAGTAACTGTGTTTTTGTAACCACTTTACAGAAACGAAAGCTTTATAAATTGTGAAAATGTATCAAGCCTATGAATTTTTCCGAATTAATTGAACAACTCTCAAGAGCGCACGCGATTCCTCTTCAGCCAACAGACAGAGGACAGAAGATGCAAGGAGACCATTACCACATTGACTATTTGACATATCCGGAACGTCCTCAATTACAACCTCGATTAGTTTATAACGATAATAATTTAGTTTTCGGTTTTGGCACAACTGAAAGAACCCCGTTACTGGTGGCGTACTATGTTCGTGCAACTAGCCTTCCCCGCCAATTAGCGTTTTTTGGAAAGATGGCAAGTCCACTGGGTGAACGTCTTCTGGACATCTTTCAAAGCCCTGAACCCACCGCAGAAACATTTGACTCAAGACAATGCAAATCAGATAAAGTATATACTCAGAGCATCACCATGCCTGAAAAAGAATTCATGCCCTTTATTAATGAGCACGTGCTATTTCGCTAACTTTTATCCAGCTCATCATGCGTAATTATATTCTCAAAAACAATAGTTCTTGTTGAAGAGTCAACCGAATAGATTAAGCGCAGATTATCCGTAAGTCGCGCGTGAATTTTCCCTTGATATTTCCCGTGCCTCATAAGCTCGTGAAGCTTTGAGTTATATGTTGGTTCTTTTTGGACATCTTGCTCCAGTTTCTTAATTTGCGCACCATGAGATGCATATTTACTGCACGCTCGCTCATAGTCAGAAGTTCTGACTTCGCGCTTAACTTTCAAATAAGTAGCTTCCTGTTTTGTCTTTTCAACTAATTTATTTTTCAAGCGTTCGACTATTTTTCTCCCATCTGCAACCACCACGGGAACGTATTCTAAATCTTCAGCCCCAAGAGTGAAAAGTTGATTCACATTCGCCACAAGTGCCGCGCTATCCTGCGCATCAACAGAGGAAAGAACTCTTGCAGGTTTCATTAACGCGGATGCAACAGAATAAATTCGGCTTATTTCCTTAGCTCCTATGAGAATATTAAATCCCTCTTCCAGGCTGGTAAATGCATCGTTTTCGGTTATGAATCCGCTCAACACATAATTAACTATTTCCCTTATCATCCTTTACCTTCTTACTCTTTCGCTCCCTTCGCAGCAAATCACCAAGGTCAAATATTCGTGCGATGACTGGCCTTTTGCCCGGAGTGTCAAGCGGAGCAGTAACTTGGCCATAGCCAATGCATTCCCCTTCTTCGTTCAGGATTGCCACTCGGTCTTCAGTGACCGGATTTGTGTGTTTCACAATACTCTTCGCGAACACGTCGCGGCCACAAATGAAAAGCCATTCGCCATGCGCGTTGACCGTAACTTTGTGGCGGGCGCCTTTCCCGATTTTTTGAAGCAGGTCAACTGAAGGAATCAGGAAATCGCCGCGCTCATGCGCGACAAGCTCGCCTGAAAATAATGGACGATGACTTAGCAAAGCTCTTTCCTTGACGATGAAGTGGGACCGTCCCAGGATGGTTGCGGGAACTTCAACGGACATCCCAAACTGCGCAAGAAATTTCTTAAGCGTTGGTTTGTTACTTGAATTCATAATTTCACCATCTTGGCTATAAAGAAACCTTGAGTCATCGTCTTTTGTGGCCAGAAACGCCGGCAGTTCGCGACATCAGGATGGAGCGATTTTCCAAAGATGTTGGTAAGCCCTGAGTCACCAATCTGCAGATTCACCTTTGCAAGCCGTATCGGTAGATGTTCAATTGCCCACTGCATATTCAGCTCTCCTTCTTCAGGCTCCAATGAGCAGATACTGTACACAAGCGTTCCTCCTTGCACAAGAAAATCGAGCGCACTTTTGAGAAGACGACGCTGGATGTTCACACTCGACTCAATCCCTTGCTCATCACGCTTGTCAAACCAACCTGGTTCACTCAGATAATTCCCTGAACATGGCGCATCGAGCAAGATTTTATCGAACTTCAAGCCCAATCTTCCGGCCTGGACCACATCTCCCTGGAATACAGTTGTGTTCTTTATCCCGCAACGCTCTAGATTCATCAACAAACTTGGAATACGATGTTCTTTAAGATCGTACGCGATGATTGTTCCCTGATTCTGCATCGCTGCCGCAGCTTGCGTGGTCTTCCCGCCTGGCGCAGCACAACAGTCAAGAACAATCTCACCTGGCTTTGGGTCAAGCACTTCCACAGGAATCTGCGCGGCAGCTTCTTGGATGTAGTAATAACCTAGCAATGATTCTGTTATCGCACCGAGCGAAAACGGCGATTTGATAACCTCAAAACCATTACGCGTGAACGACAAACGCTTGAGCTGGACCCCTTTCTTCTCTAACCTTGGAATGAGTTCTTTTGCAGTTATCCGTAGCGTGTTCACCCGCAATACTTGTGGAAGCTCAAGCGGTGCAATATCACCACCAATCTGCTTGTATCGCCTCTCAAAGAATTCTTTTCCAACGCTGTCCATGTGGAGTGTCCTCAACCGCAATATTATGTTTCTTCAACTCATCACGGAGCTCGTCTGCGCGTTCCCACTGCTTGGTGTTTCTTGCCGTTTCACGCTCTTTGAGAAGCAACTCAAGCTCTTTGGGCAATGATTCTTCCTGCTCAAGCACGCCAAGCACAGTGTAGCTTGCCTTCTTCCATCGATTTGTTGATACTGTTCATTAATTCAAAGATGGCAGCAAGAGCAGGACTTATCTCCAAATCATCATCCAAGGATACTTCAAACTGTTTTTGAGCTTTTTCGATTATACTGGACACAGAATCTCCTTTGCTTGCATTGACTTCGCCCAAGCGCTTCACAAAATCATTCAAACGCTGGACTGCTGTCACTGCACCGTCCAACGCTTCGAATGTAAAATTTAGCTTCTGACGGTAATGGACGCTCAAGAGCAAATACCTTAGCGCGAGCGGGTGATATCCTTTGCCTACGATGTCACGCACAGTGTAGAAGTTTTTCAAAGATTTAGACATTTTCTTGCCATCAACCAGCAAATGTTCGTTGTGCATCCAGTACTTCGCAAATGGTTTGTTCACCAATGCCTCAGTCTGGGCGACTTCATCTTGGTGGTGCGGAAACAAATTATCAACACCGCCAGTGTGGATGTCTAACGTTTTGAATTTCTCCGAGTGGAATTTTCCTTTCTGAAATGCGTCAGTGAGATGCTTTGCGCTCATGGCAGAACACTCAATATGCCAACCTGGCCTTCCTTTCCCAAGTTCTGTCTCCCAGAAGACATCACCATCATTCTTGTCCCAGAACTTCCACAATGCAAAATCAGCTACGTTTTCCTTTTCATACTCATCGCTTAAGACTCGTCCTGAAGCACCTGCTTTTAGCTGCTTGGTATCAATATGGGCAAGCTCTCCATATGACTTAAACTTTGCAATTGAAAAATAAATACCGTCATCAGACTTGTATGCAAACCCTTTTTCTAGTAAAAGTTGAATCATGGAAACCATTTCATCAATATGATCGGTTGCGTTCGGATAACTTTCTGCACGCTCAATATTCAAAGCGTCCACATCTTCAAAAAACGCATTTGCATACTTTGTGGTGAACGCTTTCAAGGACATCTTTTCCTTCTGCGAGTCACGAATAGTTTTATCATCGACATCAGTGAGGTTCATCACTTGCTTTACCTTGAAGCCTTGATATTTGAGCCAGCGGCGTAATAAATCCTCAAAAACATAGGCACGAAAGTTCCCAATCTGGGCAAAATTGTAGACTGTTGGACCGCAGGTGTACAAACGAACAAGTTTTGAATCAACGGGAACGAATTCTTCCTTTTGTTTTGATAAGGTATTAAACAGTTTCATCATAGAGGCACCTCAATTCTGGGTTTATAAGGGTTTTTGTTGAATGTATTGATAATTAACTAGAATGAGGGACAACAACACTGGTTGATGATAGAGTTCATTGGATTTCGAATGGGGGAGGAGTTTATAATTGTTACACTTTCTTCCAAAAAAACAACTGCCAGTTGCTGTTGCTAAAGAAATTGTAGACCTTGCCCACTTGCTTGAAGCCTTCGTTCTTATAAAACGCATGGGCTTTCTTGTTCTCAATACCGCTGTTCACGCCCAAACCTTCTGCGCGCTTTGACTTCGCCCAAAAAGCCACTTTGCGTACCAGTTGCGTCCCAATCCCTTGCGAACGCCACTGTTCATGAACAAAAAGAAAATCAAGATTCGCCGTCGTCAAGGTCATACTCATCACAGCGACTCCCACAATTCTGCCTTGCTTTACTGCAACAAACTTTGCATAATGAGTGTCCTGAAAAAGCGAGACGTACCATTTGTCGACTAGCTGCTTGACTTCTTTAAAATCAGTAGCACGATAGGGACGGATCATCAATTGACCGACTAACTTTGTATTTACTGTTTTCATCGAGTAGAATCAAGAACCGCAACCTTTTTAAACTCGATTTGCCACCTTAAAGTGATGAACTTCATAGATGATGCGTTTGCCTCGCTTGATAAAAAAGATGTTGAACGGGCTAGAAAAGTAATCGCTTGTAGAGTGAGCCTTGGAGGTAAAGACTATCAAAACCACGTAGTACTTGCACTATGCTCGTTTATAGACTACGCAAATACTGCGAACCAAGACTTTCTCAATGACACCATCAACCATGCCGAACAAGCAGTGCCAAATGTTGGAGAGGACTTGTGCTCGTTCTACACTCATTTCGTGCTTGCACGTGCGTACACCTTCCTTGGTGTAGAACCTGACAAGAGAAAAACACATTACATTCGGGCGAGCGAAATCGCAGAAAAATCAGGACTTGCGCTTGAAGCGGACTGGATTAAAACACTCGAGGCAGAAGATGCGCAACGTTGAATGGACTAAACGGGAACTTGTACCACATCTCCACGAGCAAAATCCCGATGCATTATTCTATGACACATCAACAAACGCTCCACTTGCAGGTGATTTTGATTATGTTACTGATGCAAGAGAATTTTCTCCATTTATTCCTTACGGCGGAATTCCTGTTCCTGGAAGACGCGAGCTAAGTGACTCTGTTGAAGGGGTGTGGCAAGGACTTAAGATAATTAAAGGAAGTATAGACACTGCCTACTTCAGAGGAAAAGGACGCAAAAGAAAAGGCCAACCATCTGGCCATTTGTATTTTGACAAGGTTCTTTCCTATATTCCCGCGCGCGAGCGCATTTACGTTCCCACGTACACTTTCATGTTCAACAAGCGCGCACCTGCATCACTCCTCCATCAGATACTCACTCTTGCAGGAAACAACACTCAACAATACTTCTTTGATGTTGATAAAAATCAAGATATCAGAAACACCAGTTCTCCACTTTCACACGCAGCAGTGCTTGTTCAGCTTATCAACCAACGCCTACAAATACAAACGCCTCAACTGGAATCTCAGCCGGTTGACCGCTTCCAGGCTCCAGAATAAACTCTGTGTTTTTCAATACCAATCGTTTTGCTTGCGTATCTCCTGCTATTTTACGCTCAATTTGGCTTGCGTCAAGCAAATTCCCTTTCAGTTGGGCTTTTTTGACAACCAAAATCTTTCCAAAACGTGCCGCTGCAGAAACCATTGTTGTGAATGAAATGAATTGATCTTCTGCAGTCCCTAAAATATGCTGAATAAGTGGCGTGCTCGCATTTGGATTCTTTGCAAACAGCGGAAGGCCTTGCTCACACCGCTGATACTCCATATCAGACAATCCCCTGAAAAGCCAACCGTTCTTTTGAGCCTGTTCTATTGTGATAGTCAAAACATCGCTGATTAATCGCTCGGATATTATTTTCTGATCTGATTGTAGTATTGCTGAGTTCATCAGATTTTTTAGTCGGTCAATAAGTTGATGTGCTCTCGCAAAGTCACCGTTCTCAATGTCAACGCGGACTTCGACAACTCCTTGCTTTATTTCACGGAACACATTCAAAAACCCTGCTGAAGCTCCTTCTTTTTCTAAAGAATGCAAGCCTTTTTCATCCACCTCATCAAGAGCTGCAAGCAATGAGTTCAGTTCAGCAGGATTGTGCGTCCTGTATACTTTATCGAGCTCTTCATCTGCACGATTTATCAGAATCCTCAAATCAGCAAGATAATCGTTTAGGGTCAGATGTCTGCTAAAAGGCCACATTTCACTTCTTCCTATGTGGCAGATGCACCTTATCCCACACTGGCGCAAGCGCTTTCGCAAGCTCCTGGAGTGAATACCTTTTTGTAAGTAAGAACACTCCCATCGCGATAAAAGCAAATGCAAAAACATATCCAAACAAAATCGCAGTATCTTGAAGCATCGAGCTAAGTGGCGAATTGAAAATCATAGCCCGCCTGATAAGCGAACTTCCCAATACATACGGGTTGAAGCTTGCAATATAGGCAAACATCTCAGGCATGCTTTCCAGCGGGATAATCACATCGCTAACAAACAAGAACAAAGCGCCAATACTCACCCCTGCAAGCGTAGCGGTCTCCTCACTTTCGAACACATAGCCCACAATCATTGTGAACGGCAAGCTTTGCACTGAAATGGAAAAGAACGCGCTTACAATCGCAAGAACAATCGCGGTCTGGACAACCAAAATAAGAAACGCAGTAATAAAGTTCGCAATCACATAACTTATATCCCTGACTGGAGTCATATACGTTCTAAAACTCGCTGGACTCTTCTTATCAAGCAAAATAAGTGTTGGTGTGATAAGCAAGCCCGTAAACATGATGACCAAAACGATAAGAATGGGGAAGAGATAATTCAGATACGTCTTCTCCTGCACGACTGGCTTGATGTTGGTCACAATCGGCTGGGCAATCGCGTTCGCATCGGTGATCTCAATTGAACTAATCTTGTTGTCGATATCGTTAAGTGACTTTTGCAATTCAAAAACCGACAACAGACTCTGATCGAGCAACAAACGCACGCTCTCAATCACCCGAATACTGAGCTGCCTACTCGTATCAGCCTCATCAAGCTTAGCCTTGGTCGACACAATCCCTAAAGTCAACGCAGACATCTGCGCATCAAAACGAGCAAACGCATCCTTGGTCAGATTCCTCATCTGTACCATATCTGCTTTCAACTTATCCATTTCCTTGAGGTTTGCCTGCAAACTTGCAAGAAGACTGTCTTTCGCCTGCGAGCTTGCGCCCGAAGATTTCAAAACATCATTCGCCGCACCCATGAACTGCGCAGCCTTGTTCAAGCTCCGCTCGCCTAATTCAAGAGATGAATCAGCCCATTGCTTCACTTGAGTTCCTGCACTCGTGACATTGTCCAAGGAAAATTCAGTCTCCACCGACAAGTCTATATCGCCTAGCTCGGCGAGTAAATCCTGTGTGTTCTTGTTCACCAGCTCATTTTGTGTAGTGAGGCGAATAAGCGCGTCACGCTCCTTTTGAACCTCTTTTTTGGTGAATTCAATCACTCCTAAAAGATTGCTGGTGAGATTCTCGCTTGCCTGCAACGAAGCCTCATCAACCTTTTCAGACATTGCTTTTCGCACCGCCCAGACAAGATTGATGCGCGAGTAATCAATATAGAACGTAACTTGGTTTTTTGTCGGAACACCAATGGAGAAGTTTTCCGCAAACCTCATGCACACAGCAGTATCTGTATTCCTCACTGCATCGATGCATTCAAGCTCACTTGCAAACTCCTGAACCTTAAACTGGTCCTTCAACTGCTCAGTAAAACGCGCGGTAACCGACGCGTTGTCCGGCCGGTAGATTCCCACCTTGACAGCATAAACATTACTGTTGTCGAACGCAAGCCCCGCAAGAAAGATTATGAGCAAGGGACCAAGAATCACGACCAGCGAGCCCGCCTTAGAACGAATCAGGTTCTGCGCGTTCTTCTTCACCAACTCCATGACTTCATCAAGAATATTCATTTCCTATTCACCAACGTCTCAAACACTTTTCCCAAAGTGGGACGGGCGAGGTGCAGACTCTGCACATCACCACGCCGAACATGACTTGAAAGGAACGCAAGCATTCCTTCAGGATAAGGAGTCTGCACGACAAGCTCGTCATTCTCAACCGACGCCTTCGACCAATACTTCTTTGCGCGCTGCAAATCTTCGAGAATGCGTTTGTAATCATGCGAAGAAAGCTGCAAGTAAAGCTCATACTGCTTCGAGTAAAGATTGCGCAACTCGTCAGCCGTGCCCTGCTCGATGACTTTCCCATTCTGCAAAATCGCGATACGATTGCAGAGCAGCTCAATCTCGGCCAAAAAGTGAGACGCGAGCAAAATCGTCGTGCCTTTCGAATTGATTTGTCTAATAAGCTCCCACAACTGCTTTCTTAATACTGGGTCAATATCCGCGGTCGGCTCGTCAAGGATGAGAATCGCAGGATCATGAATCAACGCACACGCGATATCAAGACGCTTTTGCATCCCACCCGAAAGATGACTTGCGACAACCTCTCTTGCGGCGGTGAGCCCCACAAGTTCAAGGAGCGCATTGCACCTGCGCGAAAGATCAAGATACTCAAGGCCATACAGCCTTGCGAAATGCTCAAGGTTTTCTCTTACCGTCAGACGAGGGTAGAAACTCGGAGTCTGTGTGGAAAACCCAATGCGGGATTTGACAATATCAGGATTACGCACCACACTTTGAGCAGTGCCATCCGCAACCGCAACCTGAACATCCCCTGCGTCTGGCTTTATAAAACCCGCAATAATATTGAGCAATGTTGTCTTACCTGTCCCACTCATCCCAATCAAGCCGAACAGTTCACCACTTTTGATGTCCATATCAACCTGAGAAAGAACGGACTTTGTGCCAAAAGACTTTGCCACACCCTGAATGCGGATAACAATACCTTTATCCAATTTCTTGAACGCCTTTTCCAGATAGCCCGCCACGTGAGCAGAAGTCCAGCCTGCGGCAAGAAGAAGCTGCTTCACTTCTCCTTGAGAAAGGCCGTTTGCAGCAGTCAATCGCAAGTGCTCAGCAAGTGCATCATCCATATTGGGAACAAGCATCACCTTCTTTAAAAGCAAACGCCACTATTTTGAAGTAGTGCTTTATTTTGAACCCCTCGCTGACCTGCACAACCTTTTTATACTCTACTACGCCCAAACTTGCCATGGCAGTCTGTGAACTCTGCGGAAAAGAAGCACCCCTTATCTCAGCAATTGTTGAAGGAAGCCAGATGGATGTCTGCATGCCCTGCGGCAAATTTGGAAAAGTAGTACGCAAACCCACGCAAGCGGCCCACGCGCGAAAAGCAAGTATTCCTATCAAAGAAATAATTGAAACGGTGACTGCAGATTATGCTGCAAAAGTACGTCAGGCACGCGAGAAGAGCGGAATGACACAAGCAGATTTTGCAAAAGCACTCAACGAGAAAGAAAGCGTTATCCAAAAGCTTGAAACAGGAACATTCCACCCACCCATCAGCATGGCACGCAAGCTCGAAAAAATGCTCAAAATAACACTTGTCCACATTGAAGAAGAGGAAAAGGTTGAGAGTGAGAAGAAAGCTTCAAGCCCCTTGACTATTGGAGACCTTATCAACCTCAAGTAGATTTCTGCCAGATCTTATACCAGCACCGCCCATACTGGCGGTCAAAAACTTTAGTGAAGTTCGTATTGAGATGTGCAATCAACTCTTCTGTTTTTGTGACACACCCCGGTTCGTCTGGAGGGCAAATAATCCCCCCGCCACAATTCTCAAGCAGAACTGCACCAACTTTGTCTTCATGCTCTTCCAAATACGTGCTAAACTCAACCAAAACACGTTCGTTATAAATCGGATAATACATCTTCTCCAGCCGCTGGTCTGTATACGCGGCAATAATCGGATTCGACACCCAAACCTCACCTTTTGCAGGATGTTGCGCCAGAAACGAGAAATATTCCTCCTCAATCAAATTCGGCGCCTGAGGCTCATTGAACGCGTAAAACACCATGCAAAACGAAAGCAGAATCAACGTGCCAATCGCCAGAGAACAACACCAAAATCTTCTCGACTTCCCTGCAAATTCATACAGCCAAACAAGACCACTTCCTACAAGCATAGCAACAAACGGAATAAACAACGTCGCATAGCGATAATCACGACAGTGCATCTGCACCAGATAAAGAAACGGAATGGCAAACGAGAGCACAAACAACAACTTCTTGGACGTCCAAGTCTTATACAGACGAACAATCCCGGGAATCGCGAAAAGATAGAGCACTGTCTCACTTGACACGAGCACCCAGAAATAATACCACCACGCATGGTACCGAATCACATTACATCCCAACGCCCCACTTATCGCGTTCTGCGCGGCAACAAGCGTGGCAAACGGGCTTCCATACGCGAAAAAACTTGCAACAACATACGGAACAACCGGAACTGCAAAACCAATAGCCCAAAGAAGCGCGTCCTTCCACCGACGCGCGTAGATGAGGACAATCGCAAAAGGAAGGACGAAAATCCCTGCCGGAAACTTGGAAAGCACCGCAAGCCCAAGCGACAACCCGGCCCACCCTGAATGCTTTTTGAGCAGCCAAAGCGAGAGCAGAATGAAAAACACACTCGGAATCTCAGTGTACGGATGGAAACTCAAGTAAAAGAAAATCGGGCTCAATGCAACAATCAGTGAAGACCAGATGGCTTCCTTCTCCCCAAACCATTCCTTAGCAAGAAGAAACGTCAATCCCACTATTCCACCGAAAAATGCGATTTCAAGCAAACGGCCAAAAAGCAACGGGTCAAGCCCAATCCACCACAGAATGCCAAGAGCAAGCGGAAGAAGCGGCGGACGAATGTGCTCCCACAATCCATTTGCACCATAACTGAACAAAAACTTTCCCATCCCAATGTAAACACCTGAGTCCCACCAAACTTCATGATACGTGAACGCAAACACAAGGCGCAACACAATAGCCAATGCAAGAATTACCAGCAACGGCTTTTTCATATAGGCACCGGATTCGCGTCATCAAACGACGTCTGATTTGGATACTCTGCCATCAAACGCTGACCTAACGGATAACTCGCCGTATGGAACAAAAGCACCCGGCGAGCCACATCCTCATCAAGCCAATGACTCACCGCATCATAATCCGAACGGTCGAAAACACGTGTGGCAAAAACAGTCGCATTGATTTCCCGCGCTTTCTTTGCAGCACGCTCCATCTCGCCAAAATCATCCAGCACCACAAACGTCACGTTCAAACCATAGGCCTTCTGGAGTTCAGCCATATACGATGCAGGAGTCTGGTAATACCACAACGCATACTTCTCATCAGACGCATTCACTGCCACGATGCGCTCACTTGCCTTGATGGTCACCGGACGGCTTCCGACGATCGCAGTCCCATTCTCAAAGCGGAACGGCGCACTTCCCACAATACTCAAGTTGTGACCAAGCGCAAGATACGCATACTTATCCGGAACACAAATCACCGAAATGTTATGCTCGGAAAGATACTTTGCCGCATAGATTTTCCCCGGATGGTCACAGTCGCTGAGCACTGCGGTCGCGTTATTACGCAGGGCAGTCTCCACTAGCATGTTCACACCATGCGTGTCGATAACTACTGCAAGCGTATTGCTCAAAAACCTGGTGGTAGGATAGGAAATCTTGTCGATAGGAACCTCGAAACGGAAAATTCCTTTGTCATCAACGGCAAACCAGCGATCACCACTACGCGCCACAAGCGCACCCACTACGGGAATGTGGGCGAGATTGGTTGCTTTCAACTCACTGATACGAGCACCCTCATGCCAGCCTATTTCTGCAAGCAATTCAGACTCTTGATACGAGAACCTTTCTGAAAATGTTGTCAGGAGTGTCGGCCCATACGGATCAGCAAGCTGGCCGCCAAGCCAATCCCGGAAGACACGGTCACCTTGCGAAACAAGGACGCTCGATGAATCAAGCAAAATGGATGAATTACCAATCACCACAGCAGACACATTGGCAGTTGAAAGATTCGGAAGGATGGCTGTCCGATAACCAGTGATCACTGTTGAGTTCGCAGCAAGAACTGCCCAATCAAACTGAAGCTTGGGACGCAAGCCCTTAGCGAGCTGACCATCAAGCCAAGAACGATATACATTTCCGGCGAGCGACCACTGCTCACTTGCCGCACGCAAAAACGCAGCACGATTTCTGCCACAACCAATACTCGCACTCGTCTCATACACCAATGCTTGTTCTTCAGAAGAGGAAGCGTTAACCTTATCAAAAAAAGACAAGCTCTCACAAATCAACGTCTCGTTATGCTCAAGCCTTCCAAGCACCAGCAACGCATCACCACGAGCAAACGGACTTGCACTTTCATTCTCTTTAATATCTCTGAGCACTTTCTCGAGCAATGTGACATTAATACCTGAAGCGCGCGTGGTCACGTTAAAATCCATCCCTGCCGCATACTGGTCCACTTTGCGCAAACGCTTTTGAATCGTAGCGTTCAACGGCCCCATATAGTGCAGCCCTCGGTAAACGGTTCCAGCTATAACAAGTGCAGGAGCGCCTGTAATATTATAGCTCTGCGCAAACACCTTAACGAGCGGCTCATCCGCGTAATCCTTATCCAGCGAAAGCACAACAATCTCCCGCTCGTACTCTTTACTCAACTCCTGCAAGATATATCCCTGGCGTTCGCTCGCATCATCATCAATCTCGTAAAAAAATACAATTGGAAGATAGGGATTGTCACACTCCTGATTCAACAACTTCAGAAGTGAAAAAAAGTTCAATTCAAGCAGAAAATACTTACGCTTCAAATAATCATAATCAGTCTTGCGAAAAAAACTAAACTTTGAATAACTACCCAAGTCCTCCCCCACCTTGCGAATCTCTTCCTTGAAATCCCCTATACGAGCAGTCATGGCCGCACAACCTTCCTCACCAAACGCATCAGTAAACCCGCGCTCGACCTCATACGACTCACTATCAAGCTCATGCACGCGCATCACGCCCGCAATCGTATCAATACGAAACCCATCAAAGAAATGGTTCAGCAGCATGCCCACTGCAAAAATCAACACTGTCAACAATAAACTACGCCAGACAACCTTCTTACGCTCATCCATGCAGCAACGGCACCAACTGCTCCTTTGAAACAGAACCTGACAAAACATCCTTAAAGTTTACAACCAACGTTGGAGTTGTGTTCACCTGATAATAATCCTCCAAAAACTTCAACTCCTTCGAATAATTATACTCTATCGCAAACACGTGCAAATCGTGCTTGGGAACAAGTTCATCAAGCACCCTCCCCTGCCCCTCACTCGCAGGGTCGCCCTGGCGATAATAGTACAACACCACATCTCCTGAATCTGCGCAGTCAGTAGTGAGCTTTTTCTCAAGAACATAAGTACGAATCTGCATCAAATGAAACTTTTTCTTATGAAAATCATAGTCATCACCAAGCTGAACCCGCGCGTCCTTTGCCCCAAGCACCTTTCCCAACCGAGCCAAGTCTTCACTCAACGCCCCAAGACGGGTCTTGGCAAGCTCACAATTCGACTCAAAAGACTTGAACAACTCCTGCTCGACACGAAAACTTTCAGCATCAAGCTCTGAACTACGCAAAATCTTGCCAACCTCGGATGAATCAGCCGACTTCCAACTATTACCTAGCACAACACCTAGCACGAACACAACCGCGACAAGCAGAAACATCGTAATAATCACTTGTTTTTGCCTTTCCATCTGACCTCCCACACGCGAACCCCTTTTGCATCCACAACTTTTCTGAAAACATCCTCATTTGAAGTCAGGAACGACAAGCCCTGATCCTCCCGCTCCCAGAACAAACCGCGCTCCATCTCATCAGTAATTAACACATACGTCACGTTGTATTTCTCAAATAGTGCGAGCGCAACATCAAGAGAAGTTGTATTCAGCACATGACTGACATCTTCACGCTGTTCACCATCTACAAGAAGCGGATCGATCACCGCAGTATGACCTGCCGCTTCAATCCAAAAACCATACTCCTCATGAGAAAGCACCGTGCCCTGCGGCAAGACCAAACTGTTGAAGAAATCCGCTTTCGGAGGAAGCTTCGCCAGAGTCACCCCTTGCGAAACACCGCTGAAAAGCAAACCACAAAAAATCACCAAAAGCACGGCACTACGCAAGAACGCAAGCCTCCACCTTCGACGGGCAAGATTCGCAAGCGCAACCCCTGCAAGAACACACACCAACACATTAGCAAACACCAACACATCCGGAAACAGAAAACTCACGATGAAAAACACCATCCCTGTTGCGTAGGCGCCATAATAAATCCGCTTGTGCTTCCACACTTGCAAAGCACCTACAATTGCAAGCAGTAACGTGAAAATCCCAAATCCATACAAGCCTCCCACATCGCTGATATAGTGCGCGACACCTGTCTGCACCCCAATCGCAGGACTATAATACCCGGTCGCGAACAACGCCACGATAAGCAAAATCAACGTCGCATGAACCTGCGAGCTTCCCCGCTTCATGAAAATCAAAAACAACAACGCCGCGACAACCGCAATCATTGCAGGAATCCCGCAGAACGCGGCAAGCAAAAGCAAAAATGCACCAACAAGCCAAGCACGAGTGAGAAGCAATAGAACTCCCGCAAGAATCAACACCAAAATAAACGCGTGAGGGGTGTTCATAAAACCCGCAGTGATAAATGGAGGGGAAAGCGCGTAGGCCAGAAGCATCCACAGCTTTCGCTCGCCATCAATGAGAAAAACCTTAAGAAGCATCCAAAAAAGCCCAAAACCCACCATCGCAAAAAAGAGCGGAAACAGACTGAACACCCTTGCACCAAGCAGCGAGTACCCTGCCGCAAGAACCAAATGATACGGATGGATAATGTACGAGCGACCGTTCACTATTGTTGAATCCTGCGTCGTCCACTCCTTCGCAAGATCAAGCGCAATACGAGCATGATAATACCCTTGCGTGCCTGCCAATGTCGGATTCTTCACAAACCTCACCGCAATCGGCAACGCTAACAGGATGATAGCTAAAAGTGCCACCGCTCCCAAATATCTTCTCATGTGACCACCTTAACACTGCACGCAGGATTCTTACGATAAATCTTGATATTAGTACCATACACCCTCTTAAAACAAAAACGGTCACCATACACCAAATCTCTCGTCCTTGGAGGAACCACAACAATTTCCGCACCATACTTATCCGCAATGCCAACCGCTTCAGTCTCAAACGACGTCCGATAGAGCCGCGCAACATCATCATAACGCTCATTGACCTGCGGTTGAAGCAAATAGTAATCATCAATCACGTTCTTTCGCTTCGCAAACACGGTAATATAATGACCATAGGTTGGCGGAGCCATAACTGAAACATTCTTTGGAACATTCCGGTCAATCCAGGAAAGCGCTGTAACTTCCTCTTGTGTAATGGTACCCTGCAACGCGTCACGGGTCGCTGCATACGCAGGGTACGCAGTCGTGACAATCGCGAGAACCAAACTTGCCCCAAGCACCACTGGACCAAAACGAGCAAAGCGCGTCTTACGCACGAACTCAAGAAACAGATGCGACCACTTGGCAAACAAAATCGCAAGCGTGACTCCAAGCAAAGTAAAACCCGTTTCCAAATCAATCAATTTCAGCCAGAGCAACACACCTGAAACAACCGTGACGCTAAGCATCATCTGAATCTCCTTCTGCGGGTTTTTCAAAGCCGTCCGATACAGCGCGTAAATACCTTCACCAAGCGGGTAAACACCAATCTGAACAATCGCGCCAATCACAGTGATGTTCGCGTAAAAAGCAGAGAGCAGACCAACAGGAATGTTCTGCCAAATCACCTCTGGCCCATGAAACAAAATAAGACGCTTGTAAAGCAAAAACTGCGTCCAAAGCGTAAAGAAAATAGTAAAAATTCCAAGCTCTATTTCCACACCTTGCGGCTTCTTCCATTCAAACGTCACCAGAAGCAAATAGACCGCCACCGCCAAAACAAAAAGCAACGCGAGCGGGTGAAGAAAAACTAATATTAAAAGTAATGCGAGAAACAAAACGGCTTGCTTTGGAACCTCAAGCCAGGCATACACGAGCATGAAAAACAACGGAACTGCCAATGAAAGCGGAGTAAGCTGGTTGAACGTGTGCGCAAAAAACGCAGGAACAATACTGGCAAGCAAAGCGGTGAAAAGCGAGAGATACCTATCCTCTGTGAGCTTATACGCAAGCAAAAATGCGGGAACAACCAGAAGACTTGCAAAAAGATTAGGAATAAGTTTAAAAACTATCCCGGAAGGAAGAATGTAAGTAAAAAATGCAATGATTGCATCAAACAACGGGCTTGCAACAATGGTGCGGCCGCCAAATCCCAACGGGTCATTCATGAGCAACCCACCCGCGTGGATTGCGTCAACCATACGAACGTGAAAATAGGAATTGTCTGATGATAAAAAAGGCGTTTGAAACGCCACAATCAACCGGATTGCAAAGACTATCAGAAACACCAGGCCAAGCCACTGCCACTGTTTACGCATAGGCGAGGAAAGAAGAAACTGCCTTTATAAACATTGTTAACGAACATGAACACCAAACGAATCACCAGCGGAACCGATTTTGTGGACGAACTCCTTGAAGGAGGATACGAAGCAGACGCGATTACGACCATCTATGGACCGGCGGGCGCGGGAAAAACAAACCTTGCACTCTTAGCCGCGCTTGAAATCGCAAAAGAAGGTAAAAAAGTAGTGTTCATGGACACAGAAGGAGGATTTAGTGTTTCGCGACTGAAACAATTGCTGCCTGAATACAAGAAGCTGCTTGACAAAATTGTTTTTATTCGGCCAACCACATTTGAAGAACAGCACAAAGCAATCGAAGGATTGCGGCAAAACTATTCCAAGTTTGGAATGATTGTTGTGGATACGATTACGATGCTCTATCGGTTACAACGCAGTTTTGGTGAGGAGTCGACGCATAACAAAGACCTCAGTACGCAGATGCTAATACTGAACGAAATTGCGCGCAAGTACAACATACCGGTGCTGCTTACTTCACAAGTGTATTCTGCATTTGAGAATAAAGGAGTAAAGATTGTAGGCGGAGATATTCTTCTTTATACGAGTAAGTGTTTGCTTGAACTTGAGACACTCGGGAATGGACGACGCAAAATGATATTACGTAAACACCGATCGATCAAAAGCGGAAACGAGACCACTTTTGAGATTGTTGAAAAAGGGTTGGAAAAGAGATAAAAAGAAATTAAGAAATAGGAACGGGCTTGCCATTTTCGAGTTTGAAAGCACGTTCTGGAATCTTTATTGTTCCATCGGAATCCATCGAGACGGTTCCCACTGCACCTTCAAACTTATTCGTCTTATACAACCCGCTCACTAGGCTGCCCTGCTGTGACGCGGCAATCACCAAACGCGCTGCATCGTACGCAGGATGCGTGGTCAGAGGCAAAATGGGAGGGCGTCCGACAAGCGTCTGGAACTTGCGTTCAAACTCTGCTCCATTCGGATTATCTGCTGAAGATTCCCAATACCCAAATACTGTTCCTTGCACAGCACCTGCTGATGCCTGCTGAAGCGAAGGACTTGTCACCGTTCCTGTCGCAAAAAACTGTGCATTAATGCCCAGCTCCCGCGCCTGCTTCATTGCAAGACCCGTCTCATCATAGCCAAACAATCCAATTGCGTCGACGTTCTCTTCCTTAAACTTTGTCAGGACTGTCTTGAAATCATCTGCATCTGGAGCGTAGCTTTCCTCAAGTAAAGTCCCTGCAAAACGTGCCTTGAACGCTTCCTTAACCAACCCCATAAAGCGGTCTTTGGTCCCGTACAACACTGCCACTTTTGTCATTCCGTTGTTGTTGGCATAGTCAGCAAGCACATAACCGATTGACTCGGTGTGCGTTGCCACGCAGAAGACAGGGTCAGGAAGCACTCCTATTTCATCATTACAATCGAGCACGTCAACAACAACCACTCCATCTGCCCTTGCTTGGTCAGCAATCGCGAACAGACCACCATAGGTTGAGACAAGCAGCACGTCAACATCGTCAACATTGACCAGTTTGTTGTACGCAGTCACTGTCTTTGAAGTCATGTACTGGTCGTCCTCTGCAATAACTTGGACGTCTATTCCTTGTGACTTTGCTTCGTCTGCTGCTATTTCTATCGCCTTAATCGCATCCATTCCTAAAACGGCGGAAGGACCTGAGAGAGGACCGATGTAACCGATTTTTACTACGTTGTTTTGGCTGCATCCTGCAAGGATGAACAATATGATTGCGAACACTATTGTGTATTTCATTGTAATCACCACCACGCCTGAAATACATACTGCAGAATACATAATTGGGTGTTCTTTCACAGGACTACTTTAACACAATCCTTAAATAGTCCGACGATATGAATGAACTATGAACCTTGAACAACTACGCAGCATTGGACTCACTAAAGGGGAAATTAAGGTTTATCAGGCGCTTTTAGAGCTTGGTGAATGCACCAAAACAGCGCTTGCGAAGCAGTCAAAAGTCACCCCCTCAAATATCTACGACATCACCAACCGACTGCTCGAAAAAGGAATCATCTCAAAAATCACCAAGAACGGGGTGGCGCATTTTAGCCCCGCACATCCGCGCCACCTCCTTTCTTTTCTTGAACGAAAACAAGAAGATATCGAGACTGAGAAACAAGTGGTTGCATCACTCTTCCCTATGCTGTTGAAACAGTTTGAACATAAAGATGACCAGACAACAGTCGAACACTTCCAAGGATGGAATGGTCTCAAAACAGTGTTCGAAGATTTGCTTGCTGAATGCGGAAAAGGAGACGAAAACTTTGTCTTTGGAGCAAGCAGAGGAGAACAACGCGAGCAAGCAGACCGCTTCTTCAGCAAGTATTCCAAGCGACGAGCTGAACAAGGAATCTTAACCAGAATCATCTTCAATGAAGATGTACGAACGCGCAGACAAAGAATGTCAGTATTTGTGAGACCTGCGTATGACGTGCGCTTTCTTGCACAGTCCACCCCTACGGAAGTACTCATCTACAAGAATAGAACATGTATCATCATGCTCCTGGCAGAACCACTAGTGGTCCGCATAACGAGCAAAGAAGCAGCAGCAAGCTTCAAACAATACTTTGATGCACTGTGGAAGATTGCTAAAAAATAAAACGCCGGGGCGGGGAATTTCAAACCTTGGAGTTAAAACCACAAGATTTTTGAACCCAGACTTCCTTTCGGAATACAGCATCTTAGGCTGTTGACCTACCGGGTTAGTCGACCCCGGCGCAACAGTTATTTTATTTCTCTTCTTAAAGTGTCTTTCTTGGTAAAAACGGTAAGAAATCCAACTTCTGTTGAAAATATTACAAAAATAAAGATAAAAACTGAAAAAAATTATTCCTCAACGAACTCTTCGAGCGCGAACTTAGGCTCTTCGCCGTCCTTCAAGATGCCACGGGACTTTTGATACTCTCTTGCTAAAATATAGAAAAGCAAACCCAGAGACTTCTTACCCTTGTTGTTGCAGGGGACGACCAGGTCAATTTCGTTGCTCTGGTTGTTGGTGTCACACAACGCAATCACCGGAATTCCAATCTGAATCGCATCCTTAATCACGTTACGATCAGGCCAGCTGTCGGTGACAAGCGCGACTTTCACTTCCATGTAACTCTCAAGCTTTGGATTCGTCAAGATTCCTGGAGGATAACGGCCAGCAAACACCCGTGTTCCAGTGTACTTGCCAAACGCCTTGACCGCCTTCCAACCGTTTTCTCTTCGGCTTGCAACAAGGATGTCCTCCGGAGCGTACTGAGACAACAGGTTTGCCGCCATCTTGATACGCTCATCAATCTTCTGCAAATTCAAAACGCTCAAACCGTCCGGCCTTGTTTTGTAAATGAACGCGTCCATGTATCTTGTTTTGAACTTGGTCCCGATGTGAATACCTGACTTAAGGTACGTATCCTGAGCTACCAAAAAACTTCCTTCAGTTGTCATTATTTTGTCTCCTCTGCCATCTTTATCGCCTCAGGCAGAATTTGTCCACCACCAGCTGTGATGAACGGTTGGCAATACATGAACAAGC
Source organism: Candidatus Woesearchaeota archaeon (assembly GCA_018303245.1). Classification (GTDB taxonomy): domain Archaea; phylum Nanobdellota; class Nanobdellia; order Woesearchaeales; family ARS49; genus JAGVYM01. Next base: position 4,361 of record JAGVYM010000004.1, on the reverse strand, counting down.
AAGAGAGAGGTTTATAAGGGTTTCGGGGTTTTCCTGCAAAACAAGGTAAAGAAAATTTGCTGCTCGGTGCTATCCGCGGACTAAAGTCCGCGACTTTACGTTCCTCACTAATCGCGAATTTTCTAACATCGGAAATCGTAAGATTTCCGTGCATTCAAAAATTTCTAATTTTTGAAGCTTGAAAAAGGCTTCATCTCCGCACTGAAGTGCAGAGCTTTAGCCTTATTCCAAGTAAACTAAAAATAAGAAAAAGGAAATTAAAAAACTATTCGTCCTTAGAACTTTCGCTGGATTCTTCGCCGAACTCTTCAGAATCCTCTGAAGACTCATCGCTTGAACCGCCGCTTGGAGCTGCTTCAGGCGCTTCATCAACTGGCTCATCTGACGATTCAGATGATTCCGAGGATGCTGACTTCTCGCCAGCCTTGCCAACTACTTCGGCAAAACCAACTTTGCGAAGCACTTTGGTAACGCGAATGCGCAACTCCTGACCTTCTTTTACGCCAGGAACAAAAAGGACAAAGCCATTCTTCTTAGCAATACCGTCGCCTTTCTCGCCAACAGCCTCAATCTTTACGTCTAACTCTTCACCAACACGAACTGGGGCGGTTGGGGCACCCATACTTCCGCCTGGTCTAGGACGAAAGCCTCCACTTCTATTTCCACCGTACATAAATCACTCACCTATTCCATATGTAGAATCCCACATATACTGATATTCTTGTCTATGCTCTATATAAAACTTGTGGACCCTTGCAATACTCAAATGCGGCAAGCACCACAACATATCGACAACCTGCCTGGACGAATCATCTGCCGCACGTCCGCAATATGAAGCTCTTTACAACACTCTTTGCAATTCATATTCCCTCCCTTGTTTTTGAAGAAAAGAAAAAGAAATAAAAAGGTATCTAATCACTTTTAAACTCACTCACCAGCCCTAGACGTCCTGAAGGCCTCCTTCAGTGACTTCAAAGATGGCTTCTGCCTCTGGCATATTGGGTGAGTCAACCATCTTCGCAACACGAGTTCCCTTCTTGCCCCTTCGTAAATAGAGGCGATAGGTACTGTTGTGCGCCACAATGTGACCCCCAATAGCTTCGGTTGGGTCGCCAAAGAACTGGTCAGGCTTTGACATGACCTGGTTGGTAACATAGATTGCCAAATTGTGCTTGTCCGCAACTTTCATCAAACTGTGCATATGCTTGTTAATGCGCTGCTGACGGTCGGCAAGCGTGCCACGACCGATGAACTCAGCACGGAAATGCGCAGTAAGGCTATCCACGATGACAACCTTAACATTCACACCCTTCTTGATCAGGTCATCAATCTTTTCTACTAAGAGCATCTGGTGGTCAGAGTTGAACGCTCTTGCTACCAAGACTCCTTTGAGCGTAGCTTGCGGGTCGAGCTTTAACGCTTCAGCCATCTGACAGATACGCTCAGGACGAAACGTCCCCTCAGTATCAATGTAGACTGCAACGCCTTCTGCCCCCCCTTTTTCGTGCGGAAGCTGGACACGGACTGCCAATGTGTGCGCAATCTGTGATTTTCCCGAACCGTACTGACCATATGCTTCAGTGATGGCGCCGGTTTCAAAACCGCCACCCATCAATTTATCGAGCTCTTTGCAACCTGTCGATATCTTGAACATTTTCTCCCTCTTTTTCATTATTTCTTCGCCCGTGGTGAATTCCATCTCAAGATTCGCCCGCGCGATCGCAATGATCTTTTTTGCAGTGGCTTCAGAAAGCTCAGTCGCGCCAACAATTTCTCCAGGAGTGGCAACTGCAATGCTCATCAAATCCTGGAAACCTGCCACTGCCAGCTTTTCAACCGAGCTTGGACCAACGCCAGGCAAATCATGCACTGTTGCAATTTTTTTCTTTTTTTCTTCTGCCTTTTCTAGTTCAGCTTCCATATTTTCATCCTCTTTTTTCTTCATCACTTCAAACGCGCCTTCAGGAGTATCAATCCGAAGCACCTCGTTATCATCTTCCTTGTATGCTCTTGCCATTTTTATCACCTTTCCTCCTCTTTTCGTAGGATATTCGAGTTGAACTGAATAAAAATAAAAAAAGATTAGGCGCTCTGCGCGCTTTCGGATTTTTCCTGCAATACCAGGAACTTATACGCCTCTTCGAGCACCAACGCTGCTCTTGGCAGGTCGTTCACGCGCAAAGAACTGCTCGTCTGCCACTTGCCGCTCTTGTCGGTGTAACGGCGCTGCAGACTCACACTGCGCGTCTCAAACACCGTCCCTTCCTTGTTGCGGGTGCTGTTTTTCCAGACTGTCGCGCTGATGGCACCAGTGCTGAACCTTTTCTCTGGCACATTGTGTGCTTCTTTCTCTTGGCTTGGTTGGTTTTGTGTGTTTTCCATGTTGGTTACCTCTTGCTTGTCGCATTTTATTTCAGCTTCAACCGACAGGGGGTGCCTTGTTGAAGTGAGGTGCTTGCTAGGAAGTAAGTGTCTGGCTTAGTTTAAATAGTTCAAGAAGGGAGTTGTCCAGTGGGAAGTGCAACAGCGAACAGATAAAGAAAATGCCTGAAAACTCGCTTCACGACCATCATTTTCTAATTCCATTTTGGCTCGTTATATCGTGGCAAGCTGCGAGGTATTAAACCCAAAAAGGAATAACGCTATTATACTACGTCACGCTAAGGCAAAGCAATATGCAAAAGAAGCAGTATGAGACAATTATTATTGGAGGAGGAATTTCTGGGCTTTCCTGCGCAAAGACACTTCATGAAAAACGGCGTGACTTTCTCCTGCTCACCGAAAACATTGGAGGCCGCGTACAAACCTCAGCTGATGGACGAGTAAATTATGGAGCATACTATGTCGGAAAAGATTATCTTCATGCATTATCATTTGTTAGACGAGGACGGCGCCTCAAAAGAAACGGCGTTCACTTCCACCACAACGAGCAAGCATATCGGCTCGCAAGCAGTAAACTATTCAAACACCCCCTTCAAACATTGCGTTTTCTATGGATCCTCGCACGATTCAGAACAAAGTATAACTGGTTAAAGAAATCCACTCTCGCCCAATCCCAAAAACAAGCAATCGAATCCGACTCACAGCTGCATAAACTCTACCTTCAACCCGCCACTGAATTTATCATGGAAAATGGACTTGAGGACATTGCCCACGATTATCTTGAAGAACTCCTGCACTCGACCTGTTTTTCATCATTTGACGAAACAACTGCGTTCGGCCTACTTCAATTTTCCCTTCCAATCATTGTCCCAATCTATGAATTTCAGTTTGACCAAGAATCCATCCTGCCATTCAAGTCACAAATAATTATGGGCTCGGCAGTGAAAATTCAACACTCGAAAGGAATCCAAACAGTAACAACCAAAGATGGAAAGCGCTACCATTCTCAAAACCTTGTTATCGCGCTACCCATCCATCGCACAAAAAAACTAATTCACCTTCCAAACATAAAAAAGCCAATCACTGCTCACATGACACACGTCTCAGGCGTACTGAAAGTATGCAATAAAGGCCAAGAAGAACTATTTGGAACAACCTCCAATATACTCGCCATCGCACGCCAACAAAATGAAACATATATCTTCTATTCAAAAAACTGCGTTAAGCTCCAAGATTATTTCGAGAAATATCACATCATCGCTCACAAGTTCTGGAATCCCGCATTTAACACAAACGGCAATGTTTTAATCGAGTGCAAACAAGGAGATGGGCTCTATCTTATCGGAGACTACAACATCTGCGGACTTGAAGACTCCTGCATAAC
>JAGVYM010000004.1:0-580 GCA_018303245.1 Candidatus Woesearchaeota archaeon | reverse complement strand
ACTGCTGCCGCGCGCTTTGGCAACATCGCAGGACGCTCCGGACTTGACCAAGCACTTGAAAAACAGAGCGAACGATGAATAACTGCATTGTAATATCCAATGAACGGATCGGCACCGAATTGCCTTCCTTGAACGTTCAGAACGGTAACGTAACTCGCAACGAGTATGCGACGTTCTTCTGCAGTGAGCGAGTCGTCGTACTCGAGCAGATTGGCAATATCCAAGGTTGCGGGAATCCTGCAATCACCCTCGCAATCAAGAATTCCTATCTTCTCTCCAATCTGCCAATTCTCCGGATGAGCGTCCTTATTCCAGACCCACGGAACATTCTCCACTGCTGCGAGGATCGGAGCGTAATTTGAACGGATCTGTTGCTTCACTTCTGGTGGACACTCGGGAATGGCGAGCTTTTCGATACGCTCTTCAAGATTAACTTTGGGCAGATGATCCGCAGGAAAACGAGCATGAATTTGGGCGAGCGTCTCGATGACTTTGGGCATTGCGTTGGTCTCTTCTCTTTGAAGTTGAGCGTACAAGGTTTCGCCGGGAAGATAACGCAAGACCAAATGGTGCAATCCGT
>JAGVYM010000003.1 GCA_018303245.1 Candidatus Woesearchaeota archaeon | reverse complement strand
GAATGCCATGGCTGACTTGCCGTTTGGTGGCGCAAAGGCAGGGATTATGGGCGACCCGAAAAAACTCACTCCAAAACAAAAAGAGGAATGGGTTGCCGCATTTTCAAAACTCCTCAAAGGGATGGTCCCACTTGTCTATGTTGCCGGTCCAGACATCAGCATGGCAGAACATGATATGGAAGTGTTTGCAAAAGCAAATGGAGATAACAAAGCCTGTACAGGAAAGCCAAAGAAGATGGGCGGCTTGCCGCATGAGCTTGGCTCAACAGGTTTTGGCGTGTTCCATGCGATTAAGGTCGCGCTCAAACATATGAAGAAAGAAATCAAAGGGACCACATTTTCGGTCGAAGGATATGGGAATGTTGGCGAGTTCGTTTGCAAATTTATGACAGAGGCAGGCGCAGAGCTTGTCGCAGTTTCCGATAGTAAGGGAACTGCAGTTCTGAATAGAGGGATGGACGCAAAAAAGCTGTACGAAGTCAAGAAATCAAAAGGAACGGTGACTGCGTATCCTGGCGCGAAAGTGTTGTCCACAAAAGAGTTGATTTTTCAGGATGTTGATGTGCTTGTCACCGCCGCTATTCCTAATGTCATAAACTCATTGTTGAAGGAAGTAACATCCCCATGACGCAGGAATGCGAAGAACAGCTCGCAAAGCAAGGAATCCTTATCGTTCCTGATTTTGTCGCGAACGCAGGCGGAGTAATTTCAAGCTATGTTGAGTACATTGGTGGGACAGAAAAAGAAATGTTTAGGATGGTTGAAGATAAAATCACCAAGAACACAGCGCTTGTTCTTGAGAAGGCCGAAAAAGAAAACGTGATTCCGCGTGTCGCAGCGCTTGAAATTGCCAAAGCCCGCGTCAAGAAGAAGTGCAAGACGTGCAGATAAGTCACAAGTTTTAAAAAAGGCCGATGACCAATTAGTTCCATGTCAATAGATGAACAAATAAACAAACTTGCCGAAGATGGGAGAGTGTATACGAATTTAGCTGCCTGCTTTGGGGTTTTACAAACTAAATACCAGATAATTGAGGATGGACTATTTATGGAAGATGCAGATAAGGCAGAATTACGAAAGAGTGTTGTTCACCTCGCTAAAGTCGCAAAAAACTATTTTAAAAAGGGAAAGCCGAATGGTCCCTTTGGTGCAAAGATTTGGACGTTGCTTGACCAGGTTTCAACATACTTGAAGAATTTCAGCAATACGTCTAAGTTTTTAGAAGAATCAGAATCTGCTCCACAATCCTTATAAACCCAGTTCTTCAGAATTTAAGACATGCTCAAATTCATCGCGACCGTTCACGAAAAAATTCAAGAGACTCCCCGAGTTGTACGGGTTTTGCTCGTAGCACCAGAATTCAAATCGCTGGCGTTCCGTCCTGGGCAATGGATTGGAATTTCAGCTGATCATTTATTGGGCGAGAACAAGCGGCCGTTAAGACGCGCATTCTCTGTTGCTTCATCACCAAAAGCTGAATATCTGGAACTCTGCGTCGCAAGAGGGAAGTCGTTAAGCGCGTTTCTCCAGGACGCTCCTATCGGTACAAAACTGAACATTGATGGTCCGTATGGAACATTCTGGCTCAAGCCCGCAGAAAAATATCTTTTCGTTGCAGGCGGGACAGGAGTTGCGCCGTTTCGTCCGATGATTAAGGAAGCGCTAAACAATGAGAAAGAAGTTGTACTCATCTATAGTTTCAAGACCCCTGAAGATTTTATCTATCGTGAAGAGTTTGAGGTATTGAAAGGAAAATTCACACTTATCACAACCATCACGCGATTTGATACTCATTGGAAAGGTGAAAAAGGACGCGCCCAGACCATCCTGCACAAGTACTGGAAGCCGGGTTTTGCAGCGTATATTTGTGGTCCGGTCGCAATGGTTGAGGAAGTCCATAAGAGACTTATCAACTTAGGCCAGTCTGCAAAAGAGATTTTCATCGAGAAATGGGAATAGGTGGAGATTTGTTGTCGTAGCTGAAAAAGCCGACTTGTGAGCCGCGTTGGAGTGCTTCATTAAATCCTGCCTTGACTTGTTGTGCGGTGAGCGCGGCAAACTGTCCAGTGAGTTCATAGTTTGGGCTTCTAGGTCCATTGAGTTGGTATGGTCCACGCTCAGGTAGGATTTTTCCAACCGAGTGGCTTGCTGATGCAAGGACTGCCGCCAGGATTTTTGTGTCAACAGGATAGGCTGTGCTTCGGGAGGTTAGGACTCCTTCGGTAGTGGCGCGGACTTCAAATTCATGGAATCCGCAGAACGGTTTTCCTTCACTTGGATAAAACAGTGCGGGTTTGTACTGCTCAAGTTCAGGTACGGGTTTAATGATGGTGTGTGCATCAGTAGTATAAATTGGAAGGCGCAGTCCAACTCCTTGTTGATAGTCTATATTCAGCGCTTCTTTGTGTAGCAGTGAGGCAAGTTTAGTATCTCGGAGCATGCTTTCGAGGAGCATATTGATGTCTGCTTCATGCGAGGGTTGCGCAGGATGTTCGCGCAAGAGCAGGAGGATTTTTCGTGCAAGGAGTCCTTCGGCAGAGTTTTTGCTTGGATCTCCATATCGTGGTTGATCAAAGGATATATTCAAAATGTACACGTGTAGGAAGACCTGCGGGGGACTTATAAGTCTTTCCATTTTAATCACTTTGGAACAATAACTGATTCTTCTTCACAACACTTTTAAACAACGCTGTTCTACTTGTTGTTATGCCCGATATGGTCGTTAACCCTTGGGAAGTAAAAGGGGACATTGATTACGCTCGCTTGTTGAAGGACTTTGGTTTAAAGCCAATGCCGCTTCTTCCTAAAGAGTTTGATCATGTTTTGTTTAGAAGAAATCTTATTTTTGCTCAGCGTGACTTTGAAAAGATTGTTGAGGCAGTGAAAAACAAAAAACAATTTGTGATGATGACGGGTCTTATGCCCTCTGGTAAATTCCATTTTGGTCATAAGATGGTTGCCGAGCAGATGTTGTTTTATCAAAAACTTGGTGCAAAACTATACGTGACTGTTGCAGATGTTGAGGCGTATAACACGCGAAATGATGATCGTGATGAATTAAAGCGCGTTGCAATAGAGGAATATTTGTTGAATTATATTGCGCTCGGGCTTAAACCTGAAAATTGTGATTTCTACTTCCAATCGCATCGCTCAAAAGAGGGTAAGAAATCAAACGCTTATTATTCCTTGGCAAGCATGCTTGCACGGAACGCAACGATGAACGAGTTCAAGGCTATTTATGGCAATATTACTCCTGGAAAAATGGCTGCTGCGCTTTTGCAAGCATCTGATATGTTGCACCCGCAGCTTCCTGAGTTTGAAGGTCCTGTTCCTGTTGTTGTCCCGGTGGGAATTGACCAGGACCCGCATCTGAGGCTTGCAAGGGACTTGGCCTATCGCGCAAAATCGTTTAAGTTTGGCACAGTGAGTTCAACTTACCATTTGTTCCAGCCCGGTTTGAAAGGTTGCAAAATGTCTTCTTCTGATCCAACTTCGTATATCGCGCTTACTGATTCTCCTGAAGATGCTGAGAAAAAAATTAAAAAGTACGCGTTTTCCGGTGGTCAGGCGACAGTGGAAGAACATAGAAAAAAAGGAGGTAATCCTGATGTTGATGTCGCGTTTCAGATGCTCAAGTATGGTCTTGAGCCTGATGACAAAAAACTTCAAAAAATTTATGATGATTACAAGTCTGGCAAGATGCTTACTTCAGAACTTAAACAAATTGTGATTGACAAAGTTAAAGTTTTTCTTAAAAATCATCAAAACGAACGCGAGAAAGCAAAGTCTAAATTGGATAAGTTTTTGTGGAAAGAATAATGTCAGTTTCTTGGCAGTTGTGGGGAAAAATTGCCTTCGCAAAGGCGCGGAAAGAGAAAAAGCCGGTTTTGTTAACTATCAGTGCTACTTGGTGTCATTGGTGCCACACGATGGATGAGTTGACCTACGGCAATCAGGAAATCGCAGAGTTTATCAACACTCACTTCACGCCAGTGCGCGTTGATACTGACCAGCGTCCAGATATCAATGAGCGTTACAATGTCGGCGGCTGGCCGTCAACTATAATTTTGGCGAATGATGGTGAGCCTGTTTCGGGCGCGACGTATGTTCCTCCGCAAGCGATGGTCTCGTTTTTGGAAGACGCGCTTGCACGTTTCAAGACGTACAAGCCAAAAAAAAGAAAGCCACTCTCTGCCCGCCAGATTCCCTTTAACACTGAAGAGTTTTATGAGCTAGTCAAGACGTTTTACGATCCTGTGAACAAGGGCTTTGGGCTTGAGCCTAAGTTTTTGCATCCGGAGATTCTCGAATATTTACTGTTCAAAAAAGATGCACAAAGTAAAAAGATGGTTGAAGAGACGCTGCACGCGATGGGCAAGAGCGAGGTTTTTGACAGTAATGGTGGAGGGTTTTTCAGGTATGCAACACAGGCGAACTGGACCTTTCCTCACTTTGAAAAGTTGCTTGCGGACAACGCGCGGATGTTGGAAATCGCAACCCTCGCGTACGAACATTCTAAAAACCCTGAGCTTCTTACCATCATCAACAAAACGTTATTTTTTTTGCTCACAACATTGTACGATTCCCCCACAGGTGCGTTCTATTCAAGCCAAGATGCGGACGAGAAATATTGCTCTCTGAGCTGGGAGGAGCGTGCGAAAGAAGAACCTCCTTATGTTGACGAAACGGTTTACACTGATGCGAACGCCGCGCTCGCAAAGGCGTTGTTTGCAGTTTCACGGCATGAAAAGGAATACTTGCCTATTGCTCTTAAAACTCTTGACTTTTTGTGGAAACATTTGAGGGGCGGAGTTCCGCACAACCTTGCTGATGAAAAATCTCTTTACTTGCTGAAAGATGCGGTCGGGTTGCTTGACGTGTTTGTTGCTGCGTTCCATGCGACCAACCGTCTTGAGTGGAAATCTCGCGCAGAGACCGTCGCAAAACACTTGGAGCGTTTTTATGATAAGAAGAACGGTGGATTTTTTGATATTCTTGCGTCAAAGGATGCGGTCGGGCGTTTGAATGAGCGTAAGAAGCCGGTGAATGAGAATGGCCGCGCCGCGCTCGCCTTGCACGCTCTCGCGAAGATGACAAAAAACGAAAAGTATTCGCTTGTGGCACAAAAATCTCTTGACGCGGTTTCCGCAGATGCGTTTGCGCTCGGCGCGTATGGCGCGACGTATGCATTGGCTGCTGAACTTCTTGCGAAAGAGCAACCCTTTTAAACCCTCTTTTCAGGAGTTGCAGATATGAACATCGCTGACCAAATAACTGCTGCCGACGGAACCGAGAAGTTTCTTATTGGGCTTGCCGATGGGAAAAAAGTAGAGAGTGTGCTCATCAAGCATAAGCGGACCGTCTGCGCGTGCGTCTCCTCGCAAGTGGGCTGCGCCATGAAGTGTTCGTTCTGCGCTACTGGTTTGATGGGGTTTTCGCGCAATCTCACCAGTGAAGAAATTATTGGCCAGTTTGAACTGATGGGTGGCATTAAGAGAATCACGAACGTTGTGTTCATGGGGATGGGCGAGCCGCTGCACAACTACGAGAATGTTGTCGCAGCAGTGAATGAGCTAAGAACGAAAGGGTTGAGCTGGCAGAAAATTACTGTTTCAACTGTTGGAATTCCTGACAAAATCCGTCAATTGGGAAAAGATACTCAGTGCCAGCTTGCATTTTCATTGCACGCGCCAAACGACGAATTGCGAAATAAGCTTGTCCCGCTTAACAATCGCTATCCACTTGTGGAGATTCTTGCCGCGTGCAAAGCTTTTCCATTGTCTCGGAAAGGTCCCTTAATGATTGAATACGTGCTCCTTGCAGGAGTGAACGATTCTTTTGAACACGCAAAAGAGATGGCACAGCTCTTGAGGCAGATTCCTTTTGTGCTGATTAATCTGATTCCGTGCAATCCTGTTGCGGGCCTCTCGTTTCAGCGCCCTTCACCAGAAACCGCGCTCGCGTTCAAGAACGTGCTCATCGCAGCCGGTTACAAGACCATTATCCGAACGACAAAAGGCCAGGATTCTGATGCTGCGTGCGGGATGCTGAGCATCAAAAAGCAGGAAATCAACGTATGATTGAACAGCTTAAGCAAGAGATTGAGAACACAGGTGACGAGGAACGGGCGAGATTGTCTGCGCGTTATTTCAAAACAGGTCCCGGCGAGTATGGGGAAGGCGACATGTTTATCGGCATTACGGTTCCACAACTCCGTGCGATTTGTAAAAGATATGCTGCTCTTTCGTTGCACGAAATTTCTCAGCTGTTAACCGATAACATTCATGAGTTTCGCAGTGCTGCGCTGATAGTTCTCGTGCTTCAGTTTGAGAAAGCAAGCTCGGAACAGCGAAAAGAGATTGTTGAGTTTTACTTGGCACATACTAATCACGTCAACAACTGGGACCTTGTGGATGGCTCTGCACCGTACATTCTGGGTGAATATTTAGCTGACAAAGAAAAAGCACTTTTATCAACGTTGGCCCAGTCAAAGAATCTTTGGGAGCGCCGTATCGGAATTGTCGCGACCTATGCATTCATTAAGCGAGGGGAGCTTGAGGAAACTCTGCTTATCGCAGAATTACTATTGAAAGACACGCACGACTTAATCCACAAGGCAGTTGGCTGGATGCTGCGCGAGGTTGGCAAGAAGGACCAGTCTGTTCTTGAGGAGTTTTTGAAGCGCAATGCTTGTCGTATGCCGCGCACGATGCTTAGGTATGCAATAGAACGGTTCCGCCCAGAGAAGCGGAAACTCTATCTGTGCTTGCGCACCGAAGTTGTTTAGCGTGCAAGAGTGTATCTGACAGTTTTTGGTTTGCAATGGGGGCAGTCCCATGTTTGGTATTTGCACACGATTGCTGCATCGGCGAACTCTTCGAGCCGATGGGTCAGGCACGCGCCATGACGAGCCACCACTTTTTTCTCTATCATATGTGTACGGCAGGAATTACGTTCTTGCTTTTAAAGGGATATTTAAAAAAATTATAGTTCATCTTAAAAAGAAGACAGATAACAAGCAAATGAACATTTAACTTTGTGTGTAGTGAGTTCGAACAAGTCCTGAATTTTACTGACGCAACATTTATAAAGCAACCATTTGATGATTTTGAGTATTGCCGGGATAGTGTAGCGGTCTAGCACGCGAGCCTGTCGCGCTTGCAACCCGGGTTCAAATCCCGGTCCCGGCGTGAGCAATTAGTGTATCAGTACCCGTAAACTAGGGTAGGTAAGCAAGATTCATTTTAACGCATGTTCCAGATCATCTCTTGTTAGTCCTGCTTGTTTTAAGATGCTGAGTAGAGTGCCTTTGTCAAGTTCCGGATGTCTGAGTTTGACAAAAAAGCAGGAACGGAAAAGAAGAAGAGCACTGAGACGTATTTGGACGTATGTGCGCTTAATTGGTGAAAATTCAAAGAGTGGGCATTAGGATTCTTCCGTTTCTTGTTCAGCATTCTTTTCTTCTTGCTTTTCATTTTCTATTCCTTTCTCTTGAGGAACAGTAGTTATTACCGACAAGTACACGTCTCCATCTTTATTATGTGTATTTGTGAGTATAACTCCATCCTGACCATCGGATGCTTTTTCAACAAACTGGTATTTTAACGGCTCGCCCTCCACTCCTTTGTATGGCACACCAACCATCACAGCAGCGGCAGCTTGGACTGGCGAGCCTGTTGGGAACATTCCTTGCTCGCCAGATGGAATTATTTGGAAGAAATTTTCCACACGATACGGCTTGTTGCTAATTGTGACTTCACGATTCTCATTAAGTTCTTGTTTTTTATTCATTTCTTCAGCCTCTGCGATGGTTATTCTGTCAAATGGCTGATGGCAATTCAAACAGAGTATACTTTTGTTTCTTGGTGTAGGATGTTCCGCGATCTGAAAATTCTTTAACGGAATATTTTGGCTTAACCTGTAACTTCCCAACTTCTTGAAATATGAGGTATGGAAAGTCTTTCTTAACAATGACTAAAATTGTTCCAGGCCAAAAGTCTTGATAACACTTTACGTTATCAATCTCAAACTCATCATTTTTATCCACCGTTCTGTATTTAACTTCAATGAAGTATGCGACGTTTTGTTTCTTGTAGTGCTGTATCTCTGCTTTTGTTTCTCGGTATGGTGCGTCAATAGTCCAAGATGTTGCCTTTTTGAAAGACACCTTGTTGTTCAAAAGGGCGTTTTCTAGCCTATCGGTAAGTTCTTTATTGGGAAATGCATACTTTTTGTGGGCTGCGTAGTGATGGCTTGTTCCTTCGTCGCGTATTGCTTTTTTGCACAAAAACACTCCAAAGCTTTGCAGTCCTCCTGCGCTTCCAATGTTAAGGAATTCTTTACCACCTAGCGCGATTAATTCTTCGAACACGGTGACTGCGTGGGGAGAGCCTATTCCTGTCATGTGAACTACTCCAACATCTTTGTGTTGATAGATTGTTACTAAACGGTATAGTTTGAACTTTTTGGGCTTGTACTTTCTTTTGAAATGACGTAGTAGTTTTGTGTAATAAATTAAGATGTATTTTTTGGGAGCTTTCTTGTAGTCTTTTTTCAGATAGTTTTTCCACGTGCAATAGTCTGTGGGGTTGAACAATGCTTGTTCTAAGTGCTTGTTGCGAAAGTGTGGATAGTTCATAGCGTCAACTCTTTTGCTTGAATCAACGCACAGGTGTTTATAAGGTATGCGTAAGCCAAACAATATTTTCCATATGGAAAGAGTGAAGATTTAAAAGCCACTCTGGACTTTAGCAAGGGTTATGAAAAACCGTATTAGAGTAGCAGTTCTACTATTCAAAAACGAAAAAATACTTATGATTAAACACATAGACCCAAAAACAAAGTTTGAATGGTGGGTCCCACCCGGCGGAGGATTAGAAGGAAAAGAAACAGTGTTTGACTGTGCCACTCGTGAGGTTTTCGAAGAATCAGGATTAAATGTTGACGTGCAAAAACTCGTGTACATTCGCCAATTCATCTCGTTTGAAACAGCGCAAAACAACATTGAACTGTTCTTTACCGGAAAAATCGTTAGCGGAAAAGAAACGCTTGCCAACCTCAAAGGACTAAGCGATGAATGCTTTGTTAAAGAACTACGATATTTCTCACAAAAGGAACTACAAAAGCTCACGCTTTTTCCAGAAGAGTTGAAAAACCAATTCTGGAAAGATAAAAAAGCAGGATTTCCTTCAGTCAAATTTTTAGGAGTGCAGGCTGATAATTGAATGAATTTGTTAGTCTTGCGATTAGCTATCTTTTAACTTTAAAAGAAATTGTGTTTCTATTCCCGCTTCCTGTTGTGCTAAAATGTTAAATCCTTGTTTTTTAAGAAATGAGAGTATTTCTTCAGGTTTGTGGATGAATACTTCGTGACCTACTGAACGTTCCTTTTCTTGAAATGTGTATGTTTCTTTTTTGTTTTTATTCGGAAAATCAACTATGAACTGGCAATCTTTTTTCGCAACCTTTTTCATGTTTTGAAGGAAAACTTTCACTTCATCAAAGTCGTAATAGTCAAAGAGTCCAATGCAAAGAATAAGGTCAAACCGTTCTTTAAACGTTATTTCTGCAGCGTTTCCTATTTTAACATTGATGCGTGACTCGAGATGGGAATTCTTGATTTTCTTTTTTAGAACGGATATCATGTTTTTTGAGATGTCAATGCCGTAACCAACGCCACCTCGCTTTAGCACCTCAATAAGGTAAGTTCCTGTTCCTGTTGCAACATCCAGTATTTTGCCATCAGAAAGTTTTACTTTGTCCAAAAGCTTGTTGAACTGTATTACTTCTTCAGATATGGGCGCGACAGAGAACTCACCATCTCTTGTTCCCCATGAATCGTAACGTTCTGCAATCTGTTCATACCAGTCTTTCAATTTTTTTGTGTAGTAATCCATGAGTAAATATTTCCGTTCTTGTTTATAAATTGTTGGCATGACTTAATGCAGCATTTATTCTTTCAGCAACACCGATTGAACTAATCGCGTCTTCCAATGATGCGAGGTTGCCTTGAGTATTAATTTTTGAGTCAACGAAAGCATGAATTTGGTCCCGATAAGCAGCAGGGTATCTTCCTTCAGATAAGATATGTACATTTAACTCGTGAACTGTAACTCTTGATGCTACAATTGAGTTTTCAAAGTGATTTGGCGTGTCAACCCAACCCGTTCGAATTTTTACGGTCACTCCATTTCGTAATTGCAATTTTACAGCATACAGGTCTCCTGTTCGTGTTGCTTCAATGATGTCCACATCAGACGCAGTCAACCAAAGTGCTAGATCGATGTCATGAATTCCCAAGTCAAAGAGAGGGCCGCCGCTTTTTGAATTATCACAGTACCATGAACTTTTTGGTTTTGATCCAATGCGAACAAACTCATAGTGAGAAGCACAACCTTCCCGCTTGAGCTTCATAATCGGGCTATTAAATCTTTCAACGAATGCACAGTATACTGTTATTCCTCGTTCACTAGCCACTCGCTGGATAAGCTGTGCTTCGCGCAGTGTTAGTGCGAGAGGTTTTTCTATCAGAAAGGAACTGGCTCGCTCCGCAAATGCTAAAAAGTTTGCGATATGCTCATACGTTGGTGTGCATATACTGACTAAATCAAACCTATTATCTCCTCCTAGCTTTTCTTTAAAGTATGGAATTATTCTACTTATTGGAGGTCTCTTAAAAACTGCGGGATTTGTATCAAAAACGGTCACGGTTTTCACATCAGGGTGTTCACAGTACACTTCTGCATGAGTTTTTCCCATAAAACCATAGCCAATAATTCCAACGCGGTATTTCATTCATCCTCCAAGATAAAACTGTGAAACTTTTATAACTGCGGCACAGATGTTTTCGAGGTCAGGCGTTTCCAAAGCTGGATCTGTGAAGAGAGTGAATATTCTTGACGTTATTGACTCTGCATTAGGACAGCGGCCAGAGATACCTGCTTTCCTGAACAAGTTTGTTTCATAGAGTGGAACAGGATAGCAAATATCCACAGGAACACCTTCCGCCCTTATCGCAGCGACAAATTCACTTCTTAAATGGCTTTTTCCTTCAGGCAAAAGTATGGGAAAGTTATGGAAAACATGATAGAATTCTTCGTTGATTCTAGGAAGCACGAGCCCGGTTTTCGATAGTTGTGCTTGGTAAAAGCTTGCATTTTCTCTTCTCCGCTCATTAAAACCTTCGAGACGCTTAAGTTGCACCAAGCCAACTGCTGCCTGTAGTTCAGTCATTGCATAGTTATAGCCTAACTCCTCATAAGCATACCATGTATGCTGGTTGGGAATGCTGCCATGTTCTCTTTTTAATCGCAGTTTTCTTGCAAGGGCGTCATCATTAGTAATAGCCATGCCTCCTTCTCCAGTCGTCATGTTTTTCGTCTGAAAAAAGCTGTAACAGCTGATGTTACCAAATGCACCTATTGGTTGATTTTTGATTTTTGCACCGTGTGCTTGAGCAGAATCACTTATGACGGCAAGATTGTATCTTCTGGCAATATCGCATATCTTGTACATATCAGCAGGATGTCCATAAATATGAACGGGAATTATTGCTTTTGTTCTTTTAGTGATCTTTGACTCCAAATCTTGTGGAGACATGCAATACGATGTAGGTTCAACATCAACAAAAACAGGGATTGCTTTTTCCTGTAAAACCACTGATGCAGTAGAAACAAAGGTTAAAGGAGGAACCAACACCTCGTCCCCTTCCGTTATACCAAGTGCGGTAACTGCAGAATGCAATGCCGTTGTTCCTGAAGTTGTAGCAACACCATATTTAGCCCCTGAGAACTGTGCAAACTTCTCTTCAAATTCTCGAACAGCAGTACCTCCGCGAAAAACGGAAAGTTTTCCTGATTTTACAATAGTATGAACTGCATTTGCCTCTTCGTCACCAAAAGAACTTTTCCATATCCAAACGCTCGTTCTGACTGGAACTCCTCCAAACAAAGCCAACTGTTCTTTATTCATGCCACGACCTCCCACGTTCGTTCAATTGCTCTCCCACCAGCACCTATCTTTCGTGCATAAGTTCCAAGTTTTTCTAAATATGAACGATCATATTGAGTTTTGTAAATTGCTGCAAGTCTCATTTTCTCTTCAAGAACATCTGTTATGTCAACTTCCTGCGCAATTCTCAAACCCTTGGTTTTTTCAGCCATCTGCTCTTTCAATTCAGCTTCGCTCATTTCTTCTGTATATGGCTGATCTTCGTAAAACCGGATGCGACACCCTTTTTCTGTAAATGACCGCCCCATCAAATGAAGAATAACGTGGTCAATGTGATTTCCTAAAGAAAGGGGAAAATAGAGCGAATCAACATTTGCTCTTTCTGTTAACGCAGTAAGCTGAGACCTCACTTCAGCAATCATTTCTGCATCACCCCTCTTTATCTTTTTTTCAAACGGTGAATCATAAGCTCTTTCAAGAGCTTCTCGCTGATTGAGAAAGACAATATCCGCACCTATCATTCTTGCATAAAAAACATCCTCCTTATTATTGCACTCAGTAATTTCAGCAGGGGACATTTCATATGCTCTAAAATTATCGCTAAAAGGGCACGTATTAAAAACTGTAATGATATTATAATCTGATCCGTTAAGAATTAAATGTCCACCCATGCTCAGCGCAGCATCATCTGAATGAGGTGAAACAACAATCTTTGAAGGACATTTCTTCTGAGCTGCAATAGAAATTACTCTAGCTATTATTCCTGCATTGACTAATGTGGATACTGCTGGATCTCTATCGTCAACCTGTTGAGATTTGAGCCCAGCTACAACTCTCTTTTGCTCTTCTGAAATTGGAACAACTTCACGTTCTAAAAACACAACAGTCCCATTATTAAAAGTATAATGCGGTAAAAGCGAGTACCAATTCATCTTTGATCACTCCGATATTTTATTACTGCATCCAGTGCAATATTTATTGCGGCAATTTGGGTCTGAACTGATAAGTTTTCATCTGAATTAATTGCTGCAAGAACTGCACCAGTTGCGTAGCTTCTAGCGCCACCAAAAGAAAAAAGCGAAGCACACTCCATTTCAGTTACAAGTATTCCTGCACTACGCAGACTTTCCATTCTTCGCATGAGCTTTTCTTTCAATGGATATGAGTCTGGTTCTTCCATGTAAAGAAAATCTTTTGAATGTACTTTTCCCGCGTGATATTTTCTGTCGCGTCTATGTGCTGTGGCAACTAAACAGTCAAAAAGAGATTTGTCAGGTTTCAACTCTTTATCTGAACCTAATACGTATTTTGACAAGCTTTCATCAGAAACAACTTCAGAAGGAATCACTATGTCGCCAGGCATCACATCTGGGCTTATAATTCCTGCAGTTCCAACACGGACAAAAAGTTCAGAACCGCAAAGCGCTAACTCGTGTAAGCCAATACACCAAGAAGGACCGCCAATTCCAAGGGCGCCGAATGTTACATTAAGTTGCCCCACACGTCCATTGTAAAGAATAAATCCTCTTTTCGAACTCAAAAACGAGTATTCATCAAATACTTTTTTTGCGAGTTCACAACGCGCAGGGTCCCCAAATAACAATACGTCTTTGTGAACCTCGCCCAGTTTGCAGCCTAGATGATACAGTTCATTACTCATTTATTTCCCTCTATCACAGAATCATAAAGTGCATCATATTTTGAGCAAATATCGCGAGCGTCAAATTGCCTGACAAAATCTTTTCCATTTTCAACAATACGAGTCCTTAATTCTCTGTTATGAAATAATAGCTCTATTTTATCTGCCAAGTCCTGTGAATCGCCAGTTCTAAAAAGGAGTCCTGTTTGTTGATCCCTGACAACATAAGGTATTCCTGCAACATTTGAGCCGATGACTGCTGTTCCTGCAGCCATTGCTTCCAGATTGACATAACCAACTGCTTCGTAGAATGAAGGACATACTAGAACATCTGCTGCAGTAAAGCAAATTGGAATTTGTTCATGCCGTGTGGGAGGAAGCACGCGCACACGGTCTCCGACAAAAACTGAAGCAGTGGTTTCAAGTGTTCCATCTACTTTAACGCAAGGGCGATAAGTCAAAGTATTACCATTCAGATCAAAGTCTCCTACAATAAGCAATTGATAATCATCTTTGTTTGGCAGAAGATTAAATGCATCAGCAAGGACTGAGAACCCTTTAAGATACGTTGGTCGTCCTAAAAAGAGTAGAGTGAATTTATCCTTTAGCCCGATGGCGGTCTTTGCCTCTTTTTTGGTCATTCCTATTTCAAAATCGGAGACTGCAACCGGTAGCTCTATTACTTGGGGTTTTCCGCCTTTTCTCTCAACTTCCTGACGATGGAACTCACTGTGTACGATGAGATCTTTAGCTTGCGGATATAATTCCCGCTCAAGCGCGTCAAAGTAGGAATAGGCTTCCAACAATTCTCTTTTCTCCACATCAGTTGTTGCATCCATTGTGGCAAGTTTGAATTCTTCAGAAAATAAACAATGTGAGGAACAAACTGTTCTTATTCCACGCATCTGTGCAGGAATTCCCGAAAAAATAAAATGTGCATGGACTGCATCCTCTTTTGGAATTGGATCAGTATCAAAAACTGCTGCAAAATCGGCAACAATCTCCTCATAAAATTTACGAGCATCATTTGGTGCTGCACAATTTTGTGCATATTCGATTATATGATCATATTTTGAATTCATTGCTATAAGAGAGATTAATGTTTCAGAACCGCCATACTTTTTTGGCATATACTGAACGTGATGAATTCTAGCCATGTTTGTACTCTCCCTTTATTTGTCGCAGATGTTCAAGTATGGCTGGTTTTGATATTG
This sequence comes from Candidatus Woesearchaeota archaeon, assembly GCA_018303245.1. Taxonomy (GTDB): domain Archaea; phylum Nanobdellota; class Nanobdellia; order Woesearchaeales; family ARS49; genus JAGVYM01. The sequence continues at coordinate 9,112 of JAGVYM010000003.1, read as the reverse complement.
ATGGCACACGACTAATCTCTTCACCTGTTATTTTACCATCGACATACATGCTGATAACTTCATAATGATTGAAACAGTTCTTACATTCTTTCCAGCGTCCTTTTTTACTTGACAGAAGTTTTCCACTAATATCAACTAACGGAGTATTATTGAGATTTCCAAGTTTCTCAGGCGACCCACATGGGCAGCCGAGCACATCCATATTACCATTTATTCCTATAACAAAACTAGGCACAGTGCAAACGAAAGAGCGAGAACCATGTTTTATGAACTCAACTTCGCGCATCAGGTATGCGCGAGGTGGTAAAACTTGACCGTACTTTTCATAGCCACCGATAACCTTTTTTTCAAAAGCAGAAAGTTGGGCAGGACTCACTGAGTAGTCTTCCGAATGCATAAATGGAAATGGTCGTACAGGAAATGGAAAAACCATAACTCTTGGAAGTTGTGTCAAAAGAAATTCTAGAAATTGAGGAAATTGCCCTATGTTTTTACCAGTAATGACGCTGTTTATCTCTATTGGAATTCCTTTGCCTTGCACATCTTTAAGCGTTTTTACAACTGCATCTATTTGAGACTGGGAAAGTTCTCTATAAGAGTTCATCTCTTCAGTATGACCATCAAGAGATATACACAATGCTGGATCAGGATGTGCAAGAATTTTTTCAAGAGATCCTTGTGGAAGCCGTGTCCCATTGCTAATAACGAGCAGTCTCTTATCTTTCGCAAGATCTGATATCTCTCCCAGATTATCGAGGAGTGTTACTTCACCATAACCTGATATTTTAAATATGTCGTAATCAGCAATAGCGCCAATTTCTATTGCTTTCTTAACTCTTGCAACAGTCTGTTCAACCTCTTCTTTTTTGTATATTAAACCATCTCTACAATAACTGCACTTTAAGTTGCAACTTTCCAATACAACTGCGTCTAGGAAAATTGCTTGTTTTTTAGCTGCCATTCTTCAATGTAACCTCCTCAAAAATACTGATAAAGCGATCTGCTGCTCTTTCAACGCTGAACTTTGCTGCTCTTGTTGCACAATATTGTGAGCAAGCTCCATAAAATGGTTCATCATCAAATAGCTTCACAAGCAAATCTGCAAGTTCCTTTGGCTTTGAAAAAAGCAGTTCGCTGTTTGCGCCTATTATTTCGGGAAAGCAAGCATAATTCGGGCAAACTACTGGAATACCACACGCCATACTATCAACAACACTCATGCTCCAAAGTGCAGAGGGTCTGAATGGTGCTATAGACACTTTATAGCTTCCTAAAGCGCGGTAATAGCATTCTCTCTCAGAAGAGTGAGCAAAACGCACGTAAGGCTTTGCTGAAAGAATATGTCTCATATCTGCAACAGACGGATCAAGCTTGTTTCTTTCTGCAGATCGTCCATTTGTAGGATCTGTTAAAATGACTTCAAAGTCAGTTCTTACGTTTCCATAAAACCAATCCATAAAGTCAAAGAATTCTTTTGGACCATAGTGGCTGTAAAGTCGGTGGTTAAATACTATTTTATTTTTTCCGTCTTTCTCCGCAGTTCTTCCATGTTCTGCTTCAGCCAATGATACTGGAGGAGGTATTGCTGCTATCTTAGGCATCACAGTGGGAACGAGTTTTTGTGCACTCCCGACAAGCAAATCTATACCGAACTCGCTACAAGTTATACAATAGTCTGAAACAAACATTGCTTCAATGAGTCTCATAAAAACGGGAAGTGCAAGTCCGTGCTGGTTTAGTGATTGATCAAAACGCAGACTTGATGATTGTACTTTTCCTTCAAGGTCTGTGGTTCGATCATAATATCCTGTGCTAAAATCAAAATGAACGTGGGGTGGCTCCAAAGGCAGGTAATGAAAGTAGGAAACAATAGGTATTCTTTTAGTTGGAACAGCTACTGTTGCGAATGCTCTGAAGTTTGAAGCATGCTCTGCTTGGTTTACGTAAATCAAATCAATATCTTGCATGATGCCTTCAATACTATTTCTTAATTTTGCCCAGGGGAAATTAAACCGAGTTTCATATTTGTTATGTCCATAGTCAAGCTTAACTAGATTAATACGCTCGCCCAGATCCCCAACACCTTCTGGCGCAATCAAATAAACTTCCCAATCCTTTTTTCGTGCGAGAATCTCGTTCAATATGAGTCTTTGAAAGATAAAGCCACTATCTGCTTGAAGATTTGATAGATTACTGACGTTCAAGAAATCAAGAATCTTCATGTTCGTCCTCTATTCTTGGCCAAGATCCAATAGAACTCTTCTCCTTTGATAGTAAGAAGCTTGTCATAAAGCACTTCAAAACCTGTTTGTGTTACAGCTTCAAGCGACTTTTTTGGAGATTCATAACTAAAAAAGAATTTTCGTCCAAGAAATTCATGAGTTGCTTCATACAATTCTGAACCAGTGCACAACAGCATAATACCTTCTGGTTTTAAAACATCCTGGAATCTTCTGAGTACCAAAGGGTGTTTTTCACGTGGGACATGGATAATCGCGTGAAAGCAAACAAGACCATCAAATGATGCTGGCGGCAAGTTGAGCTCAGTCATATTTTGCTTGATAAGGATAGCATCAGGAACATTTGAGCGTGCGGCTTCAAGCATACGGTCTGATAGGTCAAGACCTGTGACCAAATATCCCTTCTCTGCAAGATGTCTGAGAACAGGAATGCCAGTTCCACATCCCACATCCAGCATTTTCAAAGGCACTCCTTGTTTTGGTGAAGGTAATGCATCAATAAACCTATTCAATATTTCACCAGTATCAATGCCTGATCGGTATGCAGCATACTCATTAACTATTGAATCATACTGTATAGCAACATCTTGCTCTACTGTTCTTTTCTCAGGTTTTTCCATCATTCCCGTATCTGTATCCACTCTAAAGTAGTTAACAAGTACTTAATTGTTAAGGTTATAGTTTATATGAACTATATGTTATAACATAACTATTCCACAATATCAGTTCTCTTACTTGGAAAGGACTTTGAGGCTCTTCTTAAACCCTTCGAGTTCTTTTTCCAATACTTCTCTTAATAGTTGAAAACTCATTTGGAACTTTGATATTTGTAAGCTCTTGCGTGGTAACCACCTTCTTTTTTGGCTACCACCTCTTTATTTTATTTCTTTTATGAATGCACGGACTGTGATTTTAAGAATTTTACCACCTGGTGCTATTCTTGTAGGAACTTCTTTAAGATAAACAATATATTGTTTTTTGAGGAGTTTGACTTTCTTTTGAGCAATTAATTCAGGCACATTATAGGAAATAGTATTCATAAGTTGCTTTTTGTGTTCAAGATGACTTTAATGTATCGTAGATAATTATCAACCGATTGGTTGATTTTTTCCGTCAGATTTATATACTGAAAAATACAGGTTTTACCTGTGGGGCTTGTGGAGACAGTTCATGGATTGAAGAATCAAGAGGACGTAAGCAGTCTCATTGTTGACATTCTTCTTGCAATGCAGCCACTTACTGCAAAACAGATTTATTTCAAGCTCAAGAAAAGACACGGGCTCACTATAACGTATCAGGGTATTCACAAGCGTCTCAAAGGACTTGAGAGTCAAGGTTTGCTCAAGAAAGAAGATTTGGAGTATGTGTTAAACCCTTCTTGGCTTGATCAAGTACACGAGTTCTGTTCACTTGTGAAAACCCGACTTCAAACACGTGAACGAATCGTCACCCAACTCAAAGAAAAAAGTCTTTCTGATAAGAAAAACATCAAGATAATCTCGTTTGACTTAGGAGGTGCGTTATTCAGCAATGAATTTGACGAGCTCTTGTGGAGAAGCGAAATCCCGCGTATTTATGCCGGACAATATAAAATATCCAAAGAAGCAGCTTTCGAGCGCGTTACTGCAGAATACCGCAGGCTTTGGGGTAAAGCAGAGGGTTGGCGCAATCCAGACTTTTGGATTAAACACTTCCATCTCAACACCAATTACAGCACGCTCATTAAAGAGCTCAAGAAGCATATCGTTCCATACTTTGACGCAACCCCCATACTTAAGAAACTCTCGAAAAAATATCCGCTGATACTTATCAGTCATGCACAAGATAACATCATGCATACCAAACTCAAAATTGCCAAATATGAACAATACTTTCTTAAAGTTTTCTCAACAGGATCAAATTTCATTAAGATGACCAAGGAAGTAGACATCTACCGCGAAATATGCGAAGAACTAAAAATTGAACCTGACGAACTTGTTCACATCGGAAACAACTCAGATTTCGACTACAAAATCCCAAACTCAATAGGAATAAATGCGTTTCTCATTGATAGAACAGGAAACAGAAAAGAACCACACATTGTACGAGATCTGTATGAATTTAAAGAAAAAATTAAAGAACTGGAGGTCACCCCGTGATTAAAGTAATATCATTCGACCTTGACGACACATTAAGCGACTCACAATTTGATGAGCTCATCTGGAGAACAGAAATACCAAAAGCGTATGCTGAAGAGAATCACATGGATTTTGATTGTGCATATGCTGAAGTTACAAAAGAATACAAGAATCTCTGGGGCAAAGCACAAGGCAACTGGAGGGACGCAAGCTTCTGGCTCAAACACTTTGGCCTCAAGACGACTTGGGAAGATCTTTTAGGAAAAGTTCAACATGAAATCAAACATTTTGATGACGTCATTCCTGTACTTGAGAATCTATCTAAAAGATTCAAACTCATCATTGTATCAAACGCAGAGCGTAAATTTATTGATGCAAAGTTAAAACTCAACCACATAGACAAATTCTTTACAAAAACATATTCAGCATCATCTGATTTCAACCTGAAAAAGAAAGATGCTGAAGTATTCCAGCAGGTTCTGAAAGACTTCAAAATCAAACCAGAAGAACTCATTCACATTGGTGATGATGAAGAATATGATGTGAAAGTTCCACGATCAATAGGTGTTCAAGCATTCTTGCTTTGTAGGAAAAAAGATAAGAAAGCAGACTTCTACAGCTTGGAAGCGTTTAAACAACACCTTGATGCATTATGAAAAGACTTGATTGACAATAGGCAACACATATTAGAAAACTATTTAATTAAGATGCTCTTTTGTAATTACGTGGTTAAAATTGTATTTATACGGGGTGCGCCTGCTGTTGGTAAAACAACAATAACTAAAGAACTTCTTCAAAAATTAAAAAAAGAGCATCATTTGAGTTGTGCATACATTTGTGAAGATGATTTCAGAAAACAGATGCAGTTTAAATACAAAGCTAATGATTTGATTGCTCATCAAAATTCAGTAGAACTTATCAAAACAGTAATTTTGAAATTACTTGAACTTGACAATTATGATTTCGTCTTTATTGAAGGTCAATTCAGATACAAGCCGGTTTTAGATAAATATGCAAAATTTATTTCTGAAAACAATTTTGATTCGCTCCTTTTTCAGTTCGAATTGAGTCTTGACAAAATGAGAAAAAGAGATGCTGAATTAAGAAATACTAAAAGTGAGGATATTGAAGAAGTAAAGAGTGATGTGGATGCTTACACTCCTAAAAATGCAGTTATTATTAAAACAAAGAAGCCCATTGACAAAACAATCAAAGAAATACTGTCTGAACTGGTGTAAAAATAGCACTTCTTCCTGACGCTCATGAATAAAATAACAAGAAAGGAAGCAATTACTCTGATTAAAGAGTTTGTTAAAGAAGTGCTTTCTAGAGAGGAGTGGTATAAAAATATTGAGTCAGAGATTAAAGCAATTGTTTGGTATGGTTCTGTTGCGAAAGGGTTGAACCGAGCTGATTCTGATATCGACTTCTATATTATTTTGCCTTTGGAATTTGAAGAAAAATTCACTGTCGGAGAATACTTCTATCATTTCGAAGGTCGTGAAATCAATATCGTGCTGCGTTCAATTGAACGGATGCGTAAGCTTGCACGTGCTCAAAATGATGCGTTTGAAGCGGAAGTTCTTCGTGGTTGTGAGATTATTTGGCAAAAAGATGGTGAAGTGCGTGAACTGATTGATAAGATTAAAAGAGTGAATAGTTGCCGAGTTTGATGTTTTAGTACGAAAGATTTTTAACAAATTGAGTTTCTATGCGCAATATGAATTTGATTAAACCATTGCGGTTGAAGCAGGGCGATAAGTTAGGTGTTATTGCCATATCCACTCCTATTTCTCGTGCTGGTGATGAGACTATTGCGCGCCGCAATTTCTCGCGCAAAAGCAGTATAGATCTGATTTAGAAAAAATAGTTACTGCAAAATTTGATTTTTCCTTCAAATGATGATGACTGGAAAAAGTTTGAATATGTTGTTTATGATGCTTATATGAAGCTTGTTGATAGTTCTGGTGCTGATGAGTCTGGCTCAATCAAGTGAAGTTAAAAATCATTCAAGCGTGGTAAGAATACAAGTATGTTCATAAATGACAAGAATTCGGGTTATACGTGGCTGGATTGTACAAGTCAAAATCTCCTAAAAATTCCAAGCTTTCTTGCGAGGCATAAGCATCAGCATCAATAACAGCTCTAGGAAAATCTTCGTGCAGATCACTTAATCTGTGCCTTTGCAGCCAACGATGAGAAAGTTCGTGAGGCAACGCTGGCAGAATATTCTTTCTTGCAGGGTAGGGCGTATCACCTTCTTTTCCCCACGCAACAACTGCTGCATTATCTCTAGGATAATATACACCAGCAGCACAACCAGTATAACTTGCTGAAGATTCAAAACTCTTGATTCGTTCTGGAATAATTAAGCGTAAATAATCAGTAGTTACAAATTCATCTAGAAAATAATGAAAATCAATTACGTATTTGTCAACAATATCCCCAACTTCAGAATAATCTTTTTGTTCTATCCAGGATGGCATTTGAATACCGATGCCTATGCTTGTCCCATAGTCAAAACGAAAATTAATTGGGTGATATTCTTTATCATTTATACAGCCGCTGATTGATGTTGGAATAATAATCCCTGCACATAATACTTCCAAACTATGCCAAAGAAATTCTCGCCTAGTTATAGCATTCTTCACACAAGTCACCTGAATGTGGGAATATATAAATCTTTCACAAAAAAGGCACAGTATAGAAAGTGAGTGATGATATTGAGAATTGCTAGTGTATTTTTGACCTTTGTTTCTTTTGGAGAAAAAATTTGTATCGTCGGTAGTTTTTTATATTACCGACGATAATATCACCTTTGTTTGTAGTAAAAATGAGGTGATTTATATGACTGAAATACACTTGAATCTTAATAATCTTTCTGAGGCAAAATTGCTTTTGACTATTTTTCCTGCGTCAAACAAGTATGAGTTCACATCTAAGAAAGTTTTCAGAATGAAAGATTACTTTGTTTGTGCTTGTGGCAATGTGATAGTTCATAATGGTTATGATTATGCACGAAAGAATGGTTTTGGTAAAGTAAAAATTGGCAAACAAATTTGCCAAAAATGTGGTGCTCCGCACCACGAAGATAAAACGTTCTGGAAAAAACTTTTGAGTGACTGGAAAGACACACTCACGTCACTATTGTTAGTATTAAGAGATTCAAACGTTTCGTGGAAAGCTATTTCAACAATAATGAATTACATACTACCTTGCTCGGGAAGTAAAGCAATGTGTTTGTTCAACAACAAAATTGAACAATTTGAATACCCTCAAGAAAATTATCTCATCGTAAATTACGATGAGCAACACCCAAAAAAAGGAAGAACACAAAAATTCAGACTCACCTTATTGAATTATGACACGGGAAATCCTATTGCTGAAGACTTATTCGACAACAAAAATGAAGCCACAATTGAAGCTTTCTTAAGAAAACATTTAGGTGTCAACAAAGAATTAATCATTATAACAGACTGCGACAGAAGATATCCTGCAATATTCAAAAAAATTTGGGGTAACAAACTCATACTCCAAAAATGTTTGTTACACCTAAACAAACTCGTCGTTAACGACTTCGGAAAAAACACAACCTTACAAAACGAGTACAACAAATACCTCTTACTAAACATTTTTTACAATCGAAACAAAGAACTCAAGTTTCTTGAGAAATTTCTCAAGAAACAAGACAAAAAAAGCTTCACAAACAACAAAGAAAAAATTATTTGGCTCAAAGAAGCTAAAAATAAATTTTATGAATGCGTCAAAGAATTAGAAAAAAAGCGTCGAAGAGAAGGCAAAAATTTAACGCAAAGAAAACTATTCAAAGCAACACAAATATTTGAAGAATTATTAAAACAACAAATTTTGTTTCCACAAAAAACACGAGAACGCTTACAAATGATAAAAGACAACTGGCAATATTTTACTGCATTTTATCACATCAAAAACTGCCCAGCCACCAATAACGCAATAGAAAACTATTACTCAACAAGCCTTAAAACACACAGAAAAAAACAGCTCAGAACAAACAAAGGAATAATAAACCACATGAAATTAACAGCATACAAAAGAATAAACGGTTTCACAAAACCAAACAAAACATTCCTACAAATCTATCATTTAGCCACACTAATCATCACGTAACCACAAATAATTCACACAACGAAAAATAGATGGCTAAAGCCATCTAAAAATAACGAAAACACTGCACAAATTCTAAAAAATCTTTCAGACGACAAACAAAAAATATGCTGACGAACAAAAAAATACTGAAAACACCACAAACTCCACAAGAAACAATTCATCACACTCAAAAATCACTCACAAATTATTCTGTGCCTCTTTTGCACAAAAATTAAATACTTGAATGTTTTAGTGTTGTGAAAAGGGGTGAAATTATGCATAACTGCAATTTTAACAAGACTGCTTTGTTGGTTGAGTTTAGAAGATTAATTTGGAGGATGGAGTTGTACAAGAAGGATGCTAAGGCTGCTAATCATCCTTTGTGCGAGAAGCTTTTGTCTGAGTGCGAGGCTGATTTAAAAAAGTACAGCAAAAAGCTTGAGGATGCAATCACGGGTTTGGCAAAAGAAGGCAAGTTTAATTTTTGTGACAAGTGTTGAATAAAAATTGTTGTGAATTCACCGAGTTTACGGCTTTGTAGAAAAGTAGAATAACCCAAGCAGCCGTGAGGCTGTCTTGGGGGTGGGGAGTGTACCCCCACCATGAAGGAGAAAAAGAAAACAGTATATT
>JAGVYM010000002.1 GCA_018303245.1 Candidatus Woesearchaeota archaeon | reverse complement strand
CTTTTTAACATTTTATATAGCGAATTGCCAAAAGACAGAAAGCTTTATATAGCACCTCTTTTCCCATTGGGATACTTGTTACAGGGTAGTGCGCACATGGGGTTGACCAACATTCGATTCTTTACCATCCAGACACAGAGTTCTTTTCCATCTTCACTCATCTCATCTTCAATCCAGAATCATAATCACGGGCCGGTAGCTCAACCTGGTAGAGCATTTGCCTTTTAGCGCTTTGGCGCAAGTAAGCAAATGGTTGCGGGTTCAAATTCGTTAAAGTATACGCTTTGCGATTGAATGTCCCGTCCGGCCCGTTATGCTAGCAGAGGATTTCGACCCCATGACCAAGTTCGACGTAACCAAACACGCGCTTGTACCCAAACACACCAAGCTCTCGGACAAAGAGCAAAAAGAGCTGTTTGAGAAGTACGCAATCGACTTGCAAAATCTTCCCCGTATCTACATCAAAGATTCAGCAATCTTACATCTTGAACTTAAGGAAGGAGACATCATCAAAATCTCACGAAACAGCCACACGGCAGGAAATACTGTTTTTTATCGCAGGGTGGTCGAGTAATGGAAAAAATCATTGGAACCAATAAAGAAACAGCAGCGATTTTTACCTTCATTAGAAATCTTCAATTAGGAAACATGAGTGAAACGAGGTTTCTAAGATGAACAACGCAAAAACAGTGATTGAAAAATTCTTTGAAGAGCACAGCTTTGTTCGTTCAAACATCGAGAGCTTCAACCATTTCGTTGAAAAAGAGCTCAACTCAGTCCTCGAAGAGAACCGAGAAGTCATCCCCACCATCATTCCGCCAAACGTTGATAGCTTCAAAATACGCTTGGACAAGATTTGGGTGACCAAGCCAGAAATTACCGAAGCAGATGGAAGCAAACGTAGCATCTACCCTGCAGAAGCGCGCCTTCGCAAGCTCAGCTATTCCGCTCCTATTTTCATCGAAGTCTCAGCGCACGTCAACGATGTCCAGCGCGAAAGCTTCACCACGCAAATCGGCAACCTGCCCATCATGCTCAAGAGCAACTCGTGCCATTTGAACAAGCTCTCACGACAGGAACTTATCGAAAAAGGAGAGGACCCGGACGAACCAGGAGGATACTTCGTAATCAACGGAACAGAACGAATCCTGGTCAGCATCGAAGACCTCTCCAGCAACCACTTCCTCATGGACAGCGACGAGGGCGGAGTCTCACCATTCATTGGAAAAGTGTTCAGCGAACAGGGTATCTACAAAATTCCGCACACCCTAGAACGCATGAAAGATGGAATCTATTACTTGAGCTTCACGAGAGTTAAGCGAGTTCCACTTGTGCTCGTATTGAAAGCACTTGGCTTGACCAAGGATGAGGAAATCATGCAGTCTGTAAGCCGTGAAAAACAGTTTGATGAAATTCTTATCAACCTGTTCGAGTACGTTGATATCAAGAACCCTGATGACGCGATGGACCAACTCGCAAAACTTATCGGCATAACGCAAACGCGTGAGATTAGACTTGAGCGCATGATAGAACTCACTGACAAATTCCTCTTGCCACACATCGGTTCACGTAAAGAAGACCGCATATTCAAAGCGTACAACATCTGCAAAATGCTACGCAAGTACATTCTGGCAGAAAATGGAGAAGTCCCGCTCGACGACCGCGACCATTACATGAACAAGCGCATCAAGATGAGCGGCGACTTATTGGCTGATCTCTTCCGCACCAATTTGAAAATCCTTATCGGCGACATGCTGTACAACTTCCAACGAATCGTCAAACGCGGCAAATTCCCAAGCATCAAAGTCATCATTCGAGACAAGCTTCTGACAAGCAGAATTTACAGCGCCATGGCGACTGGAAACTGGGTCGGTGGACGAAAGGGAGTCTCACAGCGCATCCAGCGTCTGAATTTCCTCAATACCCTCTCGCACCTACAGCGAGTGGTCTCTCCTTTGAGCTCAAGCCAGGAGAACTTCGAAGCACGTGAACTCCACGCCACACACCTTGGACGATTATGCCCTTCAGAAACACCTGAAGGTACTAATATTGGATTGCGTAAAAATTTCAGCATGCTTGCGACCGTGAGCAAAGAAGTCTCTGACGAAGAACTGCTCAAAGGTCTCAAAGCCGCTGGATTGAAGCTGGTGAAATAAATCCAGCGAAGTGTGCTTTGCAGGCTTTTAATTTGCGAGTGAACCATGAATAAAACCAAAAACACAGAGGCAAAATAAAATGACTGAAGTTTATCTTAATGGACGATACGTCGGTGATGTAGATAACTCTGCAGAATTTGTAAATCGTATCAAGCAGGACCGAAGAAGCGGAAGTCTTCCTGGTGACATGAACGTATACTACGACGATGCTCTTGGAAGCGTCATGGTTGAAAGCACCCGCGGACGCTGCAGGCGCCCACTTGTCATAGTCAAAGACGGAGTTACACTACTCACTGATCGGCACGTAAAACAATTACAGAAAGGGGAACTCTCCTGGAACGACCTTATTGCACAGGGAATTATTGAATTCCTCGATGCAAGCGAAGAGGAAAATTCTCTTGTTGCCTTTTCTGAAAAAGATATTACTCCAGAACATACTCACTTAGAAATCTCGCCGCTCACCATGCTTGGAGTGATAGCCGGACTTATTCCTTATGGAGACTACATTCAATCAGCACGACTCATTATCGGAACGCGAAATCTTAAACAATCCGTAGGCTTGTACGCGGCTAACTTTCCTTTGCGAATGGATATGGATGTTAACCTGTTGCATTACCCTCAGATGCCGCTTGTCCAGACCATGATGCATGAGTTGTCTGAATACAAAGCTCACCCAAGCGGACAAAACATTGTCGTCGCGATTATGAGTTTCAAAGGATACAATATTGAAGACGCAGTCATCATTAACAGAGGTTCAATCGAACGCGGATTCGGCAGAAGCTCATACTTTAGACCAGCGGTCAGTGAAGAACTACGCTACTCAGGCGGACTCATGGATTCCATCGTGGTTCCTGACAAAGACGTCAAGGGATACAAGTCAGAACGCGACTACCGATTCCTTGAAGATGATGGAATAGTCTATCCTGAAGCGAAAGTCAAGGAAGAAGATGTCATCATCGGAAAAGTTTCACCACCACGATTTTTGTCAAACTTGGAAGAGTACAGCCTCGCCTCAAACATCAGGCGCGAAAGTTCAGTATCCTTGCGCCATGGAGAAGAAGGAGTGGTTGATTTTGTTACGCTCACCGAGAATGAAGAAGGAAACAAGCTCGTTCAGGTCAGACTTCGCGACCAGCGCATTCCAGAAATTGGGGATAAGTTTGTCTCACGGCACGGTCAAAAAGGAGTCGTTGGACTCATTGTCCCCGAAGCCAATATGCCATTTACCGCGTCAGGAATAAAGCCAGACCTCATCTTTTCACCCCACGGAATTCCTTCACGTATGACCATCTCGCACATGATAGAACTTATCGGAGGCAAAACCGCAGCATTGTCTGGAAGAATCATCGATGGAACAATCTTTGCGGGTGAACCAGAAGAACACATTCGAAAAGAACTAGTTTCCCTTGGCTTTCAGGAAAAAGGAACCGAGACCATGTACAATGGAGTCACCGGTGAACTCATGGAATCGAAAATCTTCATCGGAAACATGTACTACTTACGACTGAAACACATGGTCGCGAACAAAATTCACTCACGAGCACGCGGTCCAATCCAGTTATTGACCAGACAGCCAACAGAAGGTCGAGCCAAAGAAGGAGGGCTCCGACTTGGAGAAATGGAAAAGGATACATTTGTCGCTCATGGAGCAAGCCTCCTGCTCAAAGAGCGTTTCGACTCGGACAAAACAGTAGTCCCGGTCTGTGAAGGATGCGGAATCATAGCGATCTTTGATCCTTTGAAAGACAAGCGCTACTGCCCTGTCTGCGGCGACAATGTTGAAATCAGCGACATTGAAATCAGCTATGCATTCAAACTTATTTTAGATGAGTTCAAGAGTTTGGGAATTTACCCCCGACTGCAACTCAGGAGCAAATACTAAATCCAGCGAAGCCAAGCTTCGCAGGCTTTTATTTTGCGAGCAAAGCGCTAACAAACCAAGAAAACCACGAGGCAAAATAAAATGGCACCACGCAAAAAGAAGGAAGAAGCAGCACTAGTCGAGACTGCAGCACTAACTCCTGCACTTGAAACTCCAGCAGCCGCACCTGAAATTACCAAGATAGAAAAAACACAGTTCTCACGAGAACGTATGGACTCAGTCGCGCACTTTGTCTACAAACATGTCAACAGTATCGTTTTTGGCGTCCTGTCACCAAAAATGATCAAGAAAATGGCGAGCGCGAAAATCGTGACTCCAGAACTCTACGACAAAGAAGGATACCCAGTCGACGGCGGCCTCATGGACGTACGCCTCGGAGTAATCGATCCAGGGCTTCGCTGCAAGACCTGCAGTTCCAAGCTCAAAGAATGCATCGGACACTTTGGATACATCGAACTCGCACGGCCAGTCGTTCACGTCAAATTCGTTCGCATCATACAATTACTTTTGAAAGCGACTTGCAAAGAATGCAGCCGCTTGATGATTTCCCAGGAAAAATGGACAAAAGCAAAATCCCACCTTGAACGCATCGAACGCGAGGAAGGACCAGAAGCGCGCCGTTTGGCAGTCAAAGCACTCATCGAAGGAGCAAAGTCTGGCGGAAAATGCCCACACTGCAAGGCAAAACAAGCAAAAGTCCTCATCGAAAAACCAACAACTTTTATTGAAGGTGACCGACGCATCTCCCCTATTGAAGTGCGCGCACGCCTCGAAAAAATCCCTGATGATGACATCGAACTCTTTGGTCTTAATCCAAAGACCGCACGCCCTGAATGGATGATTTTAACCATTTTGCCGATTCCACCAGTCACGGTGCGACCGTCTATTACACTTGAAACCGGAGAACGCTCAGAAGATGACCTCACCCACAAATTAGGAGACATCGTGCGTATCAACCAACGTTTGTTTGAAAACATCAACGCAGGAGCGCCCGAAATTATCATCGAAGACTTGTGGGACCTCTTACAATATCACGTGACCACATTCTTTGATAATAGTATTGCACAACTGCCGCCCGCACGACACCGTAGCGGACAGCCGCTTAAAACCATCACTGAACGTATCAAGAGCAAAGAAGGACGCATCCGTCACAACTTGGCCGGAAAACGAACCAATTTCTGCGCGCGTACAGTTATCTCGCCGGACCCGATGATTGCACTCGATGAAGTTGGTGTTCCAAAGATTATTGTGATGAAGCTCACAGTGCCTGAGACAGTTAATGAATGGAATCTTGAGTACCTAAAAAAGTTTGTCGCAAACGGCCCGGGCAAATATCCCGGCTCAAATTATGTTATCAGGCCAGATGGCAAGCGAAAGAAAATTACCGATGAAACTAAGGAAGCAACACTTGAAGAGATTCAGCCAGGCTACGTCGTCGAGCGTCACGTCATGGATGGAGACATCGCGCTTTTCAACAGACAACCATCACTCCACCGAATGAGCCTGATGTGCCACCGCGTCAAAGTCCTTCCGGGAAGAACACTTCGCCTGAACCCTGCAGTCTGCAACCCATACAACGCAGACTTCGACGGAGACGAAATGAACTTGCACATCCCACAAACCGAAGAGTCACGTGCGGAAGCAGAAGTCCTAATGGAAGTCCAGACACAACTGGTCTCGCCACGTTACGGCCTTTCAGTCATTGGATGCATCCAAGACGCGATTAGCGGAAACTATCTCTTGACCAAGCACGCAGTGATGACCCCTGAATTGGCAATGTTCATCCTCGCAAGTGTAGGAGTAACAGACTTTACACGGATTCATGGCAAGAAAAAAGTGACTGGCAAAGAAGTCTTTAGCGTACTTTTACCCACAGATTTCAACTTCACAGGAGCATCACGAAATGGTGAACAAGTCATTGTGAAAAATGGGAACCTCATCGAAGGAACCATCGACACCAAGACCATCGGCGGAGAAGGAGAAGGACTCTTGCTACGCTCATTGCACCAACACTATGGCCCAGAGATAACCATTAAGATACTACACAAAATTTTTCGCATGGGGATTGAATACCTCTTCAACCTCGGATTCTCAACAGGAATCGCAGATGAAGACCTTCCCGACGAAGCACGTGCGCAGATTAACCAACTGCTCACTCACGCGCAGGAAGATGTCACGCAGATGATAGCACAGTTCCACGAAGGTGCCCTTGAAATATTCCCAGGGCGGACCATGCGAGAAACCCTTGAGCTCAAGATTTTGGAACGGTTGAACAAAGCGCGTAACGCATGCGGCCAAGTCATCAAGTCGCACATAAGCGATGCGAATCAGGCAGCAGTCATGATATTATCAGGTGCGCGAGGAAGTATAACTTCCCTCATCCAAATGAGCGCGTGCGTAGGACAGCAAGCACTGCGTGGCAAGCGCATCGAAAAAGGATACCGCGGACGAACCTTGAGCTGCTTCAAGCGCGACGATTTATCTCCTGAAGCGCGCGGATTCATCATCCACAGTTTCAAGCAAGGAATCAATCCAAAAGAGTTCTTCTTCCACGCAATCACAGGAAGAGACGCGCTCATGGACACCGCGCTTCGAACGCCAAAATCAGGATACCTCTACAGGCGCCTTGCGAACGCAATGCAGGACCTGCGCGTAGAATACGACGGAACAGTACGCGACGCAAACGGCCGAATTATCCAGTTCTCCTACGGAGAAGATGGAATCGACGTTTCAAGATCAGAAAGTGGAAGTCTTGATGTCAAGCGCATCATCGACAACACGGAGTGAAACTCATGCATAAGGACCTTGAAGAATACAGTGGAAAACTTCCTCCAAAAATTTTAGCAGAAATCGAAGAGAAGTGCCCCGTATCAAAAATAAAGAAAGTCGTTAAGAAAGTTTATGACGAATACTCTGCCGCACAAGTCGACGCCGGAGAAGCAGTCGGCCTCATCAGCGCAGAAAGTATTGGAGAACCCGGCACACAGATGACATTAAACACGTTCCACTACGCAGGAGTTGCGGAAATGAACGTCACCATGGGACTGCCACGTATAATCGAAATCCTAGATGGACGTAAAAGCATTGCGACTCCGCAAATGGAAATTTTCTTGAAGGCGCCCTACAACAAAGGAAAAGACATCAAAGAACTTGCGCTCCAAATCAAGGAAACTCAATTTGAAGAACTTGTAGCTGAATACGCGCTCAACATCGTCGATTTGAGAATTGAAATCAAACTCAAATCAGACAAGCTTAAAGAGATCGATATGACTCCCGGTGCTGTTGCAAAAGCGCTTGAAAAAGGACTCTCTAACGACGCAGCCATCAAGCAAGCAGGAGACACGATTACTTTACAGCTTGCGACCAAGGATGAGACTAAGGCACTCAACTCGCTTTACCGACTCAAAGAAAAATCCAAAGAAGTCTACATCAAAGGAATAAAAGGAGTGAGCCAAATCCTCCCCGTCAAACGCAAAGAAGAATTCATCATCATCACCGCAGGAAGCAACCTAAAGAAACTTTTTGAGCTTGAATTTGTCGACACTGAGCGGACCACAACTAATGATGTCTATGAGATTAGTGAAGTCTTGGGCGTCGAAGCAGCACGCCAGGCTATCATGGATGAAGTGTTCAAGGTCATCGAAACCCAAGGACTCAACGTCGACATACGCCACATTATGCTTGTTGCAGATACAATGACAGTGAGCGGCGAAGTGAAAGGAATCACCCGATACGGCGTCGTAAGCGAGAAAGCATCAGTACTCGCGCGAGCATCATTTGAAACTCCAATCAAGCACGTCATCAACGCAGCGCTCAAAGGAGAAGTGGACCAGCTCAACAGCGTCGTTGAAAACGTCATGCTGAATCAAATCGTGCCTGTTGGAACCGGACTTCCACAACTGGTCTCCAAACGAGCAAAAGAAGAAAAACAGAAGGAGAAATAATATGGCAAAGACATTTGATGACATGGCCGATTTCAAGAAACTCTTGACAGCAAACAAACTTATTTTAGGAACTGAAGAAACCATGAAAAAACTCCGCTTGGGAAAAATCAGCAAGATCTACCTCGCGTCAAACTGTGAGGAACGCGCGCGTTTAGATATCAAGAAAACCTGCTCGCTTGAAAACGTCCCGTGTGTTGACCTCACGCAAAGCAACGATGAAATTGGAGTGCTCTGCAAAAAGCCTTTCGCTATTTCTGTCGTTGGCGTCGCGTGAAGATATGAGTGTGACAATAGATACAAATACGCTGCAGCTTATCGCCATGTTCGAACAGATGAGTGGCGCGCAAATCAGGGACTGTATTCCCCTTGAAAATCAGATTGTCTTCATTGTTGAGCAAGGCGAAATTGCAAAAGCAATAGGCAAAGGCGGCAAACACGCCCGTGACCTCGAATTCAAATCCAAGAAAAAAGTCAAGATTGTCGAATTCCATCCTGACCTCATACAATTTGTCCAAAACCTCATCTCGCCACTGTCAATTTCCGAAGCCAAACTTGAAGGAGAGGTGCTTTTGCTCAATGCGAAAGATTTAAAAACCCGTGGCTTGCTGATAGGCCGTAGTGCTTCGACATTACGCTTTTTTGAGTGCATTGTTAAGCGATACTTTCCAATCAAAGAATTGAAGGTTGCCTAGAAAAATGGGACGAAAGTCAAACGGAATGGGGGCTAGTAAAGGCCTGCAGAAGCGACGTCATGCAAGCAGGTGGCTTGATGGAGATTATGTACGTCGCACACTGCAATTACAGAGAAAGGCAGACCCGCTTGAAGGAGCATCCCAGGCACGCGGAATCGTCCTTGAAAAAGTTCAACTAGAAGCAAAACAGCCAAACTCAGCGATGAGAAAGTGCTGCAAAGTCCAACTTGTCAAAAATGGAAGACAAGTCACCGCATTCATGCCCCGAGATGGAGCGCAAAAGCTTATCGATGAACACGACGAAGTATTAATTGAAAGCATCGGCGGCTGTCAAGGAAAATCTAAAGGAGACATTCCGGGCGTTCGCTGGCAAGTCATTAAAGTCAATGGTCAATCACTTGACGCATTACTTAAAGGAAAAATAGAAAAGGCACGAAAGTAGTTATGGTAGAAGTTCTTGCATTCAACAAATGGAGCGTAACTGGTATCAAGGTAGATGATGCAGGATTACAGAAATACGTTACTCTTGAAGCGCGCTTTGTTCCCAAGACCGGCGCGCGCTATGCAGGACACAAGTTCCACAAGTCCAAAACATTCATCGTTGAACGCTTAATCAACAAAGTCATGATTCCAGGTCACAAGGCAAAAAAACACCTTCGCAGTTCAGGACACGCAACAGGAAAAAGCGCGAAAAGCTACCAAATTGTCTTCTCAACATTCAAACTAATCGAAGACCGAACTAAAGAAAATCCAGTCAAGGTCTTTGTCAAGGCCATAGAGAATGTTGCCCCACGCGAGGAAATTGTTGCAATTGAGTATGGTGGAGCACGCTATCCAAAAGCAGTCGACTGCTCTCCACAGCGCCGCATCGATGTCGCCTTGCGATACTTTGTCCAAGGCGCGTATGACAACAGTTTCAACAAGAAAAAGTCCGTCGAAGAAGCGCTTGCTGATGAAATTGTGAATGCGTATCGCCTTGACGCAAAATCACTAGCCGTTTCTAAAAAGGCAGAACTTGAACGACAAGCAGAAGCTTCACGATAAAACATGACAAACATCTTCGCAGCAGACACACATATACATCGCTATTTTCTTGAAAAAGAAGTGAGCCAAGTTGTTCTCGATTTACAAAACGCAGGTTGTGCTGTAGAATATATTCCTAGTACAACTAGTCATGGAAGTCCAAAAAGCGCTTTTTTTCATAGCGGCTCAGTTGCAGATTGCAGCCCTTGGACCGACCCGCTTGTTCCAATACCACCAACTGCAAAAGCGTGCGTAGAATTATTATCCAGAGATTCGAAAACTGATGGACTTGTGAGACAGTTGTATAGTCTGCCTACTTCTTGCAAAAATTGCTCTAACTGATTCTCATTCCACTCAACACATTTATATATCCTTTTTATTTGTTTCTGTTCATGTCTCACAATGAAACTCCAGAAGAACACAAGGAACACAACAAGGACGTTCAGCAGCTCTGGGATGATATTGAAAAGCGTGAACACAAAAAACAGAAAAAACCACTTCTCAACGAAGATGGTGACAAGGATGACGATGAAACACCACGCGAAGAAGAGTAGCGTTCTTGTGCTGCTTATTCTCGCAGCAATCTTTGTTTCTGCACATAGCTCAAGTCAAAATGGACTCGCCACGATTACCTTCCCAACAGAGCCACCACTCTCCGGTGAACCAGTGCTGGTTAGCATATACTTGACTGATGATTCAGGAAAACCATTGGCCTTGCTCGACACCAGACACGAGCGCAAATTGCACGTCATTTTTATTGGGCAGGACCTTGTGACTGTAAATCACACACATCCTGAAGACTTTGAGATAGGATTTTCTCAACAAACAAATGGAACCTATCTCGTCTTGCACACATTTCCTCAAGCAGGACATTACGCGGCACTTCTTGACTACTCTGCTAACGAGGAGTCTCATTCATCCACAGTTCCTTTTATTGTGGTTGGAAAAGAAAACCTGCCGAACACCACGTATGACTTCTCGCGCACAAAACAGTTTGGGAACTATACTGTGGAACTAAAAACGCCTACAAATATCACTACTGGCGAAAATGAATTTTCTTTACACATCAGCAATGGAACACCAGTGACTGACTTGCAAATGTATCTGGGAAGCGAACTACATGTTGGAGTCATCCGCGCGGATTTGACGCTTGGCGGGCACGGGCATGCGCACATGCTGGAAACATCGCACATGGACATGACTGGAATGCAACATTACTTTGGACCAGAACTACCTTTTGAATACACTTTTTCCCAGCCAGGAGTCTACGCACTCATCGGACAGTTCAAACACAATGAAACGGTTGTGACTACAAACTTTTTGGTGAACGTGACGGGGGAACCAGTGCATGTTGATGAACAAGGTCACTCTGAAACTCTGACTCAGGATTCTTCGTTTCCTTTCTCTGTAGGTTGGGTGTTCATTGGGGTAGGGATTGTGATACTTTTTACTGCAGGAAATAAATGGCGAAAAAATTAATCAGTCAATAACCCCTTTTTCATCATATACTACATCGTGCCCTGCAGACTCAAGTCTTCGTTTTGCAAAAGGAAGGCAAGCATTTGTTGAGCAGCCATACAGACGTACTGACTTGTAGCCCATGCATAATTCTACAACATGATGTATTCCGTCAAGGTCAAGATTATCTGGATTACTCTTGTCAAAATCAACATACCTCACATCCGTTTGGTTATTCTCAATTTCGTGAATTCTTGCAAGAACCTCTTCCAGTTTCTTTCTCCTTTCTGGATTGCAAGCTTTCAGCTCGCTTTCAATAATCTCTTTATGGATGATAAGATGAAGAAGACTCATAGCTTAGTTAAACATCCAACTCCTTAACGTCCTTCGCATGCCTTAAAATAAATTCTTTGCGTGGCTCGACTTCATCGCCCATCAAAATTGAGAACATCTCGTTCGCAGCGACTGCATCCTGAATGGTGATGAGCTTCAAGCTTCGCGTGGTCGGGTCCATCGTGGTCTCCCACAATTGTGTCGGGTTCATCTCGCCAAGACCTTTGTAGCGCTGGATTCCTGCATCTGCGCCAATTTTCTTAAGCGCTTCTTCCTTTTCAGTATCGTTATACGCGTACTGAATCTTTTTGTTCTTCTCAACCTTGTATAACGGAGGCATAGCGATGTAAATCTTGCCGTTCTCGATAAGAGATGGCATAAGTCTGTAGAAGAACGTGAGTAATAGGCAAGCAATATGGTTTCCGTCAACGTCCGCGTCAGTCATGATTATAACTTTGTGGTAGCGTAGTTTTGCCAAATCAAATTCTTCACCAACACCGCTTCCTATCGCGCTGATGATGGTTACAATTTCCTCGTTCTTGAGTACCTTGATAAGGCGCGCCTTTTCAACATTCAAAATTTTACCTTTCAATGGCAAAATGGCTTGGAACTCGCGGTTACGGCCTTGTTTTGCGCTGTTGTGGACAAATACGCCAGATGCAAGCGCAAAGTTGTGCGTTCCGGGGACTTCCAGGTCATAGACGTCTATTTTTTGATTGAGCCATTCAATACTACTAATCTTGTGGTTGAAGTTCATAACTGCTTCTTCAACTTTTGATAGGTCGTTATTGAAGAATCGTTCACAGAACGTGTCGAAGCAAAGAACGTTTTTATTTTTAAACAGTTTTCTTTCCTTTTCAAATTCGTTGACATCCAACTGATTTTTTATGTCGTATACTTTTCGTAAAAGTTTAATGGTATTTTCAAAATAGGTTTTATCATACGCTTCCTTGCGTTTTTTCCTAAATTCAGGAGTCCACTGTTCTCGAGTCTTCTTGCTTCTCCATTCTCGTAGCTCTTTGTTTGTCCATTCCTCTTGTGCTTTGTTCTTCAGAATGTTCTTTTGGTGAGGGTTTCTCTCAAAATAAGCTTTCACTCTTTCGGATTGCTTTGCCTTGTTTTCTTCTGATGCCCAGTATTCTTTTTGTGCCTTTGCCAGTATTTGTTGGCTTTTCTTTCGGTACTCTGGATTTGAATCGTAAAAATCCAAGAATTTTTTTACCATGAATTTTCTATATTCCGTGTTCTCCCATTGTGCTTGCGCTCTCTTACTCAATTCATCTTTCATTGCGAGCATTTTCTGTCTTATTCTTTCTTTGAATTCAGGAGAGCTGCGAATTTTTTGCAATTTTTCTTGCACTTCTCTGGTAAAGGGCGTCTTGTGCGCAAGCGCGCGGTGTAATGCTAGGTGTTCTTCTTTTGACAGTCTGCAAATATTTGTTGGATTATTATTCCGCTTGTTGAAATCTTTGTGATGGCGATGTTCTCCCAACGGTTCGTAAATTCCATTCTTCAAATTATGCTCGTCCGCAAGAATGTGAGTAAATATCCAACGAGAATCGAGTGGATCAAATACAAGTTCGTAGCCTTCAATGGTGATTCTTTTCCCTTTTCTTGAGACTTGGCGGTATAACGGCATGAGCGAATCAACAGTTGTAAGTTCCTTTGCTTGTTTGAATGAGCCATCTCTAAGCATGAATAAGTGATCAGGGGTGCATGTGATATCTTCGTTGTTATCTAACACGATTTTGATAACTTGTGCATCATGCTTTGTAACGCGTGGACTTTTGATGTGTTGAATCCCAACGTGTCCGTTATGAAGAAGAGTGTAGCAAAAGTTTTGTTTTCCTTGCTTAGCTTCTTCTATCAACTCTTTAAATGAGATATTTCGCCCATCAGCAAGCGCAACTTTTGTATCTCCTGAAAAACAACCCCCTGCAGAATCTCCCTCCACAAGGTACAACTCGGACTTTGTCGCATCACGAGAACTACAGTCGGCAAGTTTGCCAGGCAACGAACCGCTTTCAAGCGCGCCTTTCCTACGGACGAGCTCACGCGCCTTACGCGCGGCTTCTCTTGCGCGTGCTGCGTCAAGACATTTAGTGATGATGATTCGAGCTGCGCTTGGAGTCTGTTCAAGAAACATACTCAGACGGTCATAGACAATACTATCTACAATCCCCTTGACTTCGCTGTTGCCAAGTTTAGTCTTGGTCTGTCCTTCAAATTGTGGCTCAGGAACTTTGACAGAAATCACTGCAGTAAGGCCCTCACGGAAATCCTCGCTGGTGAGTTCGGTCTTATCATCTGTTAACTTGTGCTTGTCCGCATACGTTTTCAACGCACGGGTAAGCGCGGACTTAAAACCAGTCAAATGGCTTCCGCCTTCGTGCGTGTTGATGTTGTTAGCAAACGTGAACACGCTTTCTGAATAAGAATCGTTGAATTGTATGGCAATCTCTGCAACAATGTGGTCTTTTTCTTTTTCAAAGTAAATTGCAGGATGCAACGCGGTCTTGTTTCTGTTCAAAAATTCGACAAACTCCTTAATTCCACCTGCATATTGGAATTCCTGATTATGATTTGAGCGCTCATCTTTGAAAATAAACTTCACCCCCCTGTTCAAAAACGCAAGTTCCCTGATACGGGAGATGAGCAGGTCAGATTCAAAAATTACCGTCTCAAAAATCTGTGTGTCTGGCTTGAACGAAATCATTGTGCCTGTGCCAGTTGTTGGGCCAACCTCCTTGACGGGCGCGACAGGAGCCCCACGGACGTATTCCTGGACCCAGAGCTTACCATCGCGCTTGATTGTCGCGACAAGCTTTTCCGACAACGCATTGGTGACCGAAACTCCGACACCGTGCAACCCGCCTGAAACCTTGTAGGTGCCTTTCTCAAACTTTCCACCCGCATGCAGTTTTGTCAACGCGACTTCTAACGCTGAAACTTTGAGCTTTGGATGGATGCCGACAGGGATTCCTCTGCCGTTGTCTTCAACAGTGATGCGTCCATCGGTATGAACTGTGATGCGAATAGTCGTACAAAAGCCCGCCAATGCTTCATCCACTGAGTTATCGACGACTTCCCAGACTAGGTGGTGGAGGCCCCGGATGTCAGTAGAACCGATGAACATACCTGGACGCTTCCTGACAGGCTCAAGTCCCTCAAGTACCTGAATAGCCTCTGCGCCGTACGCTTTTGCTCCTTCCTCTGCTTTGTTTTCAGTCATAGAAATTTTCGTATTTATCGACGATAAATAACATCAAAATAAGGTGCGCTTTCCTTTATAAAGATTGCGGTGTTTTGGAAGCAGATTTTGAGGCGCTTTTTTGCCGAGTTATCAGACTCGTTGTTCATTCATTGGAATACGAAATATTTATAAAGGGCCGCCTGACTTTGTGGTCTTTATGGTTAGTTTAAAACTGGTCATCGGGACCAAGCAAGGCAAATGCGTTCAAAAAGAGCTTGCTGAAGATGTCAGCAAAAACTTTGTCGGCAAGAAGATTGGTGATAAAATCTCCGGCGATGCCATTGGTCTTTCAGGTTATGAGTTCTTGATTACCGGCGGCTCAGATTATTGCGGCTTTCCAATGCGCAAAGATGTTGATGGATTCGCTCGCAAACGCATCTTAGCAGTTCAAGGCGTAGGCCTGAAAAAAGAAGCAAAAGGAATCCGCCAACGAAAAACCGTCTGCGGCAACACAATCCATCCAAAAATCGTCCAAGTTAACATGAAAGTTCTTGTCGAGGGCAAAGAGCCGTTTGTATTCCCTGAAAAGAAAGAAGAAAAGAAAGCAGCGTAAGTTCTTAATCACTCAGTTATATTTAGTTAAATTAGTAAGTCTTTCAACTTTTTCTGCATAAGTGTTAAAAAGGATAATGACTTTTCTACTTTTATGATTAAATGGATAACTGACCCAAAAGAGTCGGACGAACTCTTTCGTAAGATTGAGCAACTCTTTGAAGAGGATAGGAAAAGAAATCCGAATCGCGTTTCAAAAGGATTAAGTGCATGGTTTCAAGATAACAAAAAGAAGCGTAAACGAGTTGATTGAGATGATAGCAATATGTGGTTTAAAGATTATCCATAAAGATGATGGAACGGTTCACACTCAAATTTCTCGGCGCAATATGCCTGTAGAAATTATAGCCATGCAACTGCGTTCAGTTCTTAACGAGTTAGATGAAAACTACGATAGACAAGCCCGTGCGAATATTACAATAGTGCCTTAATTTCTCCCTTCGTAAAACTTCTCAATCACTCGTTTCACAAGTGGAATGAATGTTTTTTCTGCCTTTTTTGAATTCTCAATAACTTCAAGATGGTTCGTTTCGTTCTTTCCATAAGAACCGATAACATTGCTAATTGCTGAGACAATCACAACAGCAATCCTTCGCGCGAGCGAATAGTTCGCCCCATCAGGAACCGCACTATTTAAAAATAGAGAATGAATTATTTACGAGCGTCGTTCAACAACACTTTGCATGGTCTTAACGAAATCTTGCGCTTGAGCAAGATACTCATCAAATTGTCTTCCAGAAATCTCCGCGATTTCGCGATGGGTAATCTTCTTTTGCAACGCAAAGAACAAGTTCATCATATTAGTATATTTGTGGTGGACAAGGCCAGTCTTCACCAGCTTGCGCTCGATCATTTCAGGCAGATGCGCAGGAGTAGGAGGGACTTCGCCATGATGCATCAATGCGGCGTGCGCGCTATCGACAACTGCCCAGTACAGGTCAAGAGTCGCCTGCATGATCTGACCCTTCGCGTTGTTCAATGTCGCAGGAGCTCTTGCGAAATACAGCCAGACACTTTCTTTGCTTGGGCGAATCTTGCCCTGGAAAAGCAGGTGTTGAACTGGCTCAAAGAATCCTGAATCATACAACGGAACACCGTCGCGAAGCATGTTCAGCGCGATAGGGTCACCGTTTCGCACATATTCCCAGAAAGTGGTGAGCTTAAGTGTTGTTATGTGAAGCCTTCTGCTGCATTGCGATGCCAGATTTTCAGTGATAACACGGTATGACTGAACCACTTCATCACTTAAAATTGCGGTCAGGTCGTTGATAATGATTAAGACGTCGATGTCGCGCTCACCAATCTTTGGCTGTTCATTGCGCGCAACACTACCAAACAAAACCGCCGCTTTCAAAAATTGTCCAAGCTCTTTTTCCATCGCGTGCGCGAATTTTCTCGCAAGCTCAAAATCATCAGAATGATACTTGGGAATGTTGGGATGCGGACGCGACTTGACCTTGAACTCCATATTTCGGAAATCTCCTGCTCAGAAATCATACGGCGATTTCCGAGCATGCTCGAGAATCACCTCTAGAGTACTAGACGGTGATTCTCGACATGTTGTGGTCTGCCGTTCTGCTATTTTAAACATTTGGCACTCCTAGAGAATGAATACACTGACTTTTATCACCCATTCGTGCTTCCGAAAACTTAATAAGCAATTAGCTCTGGTTTTTATCTATGGGGGAATTGGAAACATTACTTGTCTGCACTTTGTCTTATCCAAAGGTTGAATACGACCTTTCTATCGTCAATGCAGCACTTATGCAACTCAAAGAACCTACGTTCAGTAAAGATATCGAAAGAGAAGTCAAGCTGGCGTTTGAAGAGCTCCAAGTGACTGGCGAAGAAAAATTTGATGATGTGAAGCCCGTGATTGAACAGGAACTCGATCCGTCGTCCTACACTAATAACGATTATTCACTTGGAATTGAATATGGAGGGGAAAAATTTCAAGGGCATTACGAAACCAAAGAAGCAAAAGCAGATGGAAACGGAGCATCTTATACTGCTGAACACCAAACAACTGAAGATGCTCAAGCGATTGCAGACGCAGCACGAGAGTCCCAGAATACAAACCGGACAAACATTTCAAAATACATAGATGAGTCCACAAAAGCAGCCGCAACAGAGCAGAAAATAATTTCAGCAGGACGCTGGTATTTGATGTACGAAGGAAAAATTCATTTTAATTAGAAAAATTCATTTTAATTAGAATTAAGCTCTTATACTTCCCTGAACGTGACTGATCGGCTTCATCTGATTATTGAAACACTGGACAAGTTCCCGTAATGTTTAAAAAGCAACAATGCACTAGTTTAGTAAAAAGAGGTTGAATGCCAAACGTCCTGATGTTTTTTGAAAGGAGTTTGATTGGCCCACGACTAATAGGTTAGAAATGTCAGAACCGGTTATCTCCGCTGTGAACAGATCCTTGATGGGTGCTGAATGTTTAATTACTCAAATGAATCTTAAAACCCAGCATAAGATAATCGAGGGGGATTGTGTTGAGCAATTAAAGAAAATTGAAACAGAATGCGTCGACTTGATCATAACAGACCCGCCGTTCAACATTGGAAAAAAATATAACACTTATGCAGACAGAAAAAGCAAAATAGAATATCTTCAATGGTGTCAGCTTTGGCTGAAAGAAGGTATACATGTTTTGAAAAAAAAGGGAGTCTTTATATTTGTTTAACTATCCTGAAAATAATGCTTACCTAATGCCTTTTCTTGATCAAAATTTGACGTTTAAGCGGTGGATGACGTGGCATTATCCTGTAAACACAGGAATGTCACCAACTAACTTCACACGAAGCCAACACTCCATATTATTTTATGTGAAGGGAGAAAAGCCCAACACTTTTAATAAATCAGAAATTGCAGAACCTTACAGAAACCCTACAGATAAAAGAATATTGGAAAGAATAAAAAATGGCAGTAAAGGCAAAACGC
>JAGVYM010000062.1 GCA_018303245.1 Candidatus Woesearchaeota archaeon | reverse complement strand
GCATTAAGCAAGCTCTGGCATGCAACACCGCCAGAATGCCGGGAAAAACTTGAGAATGCAGTTTTTGACATAACAAAAAGATTTCCATTCGCTAATAATTCTTTTGATGGCGTGTTTTGCACTGCTGCGCTTTATGTTGTACCGAAAAAAATACTCACAAAAATAGTTAAAGAAATCAACCGGGTTTTAAAACCAAATGGCAGAGTTATTTTTGATTTTGCAACAGATATCAAGAGGGTGCGTTTGGATGGCTTGCCTTACCCAAGAATACCGGGCGAGCCGCAATATAATTCAAAAAGCGCGAAAGAAACAATAAATAGTTTATTTAAAAATTATAAATTTAGTATTTTAGAATCAAAAGTGCCAGAAGAAGTTTATCTAGATGCAAATCCGCCATATATATTCAGCAGTAACGTAATTTTGTTTGTTGGTGAGAAAATCGCCTCCAAAGACTTTTAAAACACCCAACAGCAAATAGGTTTGAGCCGGGATGGCCCAACCTGGTATAACGCGAAATCGCGAAGCAATTTCGCGGATTTCCCTACAGGAAAAGGCGAAGGATTGCTAATCCTTTTTCCCGCAAGGGATTTCTGAGTAGCCCAGAAACAGAAATGGTTTTGGGCGCAGAATCAAATCTCAGTCCCGGCGCTCACTTATTAGCTCTCCCAGCCGTTTGACATATTCATCAAACGTTGCATCTCTGCCGTTGCCTTCAAATAGTCTGCGCACAAAGAATACTTTGTGATGCGCTCTAAAGACGTTTAGCGCTTCGCCGTGGTTGTCAGGCAGGCTTCCGCCAGCTTCTTTGTAGCCTCGCATGAATGGCTCTCTTGTGGCAGGCTCATCTCTGAACAGCCATCTTTCTGATTTTACAAAATCATATAATTTTGGTGCATATTCAGCAAATTCAAAATCCAAAACACCAACTACTTTCCATTTACCGTTTATTTTTTCGACCCGGAAGTGATCTTTATGCCAATCTATATGCACGAGAGTTGGCTCTTGCTGCGCTGCGAATATTGGCAGGTTGCTGCGGAAATACCTTATTATTTCATCTCTGAATTCTGGAGCATGCACGCCAAGGACTTCCTGCTTGCCAAGCTCTTCAAAAAGATTTGGAATTGTTGCTTTGGCCCAGCTATCCGAACCATCTTTTAGCGAACCATCATTTGCAATTCCGCCGAACTTATCGGACTTTATAGTGTGCAATTTTGCCAGCAAGCAACCCATTTGATATACTATATCTGCTTTTTCTTCGCGCGATAAGTTGCCCCAAAGGTCCGCTAAATCTATTCCTGGTAATTTTGACATTAAAACCAAATCCGCACTAAACATAGGGTGCGCTTCTTTTGCCAGAAAAATTTCTGGCACTGGAAGATCTGGTAATTTATTTTTTACTAATTTTAAGACTGCAGCTTCTTTTAACACATAAGGCTTCTGATATCTTTTGCCATCTGCAATCTTTAAGACTAAATCTTTATCAGGATTTGAAATTCTTATTAAATATTTTGTGTTCATGAATCCTTTTGGAATTTTTTCTATCTGCACAATAGCGGAATTAGGAAAAATTTCCCGCACTATTGTTTCTATTTTAGATTTAATTTCCAAATCCACCATCTTTTAACCTCCGTAAAATATAATTTGATGAATTTGCCTGACCGGTTATGTTTGCGCCAGCAGCGTCTGCCCGGCCACCACCATTTTCGAAAAGTTTTGCAATGTCGCTCGCCAGTGGATTGCCAGAAGTTCTTATGCTCATTACAAATTTTCCAGGCACTTCGCCGTCAGGCGCTATTACAAAATACATTTTGCTTTTATCACCAGCTTGCTTTTCGTTTGCAATGTCTCCGAGCATTGCAGTAGACGATGGAATATCGGGGAGTTGGTAAATAACAATTCTTTCGGAATCGTAAACTGGCTTTACGTTAGCAAGTGCTGTCCTGTCAACAGCGTATTGCTGTTCTATTTTTTTGAAAACTTCAGAGTAGGCAAAGGTTTTCGGAGATTTGTGTTTTAACATCTCTGCAAGAACCTCGTTTGGATTAACTGCTATCGCAAAGCCGTTGTAATTCAAAAGCCTGCCAACTTCCTGCAACTGCGCCAAATAATACGCAGAAATTCCATGCTTTTTTGCTAATTCCTTTGCTTTTTTTCTTTTGTTGTCGCCGAAAGCGCCGGCAATAGCCCAATCAACATATTTTTCTTTTGTTAGTTCATTGACAATAAGCGAAGTACAATAATCTTTGTCTTCATTTATTCTTGCATTAACTTTTATTCCCAAGGCATTAACTTTTGTTTCTAAGTTAGTTACTTGTGTGTGATGGTCTATCCATTCTACTTTCGCTCCGTTTGCTAGCAAAGTTTCAAGCCCATGCGCATTAGTTTTAGAAGATAGGTCTAAAATAACAACATCCGCGCCTTTTGGTATTTCGCTGGCAACTATGTTTACAAGGTCAACTTGCCTTTTTCCAGCAGTATGCACCTCGTAAGGACAGCGGCGCATTATTACCTGGTATGCCGCAGTTAATCCATCTGCATCGCCATGCGTTATTAAGTGCCTCGCTTCATCAGCCATAGTTATTTTACCCCCTCAACTTGCTGTTGCCTGTCAGAAGAGCCTGAGCCGTTGTGAGACCTTTCATATGTTGTTGTTCTTCTTCGCGTGTCAACTGTGCCTGCCATATTTTGCAAATTTTTTCGTATCTGTCTTTTAGCTGACCGTGGTATGGAGGCATGCCTACCTCAAGTACTTCGTAGTGTTTTTCGTAGATGCGCCCCAGTTCAATAGCCTTATAATTCAAAATTAACTTATAGTTATCATTATCTGGCTCAGCGCTACGCCTCTGGACAGTATTAGAGATTATGATTTCAATATCTCCGAGCCTGCCGGTAAATCGTTCCGGATCACTACGGGATTTAGGCACATATTCCCACTTTTCAACTCTGTCAACTAAGCTCAGCAATTCGCTGTCAGTTAATTTAGTTGGTTGTTGAGGTTTCATTGCAGTCATACTCATATTTCAATATAGAACAAAGCCTTAAAAACGTATGCCACAACTATAGTTGTTGCAATGGAAGCAGAGGAATTTGAGCTGTTGGGTTTGAATAAGTACGAGGCGCTTGCTTATGAAGCGCTCGTGTTGTTAGGCAAGGCCGGCGCATCCCAGCTAGCCAGAGAGTCAGGCGTCCCCTATGGCCGTATTTACGATACGCTACATTCGTTAGTGAACAAAGGCCTTGCCGTAATAATTCCTGAAAAGGCGAAGAGATTCGCCCCAGCTCCGCCGGAAATTCTTGAAAAACTGCTGGCCATAAGGGAAGCAAATCTCGCTAAACTTCGGCGCGATATCAGCAGCCTAAAAAGTGCCTACAAGCCAGCCGGCGAAGAGCCTGTCGAGATTGTGCAGGGGAAAAGAAATTTTTATAAATTAATTCACAAAATGCCAGAGCCAAAGAAATATGATTACACTTTCAGGTTTGCTGCAGAGGTGAAGCCGGAATGGCTTGCTGGCGCAAGGAAACGCATCCGCGCAGGCATAGATACAAAATATTTGGTGCGGCATTGTGAGGAATCAAAGGTTAACATAGAAAAATGGAAAAGCGTAAAAAAACTGAAAATAAAAAAGTTCGATTTCGACAAAGTGGCAGGCCAAATACTAGATGACAAGGCAGTCTTTTTCGCTTTAGTCGAATCAAACACAACAGTTTTAATCCGCGACAAGCCATTCGCAAGGCTTATGAAAAAGCTTTTTGAGGCTGCTTGGGAAAAAGCTGAAGAAGTGTGACAGAAAGCCTTTTAAATAATGAATAACACCATCCAAAAATGGATAACATAATCCAAAAACATCCCTCACTCGCCAGGACACTGTTAAAATACCCTGATAGGGAATTTACTATTAGAGAGCTGGCCCGCGAGTCAGGCACGCCTTATGCGACTGCATGGAGAGAAGTGCAGGCTTTAGACAAATATGGCATCATATTAACCAAAAAAATAGGCGCATATACTATTTGCAAACTAAACAAATCATCGCCATACATGAAAACGCTTAAAGTAATTCTTGAAGGGACACCGCATAGGCTGGCATTTGAACTTTTCAAAAGCAAAATTAAGCACCATCCGAACATCAAAAAAATCTACTTGTTTGGCTCTGTGGCCAAGTATAAAGAAAAGCCGGGCAGCGATGTTGATGTGGTTTTGGAGAAAACGCAGATAAATTTGGTGCCATTGGTGTTTACGCATAAGACGCTGCCAAAACACTTCAAAAAGGAAATTGAAAAAGGAGAATTGGCGCATGAAAGAGATTGAAGAGGCAAGGCATTGGTTAAATGGCGCCGAAGATCTGTTAAATAATAATGATGCTTCTAACTCGAAATATACTGTAATTGTTGCAATGTGCGTGCACTCAATAATACGAGCAAATGATGCGCTAACAAACCGGTTTTTGTTTGAAACAGCAAAAGCGCACGAAGATGCGCCGCGGTTGTTTTTGAAATTAATTGAAAACGGGAAAATAGACAAGGGTTATAAAAATTTAGCACATGAGATAATTGCGCCAGCCATTAGAATAAAATCTTTAGTAGATTATCGCGGCGCAACAATTACGCAGCCGACAGCCGCAACTTGGCTGGAAAATACAAAAAGATTTTTGAATATGGTAAAGGAGATTTTGAAATGAAACTCGCTACAGTCGCCTGCCTGCACGGCAATCTCAGGAATGCAAGAAAATTCGCAGGCAGATTTAGAAAAGCAAAGGTTGATGCAATTGCTTTAGTCGGTGACATCGGTGCAGATGAAAAGCAAAAGCAGAGTTTAGTAAAAATAATTTCAATTTTCGCGAAACTAAACAAAAAAGTTTTTGTTACGCCTGGGAATCACGAGCAGTTGCACGCATATTATTCAGCTCTCAAGAAATTTAAGCGAAATAAAAATATTGTTGATTGTACAAAAAATCCTTTAATTGTTTTCGGTGGGCAGAAATTTGTTTTCTTGCCTGGTTCCGGCACAGCGCATGCGCCTGGCGCAGGGTTTTTCCTTTTAGAAAACAAGCGTCGCGCCACTAGATTGAGAAAGAAAATGAAGTCTCATGTGCAGCATTTCTTTAATCCAGTAAAGCTTTTTTCAATCAGCGATTATGTAAAATATCTAGACAAAGATGCGATAGTTATCACGCACTCGCCAACAAAATTTAATACGAAGGATGCAATTGATATTGCGGTGTTTGGCAGGCCACGCCACGCGTTTTCTGTTTCAAAAAAAGATAGGAAATTAGATAAAACTACGAACATGTATGTTTTCACACCGCAAAATTCAATATTTCCTCTTGCAGAAGCAAAGAAATTTATTAAGCACG
>JAGVYM010000001.1 GCA_018303245.1 Candidatus Woesearchaeota archaeon | reverse complement strand
TATAGGAAGCCAAAATGGAATTAGAAATTGCCGGTTTGGCGAAGCCAAAGAAAACTCGCGGTTCGAATCAGATTTGAACCAAGGCAAACAGTTGTTTGCTGCGTAATACCCCACTGCTTGCGGTGGTTGGGATAGCGAGTGTCAAGATAGTGTCTTGACTAAGCAAATTTTGCGTATTTCAGGCAATTTCTTTATTTGTGATGATAAGGATGGCCTTCCAAACCTGTACAAATCATTTTTGGAACGCAATGATCTTAAAGGTAAAGTGGACATACAGTTATTTTCTGAGGCTGCTCCGCTTGACTCGCTTGATTATGTGGTGGCAATAATTACGGATGGCGATATGCCAGGATTGACTGGTGGTGAATTTGCAAAAGCTGCGCGAGCGCAAGGTTACAAAGGGTTGATATTCTTGATTACTAGTGATGTGGCAGAGTATACACGTTATGAGCGGTATGTTACCGAGCTGATATGCAAAGATTCTGCTGATGTCCAGGGCATGATGAAAACCTGTGCCGAATTTATTGAGGCAGTGTTGGTCTAGGTACCTTTTTAAACAACATTCATCGTCATTCTGTCTGTGAGACTTTCATTTTACCCAACAGAAATTGAGTACGCAATCCGCAATGGCAGGGCAGTTGTTTGGCTATTTGGCAGGACGGTTGAGGGCAAGCAAATCTGTGTCATTGATGAAGAGTTTGAACCCTATTTTTACGTTGTTGGTACACCTGATCTGGAAGAATTGGGGAAGCTTGTAGATGGCGAACATAAAGTCGTCCGCGTGGAACAAGTAAGAAAGCGTCTGAACGAGCACGAAATCAACGCCCTCAAAATTTTCACAAACATTCCAAAAGCAGTTCCCATTATTAAGGACAAGGCAATTCAGCTCGCAGGGGTTGAGGGGGCCTATGAATATGATATTCTTTACGTGCGAAGATACCTTATTGACAAAAAGCTAGTTCCGCTGGTCAAAACAGACGTTGAGTGCGAAGAGATTGCCTCCGAATTCAAGGTTCCTGCGTTCCGTGCGAAGTCCATCCATTGCGTGAGCGAGGAAGTTCTCCAACCAAAAATGCTCGCGATTGACATTGAGACGTATAATCCTGACAACCGTATGAATATGAAGAAAAATCCAGTTCTGATGCTTGGTCTGTACGGTAAAGATTTCAAACGGGTCATAACTTGGAAAAAGTTTTCAACTAAAGAACCGTGGATTGAGTTCGTTCCAACAGAGAGCGACGCTTTGTTGCGCTTCGCAGAATCTATCGCAGAGTACGCTCCGGATATGCTTGCCGGATATTTTACAGACGGTTTTGATTTTCCCTATTTAGTCGAGCGTGCCAAGGTCAACAAGACAAAGCTCGACATCTGTCTTGATTATGGCTCACTTGAGATTCGCGGAAAAACCCAAAGCGAGGCAAAAGTCACTGGAATAGCTCATCTGGACATTTTCAAGTTCATCCGCCGCGTCATCGGCCGCTCGATGAAGACCGATAGTTTTTCACTTGACGCAGTCTCCAAGGAACTTTTGGGAGAACAGAAGCATCCGGTGGATATTGGGCATTTAGCTCCTGCGTGGGATGAGGGCTCACGAGAACTTGAGGATTATTGCAGATATAATCTCCAGGATTGTAAACTTACTTATGAATTGACGGAACAGGTTCTTCCGAATCTGATCGAGTTTGTCCGTATCATTCGTTTGCCGCCGTATGACATTAACCGCATGTCGTTCTCGATTTTTGTTGAATGGTATCTGATTCATCAGGCGTGTGCGCAGAACGAAATAATTCTCAATAAACCTAGAAGAACAGAAGAGTCCGACCGGTTGGCAGACCGCATCAAGGGCGCGTTCGTGTTCGAACCAAAACCGGGTTTTTACAAGAACATAGCAGTGTTTGATTTCCGCAGTTTGTACCCGAGCATCATCGCTTCGCACAACATCAGCAAAGGCACATTGAATTGTCCGTGCTGCAAGGAGCAGAGTGAAAGGATAGAGACTGAGCGTGGTATTTTCTGGTACTGCCAAAAACGTAAAGGGCTGTTCAGTTCAGTTATTGGTGAACTCATCGAGCGTCGTGGGGCAATCAAGAAGAAGCTCAAAAGTTCAAAAGACGCACTCCTCGCCGCGCGCTCAGAAGCATTGAAAGTTTTGGCAAACAGCTTCTATGGCTACATGGCTTTTGCGCCGGCAAGATGGTACTGCATTGAGTGTGCCGAGAGCACGACTGCGTTTGCGCGAAAGTACATCCATCAGGCGATAGACACTGCGCAGAAAGAAGGATTCACTGTGCTCTATTCAGATACAGACAGTATTTTTCTTCTTCTGGATAATAAAACAAAAGATGATTCGCTTGCATTGATGGAAAATATAAACAAGACTCTTCCAGGCATCATGGAACTGGATTATGAGGGGTT
This sequence comes from Candidatus Woesearchaeota archaeon, assembly GCA_018303245.1. Taxonomy (GTDB): domain Archaea; phylum Nanobdellota; class Nanobdellia; order Woesearchaeales; family ARS49; genus JAGVYM01. The sequence continues at coordinate 15,410 of JAGVYM010000001.1, read as the reverse complement.
TTACCCTGCGGGGATTTTTGTCGGATTGAAAGCAGGGGAGGGCGGAGCGAAAAAGAAATATGCGCTTATCGATGAGCAGGGCAAGATGAAAATCCGTGGGTTTGAGACCATTCGGAGGAATTCAAGCGTCATCGCAAGAGAAGTTCAGGGAACCGTTCTCAAAATCTTGCTTAAAGAGCACGATCCGAAAAAAGCGAAAGCATATGTCAGATGTGTTGTAGAGGATTTACGGAAAAATAAATTGCCAATCGAGTCAGTCGTCATCACTACGGCGCTCTCAAAAGGGACCGGAGCATATACTTCAGTAGGTCCGCATGTCGCAGCCGCCCAGCGCATGGAAAGCAAAGGAGAGAGAGTTGGGAGCGGGACAATCATTCGATATATCGTGGCAAAAGGAAAAGGAAAAATCCGTGACAAAGTCCGCCTTCCTGAAGAGGCAAAGCAGGATGATTATGATGGAGAATATTACATAACAAATCAAGTCGTGCCAGGCATCGAGCGCATTTTTGCAGTGTTGAATATTCCTGTTGATGATTTGTTAGGTGAGACTAGGCAGAGTAGCTTAAGTGGGTTTGATGGTCAAAACAGAAACCTTTAAAAACGGGTCATAATCACGCTTTGTTATGGGCTTATTCAAATATCTTTCACAGAACACCCGAAAGCACGATTTTAATTCTATCAAGACCAACCTTATTGATTGGCGTAACGAACCGGTGACCAAACGTTTGGAACATCCAAGCAGGATGGACCGCGCAAGAGCAGTGGGCTATCGCGCAAAGCAGGGAGTGTTTGTCGTGCGACAGCGTGTGAGCCGTGGTTCGCACCGCCGTCCTGACTGGAGTGGTGGACGTCACTCGCACAATATGGGTGCCCGTTTAAACTTAAGAAAAAATTATCAGATGATCGCGGAAGAGCGCGCCCAAAGCGCGTATGTGAACTGCGAGGTATTGAACTCTTATTACGTCGCTGAAGACGGTAAGCATTATTGGTTTGAGGTTGTCATGGTGGACAAGGCTCATCCGAGTGTCATGAGCGACCATCGTCTCTTATTCCTTGCATTTCCGCAGAATCGCGGGAGGGTGCATCGTGGTTTGACCAGTGCGGGAAGGAAAGTTCGCGGCCTTCGCCATAAGGGCAAGGGTGCAGAGAAGGCTCGTCCGTCGCGCAGGTCACATTCTCGTAGGCTATAAACTGATGAGGTGGTGTAGATGCCTGCCAAGAAGTTAAAAAAAGAAGTGGTTGAGGAAGTTGAAAAAGAGGAAGAGGTTGAAGAAGTTCTTGATACTTCTGACGTGATGCCTTTGGAAAATGATGATGTGGCTTACGAAGAGGATTTGGAAGCAGATGAAACTTCTGGCGAGGAACCTCCTGCTGGCGAGTGGGCTGACGAATAGTTTTCTTTTCTTTTTAAATTGTTACTATTCATGAATACTCAAACACCGAAATCTTTATAGGGCTGTTGTGTTTCAATTCTTGCTTGGGGATGTATTTTAATTGATTATATGGGAAACCGTTCAGCACATGCGACGCTAGCCGCACTCGCGATTGCAGCAAGCACAGGGTGTACTGCATCGGGCTATCGTGAACACTATTATGATAAGTCACGTGTTGAAGAAAATAGTGCTCTTGAGTCTGTGCGTGAAGCAGTGACTGCGGAAAGATATGCTCTGGGAAGTGATTCTATTTTTGCGCTTGCAGAGCGCGAGTATGAGATGCTGACACCACAGGGGCGAAACTCATTTTTTGAAAAGCCAGGCGCTCCCAAGAGTATCGCTCGTGCTTTTGAGACAAGTCCAAGATGGTCGAGGTATGTGGTGCAAGTCTCAAAACCCGAAGATGCATCTGCACAAGTAAAAGAACAAGACGCGTTGGATAAGCTTGTATATCAGAATGGAGTGTTGGCAAAGCTGTTCCAAGGAGGTCTTGTGAATCGTTCGCTCTTTGGGAGTGCACAAAAAGCTACAAGGTATGATTTCAATGTAGGTTGGACAGAAGCCGATGATGCTGTAATGGATAGTTTACTCATGCAACTTTCGAGGAACACACTCACTCATGCTCAGCGCAAGAATCTTAGCGCGGTAACAACCTATGGTGGACTCTCAGCTGATTTGAAATTCAATCAGCAAGCTCTTGATTATATTCTGCCAATCATAACTGCGCGCGTGGATATTGAATCAATCGAGGGCAATATTCCTGAGATGGCAAAAGCGCATGAGTTGAGCCAGCTTATAAAACAAAGTCTCACAGGACAAGATGATTCGCTAACACTGGCTCAAAACCAGAACGTGGTAAGAGCATTCACTGTGCCATTGGTCGGTGTTCAATACGAACCACTGCGTGAGCATCTTGGTTCACCGAAAAAGGTCAATGAACGAATGCCCCGCGGAAAAGAAATCAGTTCCCTTGATCAGCTCAGGCTGGACCAGGTGGTGAAACTTCTTGTTGCTGAAATGACGGATTATCTTAAGAGTGGAAGTTACCAATCCCGTCATGAAGCAATGCAGGGTCCTGGATTGTTGGCGCTCTCAATTCCGCTTCTGTTGCCCGGTCTAAACCCGCATGAGCGCTCGGTTGCTCACAAGTATGTTGTTGGGGAACTGGTCAATGCATTCCCTATCGAAACAAGATACGAGTCTGTTGAAAAAATAAATACTTTGGGATTATTTTTACTGAGTTTGCCAGCATTTGGTCCAGCGTACTCAATTGTGACCGGCGGTGTTCATGACGCGCTCACTCCAAACACATTCGCACCTGAAGTGCGTAGGTTTGCCGAAGACCAGCGCACCAAAAACGCGCTAATCCAAACCATCTTGTGCGGGAATGGCATGGCGATGGGAGTGAGAAATGCAAACTGGTTTGTGGGTGAAAATTTTACCCCCCGGCTTGGGGTTTCCATTGGGATTATAACGACGGCGGCAGCAGTAGGTGGAGCAGTGGCTGCGGCAGCAGGCGGTGGTGGTGGCGGCGCAGCAGCAACGGGGAGCCCCCCTCCTATAGGTGGCGGTGGCGGATTTATTCCCGGGCCATAAATAAATCAACTAACTCAACGTGATTGCAATGAACAAATGGACAATGTTGTTGGTATTGGTGGTGATGCTTGCAGTGCAGGCGTACGCGGCGGTTGATGTTACTTATTCATTTAATCAGCAGAATTTCACGATAAAAGCGTTCAACTGTTTGAACAGTGATTGTTCACAAGTCGCTCCTTTTTCTGGCAGTATTATCAAAGGTCCAAACTCAACTGATGGTTCAGTCATCGTGCGTTATCCTGACTCGCTTGCGACTCCTTATGGGTATGCAGAGTTTGTTGTCTCGCCCGGATTCAGGCCACTTATTGGCAAGCACAGTTGGCATACATTCGGTCAGGGTGGAGTTGCTCAGACAAGCCAGTCTTTCAGTTTTGTAAAGGCGCAGAATTGTGCCGCGACAGTTTCTCAATTAAGTGTGGAAAACACAGTTGAGCCGTTCAAGCCATTGGCTCTTTCGACACGTGCCCAGCTTGATGCGAATACTGCGAGCGCGTTCACCATCAACCCAGCCACAGGAGTGCGCTATTTCCCGCCAGAGTGGACGCAAGAGTTTGCAGGGGCGGATACAGTTGTCGCTCTGGAAATTTTGAACGGAACAACAATAATTCACCGTCAGGAACAAAATTTCACCGCCAAGCAAGGCAATACTATTCTTGTAAGTTCATCAGTCCCGGCGTTGTTCACCTATATTCCAAGCGCTCAAGGCAATTTTACCGCGCGCGTTGTTTCACAGGTTGTTGACTTGCAATGTCAGACGAGCCAAATCTCTTCGGCGCAGAGCGCGTTTAACGTGTTTTTGCCACAAAGCCAGTTTTACAGTATTCTACAGAATCTTTCTCTTAACTCAAGTAGTCCGCGCGTAAATGAGCCGTTGGCTGTTGTATTTAGCAAGCTCACGAACCATGTTTCCGCAAACGGCACGCTGACACCAGTGCAGACCGATTCAGAGTTTGTGTTGTTCAACGAAACAGGAGTTGAAATCAATCAGACAAGGACGTTGTTTGCAAACCCATCCTCTTCAGTGCTGACTGTTCAGAATTTCACGTTCCTTCCTCGAGGAAGTGGTAATTATACTGTTCAAATTCGTGCGCGTGCAAACTCTGCTCTTCCGACGAACCAGCCTGAGTTCGTGGCACAGTCAAATTTTTCATTTGTGGTGCAAAACAACAACACTGCGCGTACGGTGACTTTCCTTGTGAGAAACGGCAAGACTGGAACCCCGCTTTCAGGAACAAATATCACCTTTGCAGGAAATACGGTGGCTGGTTTGACTGACATCACGCACTTTTTTAGTGTCGCTCAAGGAACTTATACCTATATTGTTCTTGCGGAGAACTTTAGCGCTGTACAGGCCAGCGTGCAAGTTATTGATGATACGGCGGTCACAGTGTTTCTTTATCCGGGAAACACGCCGCAGGCGTCAAACACTCCTCCGCTTCTTAATCTTCCGGACCGTATCACTATTCTTGAAAATCGTTCGGCCTCCCTAAACTTAAGCGATTTCGCGCAGGATGGCCAGGATTTGGATTCCTCGCTTCGGTACACGATAACAGGAAACACAACAGTCGCAGTTTTGCTTGCAGGGGATAAATTGACTTTCAACAGTTACGCTTCGGGAACAAATCACATTATGGTTAGAGTGAACGATTCGCAGAACGCGAGCGCAACTGATGTGGTTGAGGTGGTTGTGGTTTCCCAAGGAATTCCTCCATCTTGGAAGGTGCTTCCTGATGTTCGTGTTGCAGAGGACGCAGGTTCAGTGCAGATTGACTTGGGCGCGTTCGTAAATGCTGTTAATACAGTTGATAGCGTGCAGTTCTTTGTTTCTAACTTGACAAACCCGGGAGTGTTTAGTGTTACACTTGAGAATAACCGGTTTGCAATTATTTCTCCTAATCAAAACAAGTTTGGTAATGGAACGTTTGATGTTGAGGTGCGTGATGACAAAGGATCTGCAACTTCACGAATTCTGGTGAATGTCACCCCTGTTGCCGATGCTCCGCAGGTCATTACCGTGCCTATTCTGAACGCAACAAGTGAAAATACGTCGGTTGGAGTGAACTTGAGTAACACGTTTTTCGATGGAGATGGAGATATTGTGAATTTTGCTATCACTCCCACAGCTAATATTTCTTTTGTGGTCAACACGTCACAGATGTTGCTGGTAATCATTCCAGATAAAAACGTTTTTGGCGTAAGAACATTCAACGTCACAGCTGTTGATTCTACAGGTCTAACTGCAACTGCTCAGTTTTCACTTACAATTCTACAGAAAGATGACCCTCCGTTCCTGAACGCAAGAATTCCAGATGTGGTAACTCTTGAAGAAACAGTTAACAGCATTGACTTGACTCCGTTCGAGAACGATTTTGAGGATGTTCCCGGGGACAATAACAATTTGACGTGGAAAATTGCATCAGATATTCAGATTAACAACACGCCTCCGAACCGCACGCCAGTTACGATGCTTGACACGCATATCTTTAGCGCTGTTATAAACAGGTCAACTGATGTTTTGCTGGTGACTCCAAAACCAAACCAATCTGGAATTTTTGTGGTTACGCTCTTCTTGTTTGATGAAGCTGGAAACAATGTCTCGCAGGATATTGGGATTTTGGTGAACGATGTTAACGACGCGCCTGCATTTGTAAATCTTTCAAACCAATCTGCGCAGGCAGGGTTGTCGTTTTTCTTTGACGTGAACGCAAGTGATGCTGAGAACAACTCGTTCAACTTTACGGATAATTCAACACTGTTTGACATCAATCTCGCGACAGGATTGATCAACTTCACGCCGCGCACGACCGGATTGTTCAACATGAGACTGCAAGTGTGTGACTCTGTTGGCGCGTGTACGAATGGTTTGTTTAGCTTGACAATCACGGATACGGTTCCTCCATCTCCTGGCGGTCAGGTTTCTCCCGCGAATGGAACATTGTTTGGTCTTAACATTTCTTATCGCTTTGGAATTAATTGGACAGACAACGGTAATGTCTCTAACGTGACGTTTGAGTTTAACAATGTCAACTTCACTAATGTTTCACGTGCTGGAGATTTTTTTGAAATCACCTTGCAGAACTTGAGCGCAGGCAACCATTCGTTTCGTTGGTTTGCGAACGATACGGCGAATAATATGAACGTGACGAACTTGAGCGTATTCACGATTGTCCAGCCGCTTGCACAGTTGGTATTGACGTTGTCTTCAGTGCAGGTTGCTCCTGCAAGTTCAGGTGGCGGTGGCGGAGGTAGCTCTTCTCCATTCAATATCACGAGTGATGTTAACCTTACAGAAACTCAATTTGGGCGATTGAGCGTATTTGCCAATCCAACAAATACCACGGGAATAATTACTGTTGTGCGCAATGGCACGGTTGTAGTGTCTAATACATCTCCAGTGAGCGTGAACTTGAGCTGGACCGATGTAGGTAAAGAGACGGTTGTCGTAATTTTTGAAGGCAATCAGAACTTCAGACGCTCAAACGTTACGTTAAACATAACAGTGCTTGACCGCGTGGCTCCAGTGTTTGGAAGCGAGTCGGTAAGTCCGGTGAATCCTGCTCAATTTTCTTCTCTATATGTATTTAGACGCAACGTGACAGACAACACAGGTGTTGAAACCGTGCTTTTGCAGATTGATGGTTCTGGTGTTGTTGCAACGCGTGTTGGAAATTCTTCTACGTACGAGGCAAACGTGAGCGCTCTTGCAGTGGGCAACCATTCCTATTTCTGGTTTGCAAATGACAATCAGACAAATAGTAATGTGACAGCAAACGCGACGTATACTGTGAACAAAGGAGTTGGCGCAGTTGATTTATTGATTAACGGGGCACAAGCAGATACGACTGCGCAGGTCAATGATTCGGTCAGCATTCTTGCAAATCTTACAAATCCAACTTCAGGAGCAGTATCTATTTTTGTGAACGGTGTGCTCGAACAGACGGGTGCTTCGCCACTGGTGTTCACAAGGGCATTCGCAAGTCTTGGAGTGCAGAACATCACTGCAGTCTTTGCAGGTGATACAAACGCAAGTAACGCGACTGCATCTCGCAAAATAACTATCACGCCCATCGTGGGTATTTCAGGTGTCGCGCCTGCAAATGGGACGGAGTTCAACTTCAGTTCGTTCTTCTTGGCAGTTAATACAAACGCCGCTACGAGTTGTTCATTTGACGGAAACGATGTTCCGCAGGTAAGTATGCGAAACAACTTTACTACAACAAACGGAACAGCCCATCGGGCGAACGTATCGCTAGTGCGAGGGGTTAACGCGGTTTCTATTGCGTGCAACAATCAAAGCGCAGCTTCTAACACTGATGTGGTGTATGTCGCGTCAAATATTCTGGATGGGACCATCCTTTTGGGAAATAACGTGATCACGCAGAGCGTCTTTGTGAATGGGACACTTTCGAACTCAACTGTGCAGGCTTCCCGTGTTTCACAATCAAGCGCAGCAGGGAGCGTTCTTGTCAACATTAATGGTACAAACGATACGCTGACAAATGTCAACGCGACTCAAAGTGAAGTCAACCACTCCATCCTTGCAAATTGTGTTGTGCGCAACAGCACAGTATTGCACATTGTTGCAACAGGCTGCATGCTCGCGGATGGCTTTTTCGACCCGAGTAATTTGACCGGAAGTTCAGTGTCAGGCAGCACGATTGTTGAAAGCAGCGTTCTATTTAGCACAGTCACAAACAGCAGGGTTTCGATGAGCGTTATCAATAATGGGACGATTACAAACAACAATATTTCGAATTCTTCATTTGCGAACGCGCAGGTTCAGAATGCAACTATCACCAACAACGTGTTGACTCAAGGGACGATTACTTCGGGTGGAGTGACGTACAATGCAGCAAACGGCGCGGCGAATCTTTCGCAAGTGATTCCACTTTCTCCAATTGCATCGTTTACTTTGAGCGCTTCTTCAGTTCGCCCTGGTTCGACCGTCACGTTCATCAGCACTAGCACGGATGCCAACATTCCTGGTCCGCTCAATGATTCGTTGTTGTTCTCCTGGTCATTTGGCGACAACACTACTGCGACCGGTGCAAGTGTGAACAATACGTTCAACCAGACAGGAACTTTCACTATTTCATTGACTGTTACAGACCGTTTCGGCTTATCGAGCCAGGCATTAGCTTCACTTAGTGTCGCAGAGCCTTCAGTCACTACAACTCCTTCAGGTGGTGGCGGAGGAGGCGGTGGCGGCGGAGGTCTTCGTATCGCTATTGGCGCAACTCCTATCCTACAAGAGGTTGCTATTGGTAGGCCAGTGCAATTCCTGCGGAATGGTAGATTGCTTCCGTTGTCTGCATTGCTGCGCCGCATCGATTCAGCAGCAGAGACAACTGAATGGGTTGTAAACGGCAAATATTTCACGATTCCAAAAGGCAAGAGTGGACAGTTCGACCTCTCGCGTGATGGCGTTGCTGATGTGGAAGTGATTGTGGATGCACTCGGTCGCATTGGCGCGTCGATTACTGCAAAGCTTCCTGGTGCGGTGAGTGCGATACCATCAACAACTCCACTGTTCAATATGCCTGTGACCGACACTGCTTCGATTCCAGCAACTCCCGCGAAGCCTTCGATAAATGTCGAGAAAACACCGCAGACTACAGAAATAGATGTTCCAGTAACTGCAGAAATTCCAGAACAGAAAGAGTCATTAGGAGCTAAGCTTTCAGGATTGTTCAAGAACGTGAAGGTTAACCTCTCGCCTGATTCGTGGTTTGTCAAGGGCGGAATCGTGCTTGCGATCGTGGTGCTTGGCCTGCTTGGACTTGCGCTGTCAAGAAGTTATTATGAGTAAAATATTTAAGTCATAGCAATACTGGAGTTAATTATGAGATTGTATTTTGCAGTATTGTGTGTGTTGCTCGTTTCTTGTGTTCAGGTTGAGCAAAAAATTGAACAACCTCCCGTGGTGCAAATTGAAAATACACAACCCTCTGAGAATACGTGGTGCTTGCAACGAGTGCAGGAACAATATCTTCCTTATTTCAATGTGAGTTTTGATGGTCTCGCGATAACAAAAATTAAGTGTTGGCCAGAAGCATCCCTGCGGCCAGTACAGTTTGAAATTGAAGGAACACAAGGCAAAGATAATTTATCAATTTATTTTTATACGTCAGGAGGAGCATCATACGCACTCACTGAACGGTGTTTAAAAATAAACGGACAGTTGGTTATTTCTAATAAGTTGTTCCAACGAACAGATGGGTATGAGGTTGAAGAAGAGCCATCTTGCAAGTGGCACACAGATTAATTATTTTGTGAATATTAAAGTTCCAGCAACCTATCTAATTCTTCCGCCGCTTTCTTAACTTCGATTAATTGCCGCTCGACATCTCTTTGAATGTCTTCAACAAGCGCGCTCAGTCTGTCCCCGCGAATAATGTACTCGTTCTGACGGTGAATAATGATGCCGCGTTCCATCAGCGTGTTGAGATGGTGGATGACGGTTGCGCGGGTAAGCCCAAGTTTTCCTGCGAGTTCTTCGCTGGTCAGTCCTTGTTCTTGTTTCACCGCTTTAACCAATTCAATAAACATGCGAAAGCAGGATTTGTTTTTGTCGCGTTCGCCGAAAAGTCCAAGTGAGCTTCCAAACCATTGGAGTTCGTCGTTAAGAGAGTTCGCTCGCGGCTTGCGGATGGTGGTGATGACGATTCTTTGGACATACATGGTTAACCCATATAGTTTGGGATTTCAGGTGCAGGTTCACCATTTTTGGCGAGCTCTTGCTGTCTTTTCTCTGCCTTGGCAAGCGCTTTTGGTTTGCTGATTTTTCCAAACTCGGTTTCATACTTGCCAATTACATTGGAAAGAACGTTGATGAGTGCTTTTGCGTGCCAGGGGTCGACCATGACGACGTTGTGTTTGAGTTGGAAGCTGGGTTTTTTTCCGCGGGGGTCGCTTCGTGGCGTGATGCATTTGAAGTCCATGGACATTTGCGTCGGGGTGAAGTTGACAGTTACTTCGTGCGCGAAGAAGGGGTCGCCTTCATGGATGTTGATGTTTACTTGGTCTTGGCTCATGGTAAGTTCACCTCGTGCTGTTGTTCACAAAGGTGGTGAATTATTTAAATCTTCCGTTTAAAAAAGAAAGCTTTATATACCGGTATCAGTTATCACCTAATGAGTTGACTTGAAGTCAACGGTGATTTGATGAATGAGAAACACGAGGACACAAAGACGCAAGCTCCGGCGGCGGACGACGCAAAGGCCGCACTCGAGCAAAGCCAGACGCTTGTCGCAGAATATACTGATCACCTCAAACGCCTGCAGGCGGAGTTTGAGAATTATGTGAAGCGCGTTGAGAAAGAACGCGTAGAACTTCACGCGCGCGCATCCGAGCGCTTGATTCTTAAACTGCTCTCGGTCGTTGACGATTTCGAGCGTGCGCTCCATCAGCTCAAAGAAGTTCCTGCTGAGACTAAGAAGGGAATCGAACTCATATTCAAGAATTTGCACAAAGTTCTCGTTGAGGAGAAGGTCGAGCCGATGGCGTGTGTCGGCCACAAGATAGACCCTTACAACCATGAAGTTTTGATGCAGGTCGAAAGCGAGGCTCCCGAAGGAGAAATTATTGAGGAGCTGCAGAAAGGATACAAAATGAACGGTCGCGTGATTCGTTACGCAAAAGTCAAGGTCTCGAAAGGACCGAAGACAGAACCAAAAACACAACACAAACACTCATCGGAGGAACACAAACATGACTAATGAAAAAATTATCGGAATCGATTTGGGAACTTCAAACAGCGCAGCGTCCGTCCTTGAGGCCGGTCGTCCGAAGATTGTCCCTTCAGCGGAAGGTGCTTCATTGTATGGAAAAGCTTTCCCGTCGTTTGTCGCGTTTACTAAAGAAGGTCAGGTGCTTGTCGGAGAACCGGCGCGCCGTCAGGCGGTCTCAAACCCACAAGGTACAGTGTATGCCGCAAAGCGTAAGATGGGGACGAATTTTAAGTACCAGATTTTTGGTAAAGAGTATACTCCCCAGCAGATTTCTGCGTTTATTTTACAAAAGATTAAGCGTGACGCGGAAAGCTTTTTGGGCGAGAAAGTCAGCAAGGCTGTGATTACAGTTCCTGCTTATTTTGATGACAACCAGCGTCAGGCAACCAAGGACGCTGGGACCATCGCAGGTCTTGAGGTCGTGCGTATCATTAACGAGCCGACGTCTGCCGCGCTTGCTTATGGTTTGGAAAAGACTGGCAAGGATCAGAAGATTCTTGTTTTTGACTTGGGTGGTGGAACTCTTGACGTCACAATTATGGATTTTGGTGATGGAGTCTTTGAAGTGATTTCGACTTCAGGTGATACCCAACTGGGTGGAACTGATATGGACAACACGCTCATCAATTTTGTGGTTAAGCAGTTCCAGAAAGACACTGGAATAGATTTGAATGATGATGGTGTCGCCATGCAGCGTATTCGTGAGGCGTGCGAGAAGGCAAAGATTGAGCTTTCAACCACGCTTGAAACGGAAATCAACCTGCCGTTTATCAGTGCTACCAATGTGGGTCCAAAACACTTGCAGATGAAGCTCACGCGTGCAAAGCTTGAGGAGCTTATCGAGCCGATTGTCAAGCGTTGTCAGAAAAGCGTTGACCAGGCCCTCTCTGACGCAAAACTCAGTGTCAAAGATATTGTTCGCGTGATTCTTGTTGGTGGTCCGACCCGTATGCCGATTGTGCAGAAGTACGTTGAGCAGTGGTTTGGTTCAAAAGTTGAGCGTTCTATCGACCCGATGGAATGTGTAGCTATGGGAGCCGCTATTCAGGGTGGAGTCTTGGCGGGAGATGTTAAAGACATTTTGCTTCTTGATGTCACTCCGCTCAGTCTTGGTATTGAGACTCTTGGTGGAGTTTTCACAAGACTAATCGAGCGCAACACCACGATTCCAGTGAAGAAGAGCCAAGTGTTCAGCACCGCTGCGGACAATCAGCCAGCAGTCACAATAAGGGTGGCACAAGGCGAGCGTTCCATGTTTTCAGACAACAAAAACCTTGGACAGTTTGATTTGGTTGGCATTCCTTCTGCTCCGCGTGGGGTTCCGCAGATAGAGGTTGCGTTTGATATTGACGCAAACGGTATCTTGCACGTTATCGCGAAGGATTTGGGGACTGGCAAAGAGCAGAGGTTGCAAATTACTGCGCCAAACAAGCTTGATGCTGCCGAAGTTGAGCGTATGCGTAAAGATGCAGAGGCGTTCGCTGACGCTGACAAAGTGCGAAAGGAAGAGATTGAAGTCATCAACCAGGCTGACACTCTTGTCTACTCATCTGAGAAACAGCTCAAAGAGTTCGAAGGAAAGGTGGACGAGAAAGAAATCAAAGCAGTCAAGGAAAAGATTGCCGAGCTCAAGAAACTGCTCGAGGCCTCGCCAAGGAACATCCCGGACATTAAGAAAAAACTCGAGGAGGCGAACCAGCTGTTCCATGCCGCTGCGACTGCGCTCTATCAAAAAGCAGCAGCTGCAAAAGGAGGGAAGGGCGCGAAAGTTAATGAAGATGGGACTGTTCAAGGGGAAAAGGTATGATTAAATACCTCGCCTACACGGCAATAATCATGTTTGTTTTGTACGCGGTTTTTCGCCTTCTAGGGACGCGCGCAATTTCGCGTCTTGTTGAAAAGGAAATAGATGAAGTTGTAAATGGTGAGGAGTACAAGGTGAAAGGGCGGTTTGAGTGAGCGGAGCTGTTTCTAAAATACGCGCAGTGGTATTTGATTTAGATGGCGTTTATTTTGAGAGCGGTACGCAAACGTTCATCAAGAAATTGCAGGAAAAGTTTGGTCTTTCAGAGTATCAAATCAAGGAAGTCTACCTCAAAAGCCAACAGATGAAGGAATACAAGAAAGGATTGATGAGTGGAGATGCGTTCTGGGCATACGCGATTAAGACGTGGGGAATCAAGTCGACAAAAGAAGAGTTGCTGAGTTTGCTTGTGCAAATTTATGAGGAAAACCCTGCGACAGTTGAGTTGATTTCGTATTTGCGAAGAAAAGGAGTAAAGATTGCCGCGTGCACCAACAATTTCAAGGAAAGGATTGAAGGCTTGCAGAAGCGTTTTGGTTTCAAGAATAACTTTGATGTATTTGTCACATCTTATGAAGAGGGTGTGCTCAAGCCCGATCCAGCATTGTTTAAGATTCTTGCTCGAAAACTGCAATTGTTGCCAAGTGAAATTGCAGTAAGCGATGATCACCAGACTGTCATTGATCCTTTGAAAGCCGCAGGGTTCCAGGCGTTTTTGTACCAGGGACTTGACGATTTTAAGAAGAGGGTATTATGAGCAAGGATTATTATTCTATTTTGGGCGTCGATAAGACTGCATCGCAGGAAGACATAAAGAAAGCGTACAAGACGCTTGCGAAGAAGTATCACCCTGACATAAATAAGGATTCTGGTGCTGCAGATAAGTTCAAGGAGGCAAGCGAAGCTGCGGCAGTGCTTGGTGACCCGGAAAAGCGCAAGCAGTATGACCAGTTTGGAAGCGCAGGTCCTGGACAGAACTTCTCAGGGTTTGACTTCCGCGATTTCGCGGGTGCTGATGTGAACTTTGACGATATTTTTGACAGTCTTTTCTCAGGGTTTGGGTTTGGTGGGCAAGGAAGAGGAAGGCGTCGCTCGCAAGGCAGGGATTTGGTGGCGGAAGTGTCTATTTCTTTGGAAGAGGTTGCGAAAGGTTCAACGCGGGAATTGCATTTGCAGCGGCAGACAAGTTGTGAAAAGTGTGATGGTAAGGGAGGATTTAATTTTATCACGTGCGATACCTGTAAAGGGCAGGGCACGGTGCGACACACAAGACGGACTCCGTTTGGGATGTTTGCGTCTACTGCTGCGTGCAGCACATGCCAGGGAACTGGTGAGCGGCCTGAAAAGCAGTGTGAGGATTGTCGTGGTGAAGGAAGGATTGTGACGCGTAAGCCTATCAAAGTAAAAATTCCTGCAGGGATTGAAGACGGGATGCGTTTGCACTTGCCTGGTGAAGGTGAGGCTACCGGAAGGAACGGCGAGCCAGGCGACCTCTATGTTGTCGTGCGCGTCAAAGAAGATGGGCGTTTTGTCCGGGAAGGGAGCGATTTGCGTATTGTTCTGCCTGTTAGTTTTGTGACTGCGTGCATCGGTGGTGAAGTTGAGGTGGAAACATTTGATGGTAAAAAGAAAGTGGAGATTCCGCAAGGAACACAGCCCAATGAAGAGCTTCGTTTGGAAGGTGAAGGTTTACCTGAACTGCGCGGCCGCCATAGTGGAGATTTGATTGTGGAAGTTCAGGTTGAGATTCCCAAGAAATTGTCAAAGCACCAGACTGAGCTGCTCAAAGAGTTTCAGAAAGGAGATAAAAAGAAATGGAATTTATTTTAAGGATCACGCCAGTCCCTCCACAAAGTTGCACAGTTCTTGTGCTTCTTCTCGTGTTATCGCGCCGCTTACAAGCAAGCTGTTGATGGCGCGCAGGTCTTGGTTTGCGTTTTCGTAGGCCATGATGTTCACCTCATGATTGATTCCTGGCAGTGTTCTTAAATCTCTTATGCAGTCGAAGTGCGGACCGTCTGTCCACAAAGTTTAAAAAGTGCAAACCCTCGATTTGCAGTAATGTTGAACATTTACTTGCCACGGCCTGAGTGGTTCTTTGGTGTTGACACGACGCTTGAGGCGTTTGCTGGCATCATAGCTCTTCTGATCGCGTTTGTGTCGTACAAGTTATACCGTTCAACCAATGAGCGAAGCTATAAGTATTTTCTTGCGAGTTTTGTTTTGCTGGGCGGAAGTTTTCTCTCGCGTTCTGTTGCAGACGCGTTTTTGGGCAAGTTTTTCAATGTCTCACCAAATATAATAGGGTTGGTATTTTTCGGTGGATATGTGGGGCATATCTTTCTCGCGCTTGCAGCGTATCTGTTGCTGATTGCAAGCACGTACAAGATTGAGGACAAACGTCTGCTTGTGATGATGTTTTTGCTTTTAGTCCCAGGACTGGTCTTTAGCGCGAGTTATTTCTTGAGCTTTTATGTGTTAAGTAGTATTTTGCTTCTTTTTATAACGTGGGCGTATAGTCAAAATTATCGCAAGGTTCGTTCAGTGACTTCTGCGCTAGTGTTTGGCGCGTTCATCCTTTTGACGCTTGCTCAGCCGCTGTTTATTCTGGACATGCGTTCGAACATATGGTATGTGTTTGCTCACGCGGTGCAGGCGTTCGCCTATCTGATGCTGCTTGCCGCCCTGCTGAGAATTTTGCTTAAACGATAAGGACTTCACATGAAACGGACTAAAATTGATATAATTTATGATATGCTCAAAGCCATCCAGGACAAGGGTGGCACGATTATTCCGACCCATCTTCTGTACAAGTCAAACCTTTCCCATCAGCGCATGAAGCTGTAT
>JAGVYM010000047.1:36300-37360 GCA_018303245.1 Candidatus Woesearchaeota archaeon | reverse complement strand
ATGACACGCGTGCTCAACATCCATAAAAGAAACAAAAACTAATTTGTATTTATAATCTAGCCCCAGCCGCCCCAAGGGGCGGGGTAAAGACTAAATTTATCTATCAATGTCGGAGTCGTAACGGTTTCCTCTTTATTTCCAAATAAGCCAAAAAAACTCATTTACGTTCATAAAGAATATTATCTTTATAAAGTTATTCACTCATTTTCCTTTAAAAAAGCTTCAACCTGTTTTTCGAAATCCTGATATTGCATTGGTTCTGCACTTTCTCTGAAAAGCCTTTTCGCAGTTTCAAACTCGGACAATGCAAGTGTACGATTTCCACTTTCGTGGTAAACACAGCCAAGTTCCTTTCTCGCTATGGCTTCCATTCGGGGCCAGTTGCACTTTGCTAAGGCTTGAGAAAGTTCAGCGAATGCATTGATTGCAGGTTCGTACTGATGGGTGCTCGTTCTGGCAGTGTAGTACGCGCGGAACCCTTCATCGAGCTTGCCGTCAAGATGTTTAACAAGTTCAGGAGAAACGTGTTCAGGCACCATTCTGCCTTCTTTTGGCCGCAGTTCAAAGTACTCCTCTAAAAACCAGCCAGCCTCTAAATTAAAACTTTGCAAAAATACGGCATCATGGGGACTTTTCAAGCAAGCTCTCGCGGTTTCTAGTTCGTGCATTCCCTGCACGTCATTCCCTTTTTTAAGATATGAGAAAGCAAGATACTGGCGCGCCGTGCCTTCGTTCACTGGATCGGATTTCATATCAGTAAAAAGTGGAGGGTGTAGTTCAGTAAGAACTGTTGTGAGAAATTTTATCGCATCATCGTAACGGCCCGCTGCGTAGAGTTCTTGACCTTCCAATATTTTTGCAGAATACTTCCCTGCTTTCTTTGATTCTTCAATAGCTCTTTGTTCCAAATCCTTCAATTCTTGGCGGCAGTTCTGTGCTTCTTTTCGTTTTCCCTGCAGTTCATCAACGGCACTTTTTAACAATCGTTGTTCCAACGCTTTTCGCTCTGAACGCGCTTTTTGTTTCTCCTTGTGCTCCTCTTTTAATCGCTCAAGAACAC
>JAGVYM010000047.1:0-36286 GCA_018303245.1 Candidatus Woesearchaeota archaeon | reverse complement strand
TAACAACACTGTATAAGCGAGAGGAATTGTTAAAAGTTTCGCATAACTACGTGATAGTTCAAAACAGCTATTTTGGACTTGCGCGAGTTTGAAGCCGCGCAACGGTTGTAGTATTTCCTAAAATATTGCATGATTGCTGTAGGCTAAGGCGCTACTCAGATGACGTCTTCACGTCAATTATATAGTCCATATAATTTATTTGGATAAAATATAAATGTTTATCGGACTCCTACCGATTATTTAGGGGAGGGTAAAAATGGAAGCGGTTTTAGAACGGGAAAGGATAAACGAGGAACGCGTGAGATCTATTGTTGATTTGTTGACCGATTTTGATCTTTCACCAGTTGATTCCAGAGTAATCAAAAAGGTAGAAGATTCTGATTACCTGCGCGGACTTCGAGGAGAGACAGTGAAGTTTTTAGGTATTGCTGGAGGGATTAAAGGAAAGTTCGCTCCCTCAAATGAAATTGATGTTTACTGGCACGAACTGGTTCTAAACACACCCCTGTATAGAAGATTATCTGAACGGATTGGTAGTTTTGTGGACCATGTGCCCTCAGATAGACCTGAGATAGAAGCATACAAAAAGACCATTGCTGCGTATCGTTCGATCTTTGGCGAACCAGATGCAAAATTTTGGCCTACACCGAGCGCTGCTGATTGCAGTTCTGGCGATGGGGGCAGTTGCGGAAGTTATTGTTCAGGAGGTTAAAGCCTAATTTTTTCTTTTTGTTATTATTTCTGCAACATAGTGATGGTGCCAAGGTCCGTTCCCATGTTTTTCTTTAGGTGTTTCGTATTCTTTGTAAAGGAGAATGTCCCAATCAGAATAAAGTGTTTTTAGTTCATCTTTTGAGAATAAATAGGGAAAACTCCCCTGGTTTTCCTTTAGAAAAACTTGGATGATGTTTATTCCATCCGGTTCTGCGTGTTTTTTCATTTTTTCGATGGTTGCATATGCTTTCTCTTTCGTAAGGAATTGAAGCAAGTTTATTGCTAAAATAACATCATATTTTTCTAACTCTGCTGTCGTGATATCAGCGACTATGCCGTGTACGTGCAGGCCGCGTTTTTGGGCTTCCTGTGTGAATTTCTTTATTCCTTCTTCAGATATATCAATTCCCGTGACCGCAAAACCGTTTTGCGCTAGGAAAAGAGCATTTCTTCCTTCTCCCACACCAATATCAAGAACAGTTCCTTGTGATTTCAGATGCAAAATGTTTTTTACAGCGGAAGAGGGATTTAGTCCCCAGTGGAATCCTTCTTTTCTGTATTCTGCATCTAACTTGGTTGTCATGGTGGTTTTAGGTGAAGTTGTGTTTATTAAATGTAACGTTTGACCATTGCTAATCTGAAAAATACTAATGAAATCTCCCCAGTATTGTTTTCAGAAAACCGAGTTGTTTCTCTCTATACAAAGCCTCACTTTTGAATGGCTTTTGAGACTCAAGAAACTCAATGGCCTTGCTCACAGGCATTAATAACTCACCAATCCACTTGTCTTCACCAATTGGCTCTCTAAACTCTTTTATTCGCCCGGTGAAAAAGTGCATTTCTTCACCCTCAAACTGTTCAAAACGCAATTTTTGCTTTTCTGTTCTTGCCCAAGACTCACTCCAAACAAAACGTATTGTTCCAAGCAAGCGAACGTGTTCAATAACAACGCCTGTTTCCTCAAAAGTCTCCCTTGTAATTACATCAAGGATAGCTTCGTCCTTTTCCACGCCACCTCCTGGAAAAACAAGAATACCATCTTGCACCTGCGCAAGAACATTTCCAACACTATCAAGGAGGTAGCCTTCAGTGTTCGAACGAAAAGGAAGCTGCGCGCGATCCATTACTGAACGCCTGCTTCCAAATAAGGCATAACGTGTTGTCTTAAAAGTGGTGGATAGATTTTGTCAGAAATAAGCCTTTTTCTTATTGATGTGCTGCTAATAGGCCTTATGTCACTCCTCACAATTTCTAAGTGCACAAATCTTCTCACAATATCAGGGTAAGTCTCAAGGTCATCGGGAGATCTTACAAATAATATGTACGGGTAAGCAAAAACGCCTCTATCTTCTTGAGAATACCTTCCTAAAACATCAGACCCTATCAATTGAGCAAAATTTCTAAATTTTGATGAATAATATTCCAGGCCCGCAATTCGTTCACCTTCAAACTCGTGATTCTCAACAGAAACGTTCATTGAACCCGTGGCCAGTCTCATTGCCAAGTTCAGTCTATCACTATGTTCAGGTAAACCTCTTTTTTTATAATGACCTTTAGTCACAAATAAATGAACTATTGAATTTGTCTGGTGTGCGGACTCTTCAGCGGTGAAAATATGGCCATAATGAGTGGGGTTCCCAGATATGAAAAATATAACGTCGTATCTGGGTGATATGGTTGTAAGTGAATTTGTTCTTTGCCTAGCCAAAGTATCTTCTTCTTCAGTTAGAGGAATGCCAAGCTTCGCAGTCATATCTCTCGTTACTAATTCTATCTTTTCAAAGGAATTCACAGGATGAATGCGGTCTAAATTTGCTGTTTCAAAAATTCTGGCGAAAAGAGTTCTTCTTGCCTTAGTGAACTTTTCTTGTAGTGAGTTTATCATTATTTTTCAAACTCCCGCAATTCATATTCAGCATCCAATTCAGCCGCAAGTGCTTTAATTCCCAACTCATCTACTGCGCCCACTCTGATAAACCCTAATTTTAACTGAAATCCTGCTTCACGAGTTGCCCTAGCAAATCTTAAGCTATCAGAAAATGCATTTGTATCATACGTTGTTATACCTGGCCTTACAAGTCTTTTGTATTGTTCTTCATCAAGAGCGTGCAAACTAAGATAGATAATATCAAGACCTGCTGCTTTAAGCTCTCGCAGGGGTGCTGTATCTTGAGAGATGAATCTAAAATAAGGCCACCTTGTTGTTGTTAATTGTATTGTTGTCTTGGGACATTTTTTCTTAACGTGTGTTACGATGGACGCGAGATCATTAAATCGCAGTATTGGTTCACCGTAACCGCATATTTTTACTCGTTTTATAGATGTTCCTTCTTCCGAAATCCATTGTGCTTCTTGATCAAACGCACCCAGTATTTCTTTTATATCGGGATCGCGATCCATATAAAGATTCGAAACACCCCATCCCAGGTCATAGTCTCTAATACAAAATACACAAGCATTTGGACAAGCATTAGTAATGTTAAGAGAAAGTTCATCATTACCTCTTCTGAAATACACAATATTCTTCTCCATAGGAACGTATCCTTGTAGCCTTCCAAAATTCATGTCCATACCTTGCCATTGATTATTAAGAATATTCAATAAATTATTCTGAAACGCCGCTTTCATCAATTGAAAACCTGTTTTGAGCTGAGTCTAGCGTTACGGTTACACCGAGTGGAATTGTGATGATAGGGTCAGCATGACCGACATTTACGTTTACCAGAACAGGGAAATTGTAACTTGCAACATGTTTGGCAATGATGTCCACGAATTTCTTGCGATCTTCTGCAGAGTAGCCAAAAGGTCTTCCTACAACAAGTCCTTTAATTTTATCAAACACTCCTGCATTGCGTAAGTCCATAATGTGAGCATCAGCATAGCCTAAAGGCTCTCCTTTGGTGAAATCTTGACCTTCGCAGGTTTCAACGAATAAAATCTTTCCAGTAGAGTCAAAATCGTAAGGCGTTCCTTTAAGTTGCATGATTGAACTTAGACAACCTCCAATAATTGGCGCTGTTGCTTTTCCTTCCTTTAACCAAATGTGCCCTTCATTTTCGTAAAGATTGCGTGGCCTTGTCAAGTCAAGCTTTTTTGACCAGTCCAAACTAGTTTCATCAGTCCACTTTTCAGAAGGCTTAATCGTACCAACTGGTTTTGTTGAAGTCGTTGCTTTCAGAAAATGTTCAACAGTATACGGTAAAGGTTCTGGAAACTCGCCAAATTGAGTCATTGCTGCAGGACCGTAAAACGTAACAAGCCCTGTTCTTCTGGCAATTGCGTGATGCAAGATACTAATATCAGAGTACCCGCAAAACATTTTTGGGTTCTTTTTTATTAACTCATAATCAAGCCTGCCAATTATCTCGTTTGAGCACAAGCCCCCAATAGTGCACATAATTGCCTTAATTGACGGATCGCTGAATGCATCATGCAAGTCTTTTATACGCTCATCAGGAGTTCCTGCCTTGCCATCTTGAAACTTTCGAGCAGTCGGAAACTCTTTAACCTTAAAACCAAGTTTTTCCAACGCTCTTTTCGCACTATCCACTCTGTGAGGAAAAAGTCCACCAAGTCCACCTGAAGGCGCGAGTAGAGCAATCGTGTCTCCGCGAGATATTTTTTTGGGTTTTATCATATGAAAGAGGGTTACTAGTACTTATTTAAATCTTGCGAGTATTATTTCCAAGTCAGAATTGCTCATTCGCTCTCCGTGTTTTGTGCTAATGTATCCCGGATACTTGTTCAAGTCAATTGTTTCAGGAGCGATGTTTGTGAGGACTTCGTGAATTGGATACAACTTAATATGGGCGTGATCTACTTCCATTCCTTCCATAACCATGCACGTCCTTAAAGCCCCCAGTTTTTCATCGATTAACTTGGCCACGTTTCTAGAAGCAATCATCAATGCAAGATAATCATCTTTTCCCATTTCAAAAACATAACTTCCAAAATGTTTCTTGGGTAATACTAACGACTGCCCTCTGACGGCAGGATAAATATCAAGAACGGCAATATGTTTATCGTCTTCGTAAATCACGTAACCTGGAATTTTTTTATCTGCAATTCCGCAGAAAAGACAATTATCCATTGAGATATGCCTCCACTATTTGTGGTTCAAAAGTAACTAGTTTTCCTTCTTCATTTTCTCTTTGTTTAATCGTAACAGAATCAGTTTGTGCTTCTTTTCTGCCGATCACTAATTTTACTGGAATTCCATAAAAGTCAGAAAGTTCTACTTTTTCTTTTAGTGTTTTTCCATGACGATCATCTAGCACTGTTTTCTTTCCAGTACCAATTAATGCGTCATAACAACGAACTCCCTTTCTCATTTGATTATCATCTTCTGGATTCATTACAATGACTGAAACATCAAATGGTCTTATGCTTGCTGGAAAGTTAATGCCGTGTTCGTCCTTGTAGATTTCCATCGTTGCATGAAAACATCGTTGAATGCCAAATCCACTCTTTTCCATACGCGAAAAAGTAAAGATTGCGGGAAAAGAATATCGGCTCCTTGGTCATTCTCGTGATAAAGGAAGGGTGTTTGGAGATTACTTCAAAGAAGGCACTAGGTACGAAAACTGGAGCGGACAACCAGTCATCAAAGTTCACAGAACTTTGCAAACAGTCATAGGAACAATTATCAAAAACAAGTTCGAAATTCTTGACTACGTTGACGCTAAAGCCACTCCAAACGCAAAGAAAATTGACCTAGTAAGATACAAAATATATTCAAAACTCCCCACCTTTTGCAGCTGGAAAGTACAGAAAAAATAACTACACTTGATTACAATGGCGAAGAAAAAACTAAAAGTACGACTGATTGGACCTGAAGGTTCTTGGCGTGAAGAAAAAGAGCAACTTATTGCAAAACGGCATGATGTTCAATTACTTGTAAAAAATGATCGAGCAAAAGACACAGTGGCTCATGAAGTAGACTTAATCCGCCAGGCTGATGTGGTCGTTGTCAATGCAGAGCAGGAATTAGACCGCGAAACGATTGTTCTGATGACCTGTGCCAAAGAGGCTGGAAAAGCAGTGCTCACCGTTCTCCCTTTACGTCTTCACGCGCACGAACCAAGAAACGGCAAAGTGTGGATAAATCCGTTTTTTCAAACGTATTCTGACAAAATCGTCAGGTCATTTGATGAATTACCTGAGAAACTGCCAAAAGGGTTTGAACAGTTGGCAAAAGAAAGTATGCGGGAGCTTTCCTCAGAGCACAAAAAACTGTATCGCCAAATTGAGAAGTTTTGCAAATGGATTGATTCCGCAAGGTCAACACGAAAAGTTAAGCATGTTTTGAAATAGAATCGTATTTCTTGTGCTTAGGGTTAACTTCAGGGAATCTTTCTTTCGCATAAACCGATAGCTTAACCCAATCATCATCTATTTTAGAGTCAAATCCTATCATAAATGCGTTTGCGAGTGCTTGCAATCGCGGCCATCCTTTGAATCGTTGCTGTCGTCTAACTTTTTGTGTGCTCCCACCAAGTCTCCAACCATATGACGCGTTCAACCTTCCATACGCGATATATGTTTTGATGATGTCTTCAGGCTGTGCGATTGTTTCATCAAGCTTGCAGGCGTAGAACGCTTTTCCCTGTGCACTCCATTCGGCGCAGTACGCAGCCCAAGGGTCAGCTCTTCCATCTTCTGCTACTCGGCGCAACGCGAGTAAATCCTGCTCTAGTTTACCGATTACTTGCTGACTTTGCGCATCGATTATCGCAGGCACTGGCTTGAATGGGCTGTCCTGGTGAAGTGAAAGAATTTTTTCAAACGCTGCTTTTGGAAGCGGATTACTATCTACTCTATGGAGAATTCCTTCGTACTGTTTTTGGTAGTCAGGTATTTCGTATTCCTTTCGATAGTCAGGTACTAAACTCATAAGTGGTAACACTCAATAGTGCATTTATAAAGTTTTCGACAAAAAATCACGCTGCCCGCTTGTAGAGTCTGTCCTGCGCGGTTTTGCGTTTTGCTTTGATTATCTCGACATCCATGCGAATGTTATCAAATTCCTCTTGGAGTTCTTCAACAATTTTCTCGGCTTTCTGTGCCTCCTGTTCAATTTTCTTTTTTTCGCTGTTAAGATATGCAGTCAAGGTCTTCAGGAGCTGTTTTTGCTGATTAACAATTCCTATTTTGTCAATGCAGATTTGAAAAACAGGATTGCTTTGTGCTTTTTCAAGTCTCAACGCCATATTCATTTGGTCGACTTTTTTCCCCATTTCCGCAATATTTGCGTCAGCAATAGCCATTGCGTCTTGGCTGCTGCCTCCAAATAGAACTTGTTTTGCAGCGCCAAGTCTGAAAAGAGCCATTTTGGGTTTGAAACCGATGGCGCGAAATGCATTTCCAAAACCAAGAGAAAGGTTTTTCATCGCATCGATTGTTGCCGAAGTGGCTTTGAAATACGCTCCCTGGCTTCCAACAATTTTTGCCTTTTTGTCAGTTAATTGATAGATCTGTTGTAATATCTGGCCCTCGCTCTGGACAACTTTCTCCTCTTCAACTTCGGTTTCACTTTCTTCTTGCTTTAATCGCTCCAAGTCTGCAGTGTACTGCTCAAAATTATTCACCTTTTTACTAAATATGCTAAGCAGTCCCATTTTATTTCTTCCTCACGTGCGTTTTGTAGAGTTCATCTGCTTGTTTTGCAATTTGCAATATGTGAGGTTTCACTTTTCGTAACTTCTTACTGCCTTGAAGTTTTGCAAGTTCGAGTGCTGCGTGCAAGTAGTCTTCAGTTGATTTGTAAAGAAATTTTACTGCCTCTTCAAACTCTTTGTTTGCATGATGTACATCACGTGTAGCTTTGCCCCTTTTCATTAGCAGCAAGTAGCGTGCGCGTTCTATATAAACATTGCGCCGGACTTTACGACAATACTTTACAAAGTTTTAAATGGTACGGTGTTTCTTGTTTTTGAAAAGAGGTGAACACGTGGAACTTTCAATAGGTCCTGCATTGTTATTTGGATTAATCATTGGAATTTATGAAACAATAGTTATCCATCGCGATGTCACGCTTCCCATTCATCGTGCTGGTCACACGGTCCACGCAATTCTGCTTTCAATACTCTTTGTATTTTGTTCAATAAACGCAGCATATGTACTTTCACTTCTTCCCTTTCTTGCTAAAATTCCTGTACTTGGAAACGCAATCGGGTTGCAAATTGCTGTTGGGCTATTGGCTGCAATAAAAATCCATGCAGTCAGCAAGGCAAAAACTGCAACAGGAATAAGTGGCGGCGGAGAAACGTGGTTCCACAGCATCCTTGTTGGAGCACTTGTTGTCGCAGCACCCTACTTGTTGCTCTTAATCAAGCCAGTACTGCCGAAGTGGTTACTTTTTTGAATCGTGCCTGACTTTAAAACCAAGCTCCTTGCTTTTTTGCAAGGGTGAACAACTGCCTGTTGTTCAAGACTTCTTTGATATTAAGGCACACATCTTTATATCGGTTGATGATATAGTATGGCACGAACGAGCATATGCTGCTTCAAAGGAACGTGTCGATCGTCAGGACAGTTCCTTTCAGAAACTCTGGAATAGAAAGCAGAGATATGAAAAGGAGATAATGCAAATGCCCATATTGCCTAACAGATACGTCGAAAGAGAAGATAGAAGACACCTTAAAAGAGATACTGATAAAAGAGTTGAGGGAGGGAAAAAATGGGCGAATATATGGACATCGTTAACGACAAAAACGAAGTGACTGGAAAAACAACACAGGAGGAAATTTACGTGAAAAAACTTAATCATCGCATCGTGCACGTTTTTGTAATACATCCAAAAACAAAGCAAGTTTATTTCCAGAAACGTGCAGAAACAAAATCATTCCTTCCAGGCTACTACTGCACAAGCGCAGGAGGACATGTCAAATCAAGAGAATCATACGAAGATGCAGCCAAACGCGAAATGGGTGAAGAACTCGGGTTAAAAGTTCCAGTCCACAAAATGAATTCTCTGCTCTTTACTTCAGATGGGCACAAAAGATTCATAGAACTCTTTGTTGCTTTCGCAGAAGATGGATTCAATTTCGCGGATGGTGAGGTTGCCAGCGGAGAATTCATAGATTTAGATGACGCATTCAAACTGGTAACAAACGGCGAGAAGATTCACCCGCAGCTCGACGTGTGCTATCGATGGCTCTACGAGCATAAATCAGATTTTTTGAAGTGAACACACCGGCGTGCACTCAATCAAATTTGAGCTATTGATATGGCTCAATGACACAAAAAACACAGGTGCTAGTCATAGTCATTCGTAGAAGTTGAAAGTATAAAAGCTTAGCTTAGTTTCAGATACTGTTTGAGTTCGTTCAGTTCAGTAAATTGTATTGCGTTCATTCCAAACAATTTCGCTTTTTCAACATTCCCGGGGAAATCGTCAACAAACAAAACTTCTTCTGGTTTCACATTGAATTCCGCGAGTACTTTGTCAATAAATGGTTTTTTCAGTTTTCCCATTTTGTGCTCAAAATAACGCACCAGAAGACTTGGACAGGAACCCTGCGATTTTTGTAATTCACAACAGGACGCCTAAACTCCTGCAATGACTTTTCTGTCACAAAACTTTTTATTTTTACACGTCTTTTCTCTCCAATTATGACTTTAACATCCTATGCAGGGAATTCGAGAACAGGAATATCTGGAGCAAATTGTATGCTCTGTGGCCCCGCACATGCTCCTACTGAACGGACCCATTCAATGTATTCGAGTGGTTCTACAGTCAAACAACAAATACTCCAAAACAGAAAAGAACTTGCAGGAAGCTCTGCCTGTACGTGCGAGTGCCACGACCTCATTGGACAGCTCAAGAAAAACATTCCTGTAGTCGACGAACCCGTCCCTTATCATAAGGCACGGATCGGGCTTGGACGCGACAGCAGTTTTGCAGATTATGCCAGAACATACTTTAACAGTGAAGGAAAACAACTCACCAATTATCGGAGTCTCACAAAACGTTGCTCGGCGATATGTGTTCGACCATGAGAACGTACACTTGAGCCAAAAAGGCAGAAACTTTGATGACCATCTGGCAGCAGAATATGACGTGGAAGGAACACTCATGCAGTACTATGGCGATTTGCTCAAATGCGAGCCGGGCAACGCAGACTACAAAGCACTTGCAGAAATCGCGAAAGAGAGGCATGGCAGCGTTACCACTAATTATTCAACTGCGAGCGCAAGCAAAAATTGATTATATTCTTCTTCACAACAATCATTAAAAACAATTCGGATTAAACGTTAAAACATGACAGTGCAAGTATATGACCCTGCAAAAGAAGTGTGCGAGCAATTCCCACACATCAAACCAAAGGACGCTCAAAACCTCAAAGATGTACTTGACAAGCTAACACGACCAGAACTCACTATTAGACTCTCGGGAAGCGCCCTTGTGACTTCAGACTACAAAGATATTGATATAGGCATTTGGCCCGACAACTACCCTAACTTACTAGAATTAGCAATTGCATCACTTGGCGCCAAAGATGTTAAACACTTATACTTAGGTGCAAGTTGGCTTCGTGACAGAGCACAATTCTCGTACAACGGAACAAAATTTGACGTGATGCACTGCTGTCATGAATGGTACCTTGGGTACCGCAGGTCATAATCCACAACCCATAAATACCCTCTTTCTCTTCAATTCACCATGAAGTACGAAAAGCTCGCTGACGTCTACCAAACGCTGGAAAATACCACCAAGCGGCTTGAAAAGACCCACTTGGTCGCACAATTTTTGAAAACTGCAGACGACCCAGCAGTCATTATTTTAGTTCAGGGAAGAGTGTTTCCCAATTGGGACCAGCGCGAACTTGGAATGGCAAATAAACTGGTCGTGAAAGCAATCGCCTTGGCGAGCGGAGCATCAACAGAAAAATTGGGTGGTCTGTGGAAAGAAACAGGAGACTTAGGAAAAACAGCTGAAAAACTTATGCAGAAAAAAAGTCAATCATCGCTATTCTCAAGCGCGCTCACGGTCAAAAAAGTGTTTGACAACCTCCACAAAATAGCAGAACTCGAAGGGTCAGGAAGCGTCGAGCGCAAAGTCCAACTGGTCGCAGAATTACTGACTAGCGCAAAACCAATCGAAGCAAAATATATCGTGCGCACTGTGCTTGGCGAACTGCGCGTCGGGCTTGGAGACGGAACCATCCGTGATGCTTTAATCTGGGCATTCTTCGGCAAAGAAGCAGGAATCACTTACGATGAGAAAGAAAAAGAAGTCACCATACCTGACCGCGAAGTGTACGAGAACTACAGCACACTTGTTCAAGAAGCGTTCGACGCGACAAACGACTTCGCCGAGGTGTTCGAGCTCTTGCGCGAAAAAGGAGCCAAAGGACTTGAACATGTCGAAGTCAAGCCAGGAAAACCTGTCAAAGTCATGCTCTTCCAAAAGGCAAAGACCATTGCAGAAGGACTCGAAACTGTCGGAACACCTGCTGCGGCAGAATACAAGTACGATGGTTTTCGACTGCAGATTCACAAAACAAACGGAAAGATAACGCTGTTCACACGCAGGCTTGAGAATGTGACTGAACAGTTCCCTGATGTGGTTGAGATGGTGAAAAAACATGTCGGTGCAGGAAGGTTCATCATGGACTCGGAAGTCGCAGGTATCGACAAAAAAACTAAAAAATACCTTGCGTTCCAAAGCATCAGCCAGCGCATCAAGCGCAAATACGACATCCATGAACTTGCGGAAAAGTTCCCTGTTGAGGTGAACGTCTTCGACATCATCAATTACGATGGAAAGAGCCTTCTGAAAACACCGTTCGAGGAACGGCGCGAAATCTTGGAGAACATTGTTGATTCCCTTCCTCTTGCGTTCAAATTGTCAGAGAAAATATTGGTGAAAAGTGAAGCAGAAGCAGATGCTTTCTACAAAAAATCTTTGCTTTCCGGAAACGAAGGAATCATGCTCAAAAATTTGCATAGCGTCTACAAACCTGGCTCTCGCGTAGGATTCGGAGTCAAAGTCAAGCCGACAATGGATACACTTGAGGTTGTTATTACGGGCGCAGAATGGGGCGAGGGTAAACGGGGAAAATGGCTTGCTTCGTTCATGATTGGCGTGCGTAATGAAGACGACGAAATTGTTGAGATAGGACGGGTGGGAACAGGAATTAAAGAAAAAGAGGAAGAAGGACTTAGCTTTGGACAACTGACCAAACTGCTTTTGCCGGACATCACCGAAGAAAAAGGGCGCGAAGTCAAGGTCAAACCCAAGATTGTGATTGAAGTAAATTATGAAGAAATCCAGAAATCCCCGACTTACTCCTCCGGATATGCATTACGCTTTCCACGACTGGTACGCATGCGAGAAGACCGCGGAATCAATGATATTAATACCCTTGCTGACGTCCAGGAACTGGCTGAAGGACAACGGGGACGTGGAAGTCAATAAGAAATGACTTTCAACTCATCGAATCGCTCAAAATGTGATTTGTTTGCAGTCACTATTTCTGTTATTCCATTTGTCAATGCAATTCCCGCAATCAAATTATCTGCAGTCTCAACTGTAAGACCTTTTTTAATCAGCTCACTTGCAAGTTCGGCAGCCTTTATTGATGCTTTGCGATCAAGAGGCAGAACAATCAATCGCTCAATCAATGCACCAGCGTTATCTTTTTTCTTCTGCACAACTCCTCCAAGGTAAGCGCCTACAAACAATTCAAAGACGTTCACTTCAGTTGTCCATAGAGGGGAATGATCTGCAACAAAACGAATTGCGCGTTCCTCTCCGCGTAAGAAATCAATCAATATTGTTGTGTCAAGGATCATAAACGTTTCCGCAACTCGTCAATGCGAGTTCCTTTGCGCATACGGATAAGTGCGCTTTTTATCTTTTCCGCGTCTTTATCTGAAATATCTCCCCAGCTTCCCGCAAGAGCCACAATATCTCCTTTTGTTTTCGCAAGCCTTCTTAATGCATCTGAAAAGCTTTCATGAGGCGCTTTAAGCGCTTTCAAAAGAGCATACACATCATCCATGATCGCAATTGTTTTTGTTCCCATGGAGTCTACATATGTATACACATATTTATATTTTTCGGCTTTCATTCACGCTCCCCAAACAAACCTTTAAAAACCACGACCAAACCACACAACACCATTGCCTCTGTAGCATAGTAGCCATTGCGCCACCTTGGTATCAAGAACAAAACGTCAACAAAAAGGTGGAGGTCGCGGGTGCAATTCCCGTCAGAGGCTGTATAACCAAACGTAACAAACTTAGGGATTCTTTTAGATTTTCCTTTCTTTTCTCTTGGAGTCCCAGTATGGGCTTTTACATTTGAGGTTTGAACATACTTTAGGGAGCTTGTCGGCTTGTGTCGTCCACTTGTGACCGCAAGAGCTTTGTTAAAAACATAGTGTGGTTTTCTTAATAGCGAATGTTCACGAAATGTAGTGTTCAGCAAATACCTCTTTTCTTAACGTATTGTTCAACCTGTGGATGTTAAGTGTCGGCTGTTAAGAATTCGGATTTTTTATTTATAAATGCTACGAGTTTGTGAATTATTAATAATGACTTTCATTTTAAAAGGGTAGTTATTCCCTTTTTTGTAATTCTTAATTCACCATCAGGAGTAATTTCCATTAATTCATCAGATACTAATTTGTTTACAGTATCTCCAATCTTCGATTCTTCTTCTTTTAATATATTATAAGAGCATAATTCAAATTTCCACTTTGCAGATAATCTGTGTAAAGTACCATTTAGTACTTTAGCGAAATCTTTTTTAGGGATGCACTTATCAATTCCCACTGATTTTAGTAAGATAATATGAAATTCGTCACTATTTATATCTATTTTAAGACTTGATAATGCAGTTATCTCTTCATCCGTGGCATAATTCTCATTTATCTTCATAGGTATAGTATTTAACATTTCTAATGCAACACAATTAGAACACATGTCACATTTCGTTTTTAAGTTTGGTTCATCAAAATATTCTAAAACACTTCTACGAATACAATTTTGAGATGTTAGACATATGACAAGATCATCAATTTTTTGGTAGTTTTTATTTAATATATCTTGAAAAAGAGTTACAAGAGGCGCAATATCAAATGAATTTAGTTCTTTTTTAATAAAAATTAAATCTTTATGTTGTTCTTTTGTTATATCTATGTAATTCTGACCAGCCAAATACCTAAAAATTTCTAGAACTTTAAAGTAATTCATTTTTGTTTCATCAACTAACATCTCAAGATTAATAATTGATCTTACGCTTTTAAAATATTCAGAAGATAATATTTTCTTAATATCATCAACATACCTTTTATCTGATAAAGCAATAATTTCAAGATGCTTTTTATTAAATTTTACTTTAAAATTATGAAGCACACTGGAATATTTCTTTATTGCTTCTGCTTCTTCTAATCTGTGTAAAATCAAACGTACGGGAATTTCCTTTATGTCCGTTTCATATTCTAATCCTTTCGCATTAGCAAATATTAAATTAGTTGTTTTGTTTTTTAAATGGTTAATTAAGTCCTCGATTTTCTCTTTGTTAGGCCAATCTGTAGAAATTAACGCTTTCATTCTATGAATATCTCCTTCGGTAAAAAGTAAAATACAATTTGACTTATCTCCATCTCTCCCCGCTCTCCCTATTTCTTGATAATATCCTTCAACAGATTGAGGCATATTGTAATGGATGATGTTTCTTATGTCTTTCTTATCAATACCCATGCCAAACGCAATTGTTGCAATGATAATATTGCATTCGCCATCCATGAATGAGTTTTGTCGTTTTTGCCTTTCTTCAGAATTTAGTCCCGCATGATAGAAAATACTTCTTATGTTATTCTGGTTTAATAGAATTGAAAGGTTTTCAGTTAATTCTCTTGTTCGGGCAAATACTATTGTTGGTCCAGTTAGTTTTTTAATTAAGTTTAGGAAAAAGATTTCTTTATCAATATTATCGGGAACATCCTGAACAACCATGTACAATAAAGGCCTATCAAAACTTGCCTTAAACGTCTTAAACTCCCTCTTTAATTGTATATTAATATCAATAATGACTTTTTTTGTGGCTGTCGCAGTCAATGCTAATACTGGCGGAGAACCGAGTGTTTCTATTATCTCTGCTAATTTTAGATAATCAGGTCTAAAGTTATGTCCCCAAGTCGATATGCAGTGTGCTTCATCAACAACCACTAAATCTATTTTAACTTTTGATAAAATATTTTGAATTCTTTCTGATTGTAAAGATTCCGGAGCAATATATAGTAATTTTACTTTATTTTGCATAATTAAAGAAATTATCTTTTCTTTAACCTCTTCATTTATTGAAGAATTAATAAAAAAGGAGGAATGAATTCCCTTCCTAACTAAACTTTCCACTTGATCTTTCATCAAAGCGATTAATGGACTAATTACCACAGTCATGTTTTTCTGAATTAATGCAGGTATTTGAAAACAAGCAGATTTCCCGCCGCCTGTTGGTATAATTCCTAAAACGTCTCCTTTTTTATGTAGAACGAACTCGATTATTTTTTCTTGTCCATTTTCCTTGAAACCATTAAATCCGAATACCGTCCGAGCAACGTTCAGCGGAGTACAATCTGAAAAATCAATGTCGTTTGCATTTGCATGTTCTACTTGCTCGATTATTCTTCTTTCAAAATCGTTCAATTCAGTTTTGTCTTCCATTAAATTTCCTCAAATAGTTAATATCTCAACTCCTCTTTTTTGAGATTGGCCAATAGGTTCTTTTTTCTTTCTCTTGATAAATTCCTTTATAAACTGTATTATGATAAGATATTCACATGTTATTTAATAAGTTTTGTTCTTTATGTACGTGTTTAGCTCACGTCTAGACAAATTTTCACAATTCAATAATGAATTTAATGGTGTCATTGACGACAAATGTGTCGCTCGGCACCTCTTGCAGCTAAACACTTCTTTTCTTAACAAGACTTTTATATGAGCTTGGTTTATTGAGGACTATGACTGTTGATGTTACTGAACGTATGGTGAAAGGGAAGATTGCAGAAGTTTTAATTGAACATGCTTTCAGGGATATGGGCTTTCTTGTATGCCATTTAGGAAAGGAATATATGACTATTCCAACAACCCAAATGGAATATTTCACAAAAGCATTTAAAGATGACTTCAGTTTTACAGACTTGGGTGATAATGCTGATTTCCTTAAAACTTTGCCTGATTTTGTTATTATTCATAAAAGTGGTAAGCGAAGAGTGGTAGAAGTCAGATATAGGTGGAATGGCGACCTTAATGAAAAAGATTTCAAACTTTTAAACAAGTATAAACATTCCCAAATGGTTGTGATAAATTCCAAGTTCGAGATAATTGATAAAGTTAAGTCCATATCAGTGCCTGATAAGGAGAAATTAAAAAACTCTCGAATTAATGTCTGGTTTTATATTTATAATGCGTCTGAAAAACTTCATGTTTTGACTTTCACTGATTGGCTTGCTCAAGATTTTGGGATTCAAAATCCTTCAAGTGAGGGACAAGGTTGTCGGCTCACCGAATATGAAGCGTTGATTACTCGTTGGCTTACTGTGCCTAATGGGGTGCAGGTTAATCAGATTAAAAAGAACGGAAACATAGACTTAGATGCTCCGAAAACCCTGACACGCCTTCAGAAAATACACACGGCTCATCCTAGCGCTCATGAGCCTTGGGATGACGAATTAGAGAACAGATTAAAAGAGTTGTTCCTTGAAAATAAACCAATAAAAGAAATAGCACAAGTAATGGGAAGACAACCAAGTGCCATTCGTGCCCGACTTCTAAGACTGGGAATTGTAAAGTGAACTTGATGCATTGTCATTCTTTCGTAATTCTTTTATACTTCGCTACTTCTACACATATTAGAAATCACAGGAGTATGCACTACTCGGTCCCGGCGTCCGAAGAAAATGTAGCAGTGCCAGTGTTTTTTATTTTGGTTTGTCCCATATTCTGCTGTTGCAGTTTGGGCAGGCTTTTGGTATCGGTCTTTATTGCCAGTTAGGGATGCCTTTCTTCAAGCCTTCGATGTAGTCGTAAAATTCAGGATGAATGACTCTTAGCAAACAATCGCTAATAGACTCCTTCTCAAGATTGTGCTGGTCTAACTCATTTCTTTTCGTGAATACCAATCGTTTATATTCATACATAGTGGGATAACATTCATCAGTGACTTTACGCTCTTTATCCTTTATAGAATCTGCCTCTTCTTTAAACTCTATTCCAAGAGGCTTTTCTTGTTTTTGTTCTAAAACCCAGTCTTTAACGCTTTGTTCGCACACCCTTAGCGTGTTGTCATCGATTTTTGTTTGATGAGCTTCAGCATAATTGCTTTGGAAGTGCCAGTGCTCGTTCTTTGCAGTTATCGCTTCTGTTTTCCACGTCTTGCATTGTTCTATATCTTTATCGTAGAGCCCTGCGTTAAAATTCTGGTGAAACTTGATGGACTCTTCGTAATGTTTAATTACTGTCAAAAGCCGTTCTTCACCACCGTACATCGCAATGTTTCCACAAGCAGCACTACAAGCAGAAGGCAAGAATTCCATTGTTTTTTTGTCTGCTCCATCTACTTCACCGTTTTTTATGCAGATTTGAATGCACTTGCTCAATAACGAAGCTCCTGTAGTGGGCTCTGACTTTGGTACTTCAACAAAATCAGTCTCATCTGATTGTATTACTTCTGTTGGTTTTGGCTTGTTGGATTCATCTTTGAAATAACCTGACTCCAACAAATCACGAAGTTCTTCAGGAGTCATTTTCGCCTTGCCAGTTTCTGGTTCTAATGTTTGTTCAGATGTTGGCGTTTCCGCGTCTTCTTGCATACTTGGCTCAGTGGATTCAAGCGGGACTGGTGTTGGCTGTAAACAGGAAATAAGAAAGAAGCATAAGAATATCAAAGCAAAGAATTTTTTCATTTTGCCTCTTGCTGTTTGAAGTACACCCATACGATGTAAACAAGTCCGCCTATTCCGAAGAGTATTGTCCAGAATATGAACCAGAGCAGGCTGAATTTTGGTGCTGACTTTTTCATTTTCTCATTTGCCTGTGAAGATTTCTTTACGTTCATTCATAAAATCGGCAAGCCGTATGAAAAGGCAACTGAGCTTGACTTGAAACGGCTCGTCAACACGTACGAAAATGGCGAATACTCTTTCTGGACAAAACACGACGTCAAAGTCATACTCAAACAATATTACGCGTGGCTCAACAAGAGTGTCGTTCATGATTAAGTCAAGTGTTCTCAATTCAGTATTTGGGTTTCTCGTGATTATTTCTAAGAGGTATTCGTAACCTTTGCTAAACCCTTTTCGTTCGATAACGTGGTGTATAATTTTGGGAGTGCAAGTTGGTTGAGAGAGTATTGAAGCAAGAACAACCCAACTCTCATGGTCTTTCAACGAGTCCAAATAATCAGGGTAAATAGGATTTCTTTGAGAATTAGGATTCCAGACACGCAGGATACTTAATTCTGGTTCGTACAATCCAAAGATGCTTTTGATGTCATCTTCACAAAAGTTGAACTGATTGGGATGATGCGGTGTCTTCGAGTTTCAGCAAAATTGCCAACTTCACGACCTTGATCAAAAATAGCTTGCGTGCTTTCATCTATTGGTGGAATAAGTTCCGGAGCATTAAACAAACACCACAAAAGTTTAGGACATTGAAGGCCCAAAACGTACTTGGATTTTGAAAGTGTTAACATAACGCTTATTGAATCACGAGTCTTAAAATACTTATTGTTTTAAGATATTTTATCTAAAAACTTGTCTTGGAGTGTTTTCTTGGAAGAATCCATAATAAATACTTTAAATCCATTTTTCTCCGCCTCTTTGAATAATGTAGAAAGCATCTCAAAATCACTTTTGCTTAACTGCTTTCCACAAGCTTGCAATTCGGTTAGGCTTCCGCACAATCCTGTGAAATGATCTGCAGTAAGTCCAAGTACTGGCTTGATTTGATATTCAATACCATCAACTGTTGCTTGTGCAAGATTAGAGTACAGAATCATCTTAATTAGTCCATCCTGAACATCCGCAAGGCTCGGAATTGAATCGCGAGAATGCTTCTTTTCGATCAAAAATAGTTTTTTCTTGTCAATAACAAGTTCATCAACAGTGAAATAGTATGCCCCGCCCAAGTAATTAGTTATAGTTATTGTGCCTTTTTCATTTACGACTCGTTCTTTTGGTTGGGTTGTAAGCGATTCTCTGTGCTGTGCCGATTTTGCAAGTTCTCTTGAAAACTCCTTGAATTTTTCCACGTCTTCCGTGATTTGCCTAATGCGTTCTTTGAAACTATCGATGCCATGAAGCTCTACACCACATTTTTTGCTTATTTGTTTGTAATACGCATTTTCGCATTTCTTTGAGATTTTGTTGATTTCTGATAATTGTTTCAGATTCCAGTGTAACGCGCCAGATTTGTATTTCAGTAATTCTTGGAGTTTCTCTTTGAGGTATTTGTAATCAAATTCCTGGTCTGTTATCTTATTTTTGTATTCTTCTGATTTTTTGGCTTTTTTGTAGTACGCAATGATTACGTGTACACCAAGAAGACTCATGAGTGAAACAGTATCCCATTGTAAATAATCTCGATCACCATCTTTGCCTTCATCTTTTACAAGAGGTATGATTGTGACTCTGGTTTTGTAATTCATGGTGTCATAAACACGAGCGAAAGGGTAACTTCGTGTTCTTTTTGCAGAAACCCAGTGACTTACAGCAATTTTTCCTTCTTTAATATCAATTACAAAAGAGGAATTGACAAATGCTTTGCCATTTTCAAACTCTTTCAAAGAAACAATTGGGAGATCGCGACAAAGTAAAGATTCATATACTACGTTTTCAATTCTTGCAAGAACATTCATATTAATCAGTGAGCTTCTTTTGCCCTTCCACCTTCTTGATCTTTTCAAGAGCATAATCAACATATTCTTTTTGCGTGTCCATTCCTATGAACTTTCTACCTTGCATTTCAGCGGCTAACAATGTTTGTCCACTTCCGGCAAAGATGTCTACTACTACATCATCTTTGTATGAGTAAAATTTGATTATTCTTGAAGCAAGTTCAACAGGAAACGCGCAAGGATGAATGGTTTCTTGTGGTGCTACTTGACGTATTTTCCAAACGTTTTTACTCATCTCGCCTTGGTAGTCTTTCAAGTCAATGCGATTTCTTTCCTTTTCTTCTTTTGACCTGTGCCAGTAAATGTTTTCTGTTTTTTCTTTTTCTGCGGGTTTCTGGAAGACAAAGACGTATTCAGAAACAAGACTCGGATAATAATAACCAGGATAGGGGTGCTGTAGTAAGACTCCGGATCTTCTGTCTTTTGCAACTGGTTTTTCCCAAATAATATCTTCGCAGAACTTCCAGCCTATGGACTCCATCCAGCTAACAAAATGGAATGGTAAAGCGACGCGCGTACCGTTCCAGCCGACTGGCGCAATGTTAACTACGTTATATCCTCCTGGCTTGGTGATACGAAGGAGTTCTTTGAAGCGGTAGACTAAAAAGTCGCGATACTCAGAATATGATACTTCTTTACGCTCCCATCGTTCTTTCTTTCCTTGAAGTTTTTCAACATGCTCTTCATAGTTTATTGCGTTAAGATAAGGTGGTGATGTGAATGCCAAAGTGATACTGTTTTCTGGCAGTTGTTGCATTGTCTTAAGACAGTCACCTAAGAAGATACTTCCATTTTTTGCCTTGAATTCCTTAATCTCTATAAGCTCTGCAGTCTGAGCAGATTCTTTCTTCAGATGTTCTTGTGCAAGCGCAGGCATCCTCTTTTACACCCCTTTTTAATGGAAGGTTTGTTCATTAATAAGACTTTCGTTGAAGCGTGTCCAGTGATAGTTAATTACGTGCTTCACTAATTGACGTTGCTAACTCTTTAAGTGCAACTGAAATGAAGGGCAACTTCGGATGGATTGGCGTCTTAGCCTGGATTGTCTTCATAGTAGGGATTTTGTATTTTATCATCTGGGTCATTGCACAATTTGCTTAAGCAATTCAAAAGAAATAAAGAAAATACCTGAAAATGAGCTATCCCGCAGCAAGCTGACGGGGTATTACGCTCATTTTCTCTACTGCGGTCGACCGGTATTTTCTAATTTCAAAGTTGGATACTGCAAAC
Source organism: Candidatus Woesearchaeota archaeon (assembly GCA_018303245.1). Lineage (GTDB taxonomy): Archaea > Nanobdellota > Nanobdellia > Woesearchaeales > ARS49 > JAGVYM01. The sequence continues at coordinate 15,435 of JAGVYM010000047.1, read as the reverse complement.
CGCAGCAAGCTGCGGGGTATTAAACCCAACATTTGAAATAAATACTTGCTGGAGTACACCTTATCAGATTCTCGCATCAACCTGTAAGCGAGTTTGTGCTTACGAAGAGGGTGTTGCTTCCCGTCAGAGGCTTTCGTAACATTATTATAACTCTCCCTCTTTAATTCGTTCATGACACTCAACGGAAAAGTCGTCCTTATAACCGGAGCGAGTATTGGAATTGGTAGCGAAACCGCAAAACTATTTTCCAAAGAAAAATGCAAGCTCGTACTAACTTATTACAAAGATAAAGAAGAAGCAGAAAAGACCGCGGCTGAATGTAGAAAACACGGAGCTGAGGTCTTTGTCTTGTACCTTGATGTCGTTGACAACACAAGCATCGCGGACTGTGTGAAAAAGACTCTTGAGCGATTCCAGCACGTTGACATCCTCATAAATAACGCAGCAGTTATCGCCTCGAAGCCTTTGCTTAAACAGACCAACGAGGAAATTGAACTTCAAATCAGGACCAATCTCGAAGGCCTAATCAAGCTTACGAAAGCAGCCCTACCGCACATAAAAGAAACACTCATCAACATCGCAAGTCAAGCAGGAATCACCGCATACGAAGAACTCACCACATACTGCGCAACCAAATTCGGAGTCCGCGGATTCACCCAAGGAATTGCAAAAGAACATCCAGGCCTTTTTATCGTTAATGTCAACCCCGGACTTACCGCAACGCGCATGACAAACTTTGAAGGAGTTCCGCCGTTAAAAGTAGCCGAAGTCATCCTGAAAACTGCACAACGAGCATATCCTGTGCAGAGTGGCGGCGATGTGAACGTTTGGGAACAATAGGAGAAAAGCTTTATAAACCGCTCCTTGCCCGCTTGATTATTATAACCGAGCCCGTGGTCTAGCCACTCTCGTGGCGGAACCACAGGCTCAAAAAGTGAATAAACAATATACATTGAGCCCGTGGTCTAGCGGTTATGACGGCTCGTTGACGAAAGCCAAGGCATTTCTTTGAAACGCCTTCGGCCTTTCAAAGTCGAGCAAGTCGCCAGTTCGAACCTGGCCGGGCTCATTTTATTTTTCTGAAGCAACATTTATAAATACTCTGGCCTCTATTTCCCAATATGCAAAAAGAGGACACGTATCGCAACTTCTTTTTAGGCACACTTATCGTAATCGGAATCGCGAGCCTAATCATCATGTGGCCCTTCCTTGGGAGCGTCATCGGCGGAGCGGTGCTTGCGTTCGTCTTCACTCCAATCTATCGCTGGCTTGCGCGCAAACTCAACTCGCAAGGAATCGCAGCATTCATCACCGTCCTCCTTATTCTCGTCATGATTGCAGTACCTGCAGTGATACTATTACAAAATCTCACTCGGGAAGCACAAGAATCCTACCTCTTCCTCAAGCAAGACATCATTGGAGGAAAACTTATCGAAGGACATTGCCTTGACCAAGGAACGGTCTGCAATCTTGTCAACAGCGCCAACGAACTCATGCGCGAACCTGACACCCGCGACTACATACTTGGAATCCTCACCACTATCGTCCGGACATTCACTCAACGAGTCAGCTCATGGCTCGTCTCACTTCCACAATTGGTCATAAACGCACTCATCCTGTTCTTCACAACCTATTACCTCCTTATTGACGGAAAAGATCTCGTGCGACGCATGGCGCTCCTCATTCCTTTACACGAACACCATCAGCACCAGATAATCACGCAATTCAGCGAAGTCACCTACGCACTAATTTATGGAAGTTTCGTCGTCGCGCTTGTCCAGGGGGCGCTTGGCGCATTCGGATTCTGGCTTTTTGGGATCCAAGGATTCCTCTGGTGGGGAGTCCTCATGGCAATCCTCGCTCTTGTCCCATTCTTAGGAACTGCCATCGTCTGGCTTCCGGCAAGCCTGTTCTTGCTGCTCAACGGATACATCCAAGGAGAGCCGTCGCTTATCGCACGCGGAGTCGGCCTGTTCATATTTGGACTGCTCGTAATTTCATCAGCAGACAACATCCTCAAGCCATTCATCATCGCAGGAAGATCAAAAGTTCATCCCCTTCTCATTCTAGTTGGGGTATTCGGAGGATTATTCCTGTTCGGAATCATTGGCCTTATAATCGGACCATTCGTCCTTTCACTCTTCCAGACCTTATTTGAAATATACGAGCGGGAACACGTTCATCCCCTCCACCACTTCAGATGAAACTCACAGTCAAGGACATGGATATTGCAACAGGAGATGTCAAAGTAGTCCTTCTTAATGAAAAAGACGCGAGGCTGCTTGACTTGCACCCAATGGACCGCGTGGCCCTCAACCGCAATGGCAGAAAAACCATCGCAATCGTAGATGTTGGAGAAAGCAGAAAAGCAGTCCTGCCAGGCCACATCGGACTATTCGAAGAAGTGCTTGATGAGCTCAGCACAAAACACGGCGAGGTCGTCAACGTCGAAGTCGCCTCAAAACCTGAAAGCATCGGAGCGATAAAACGAAAGCTTGATGGCAAACATCTCACCCCAAAAGAAATCGAGAGCATCATCCGCGACATCGTGGACAACAAACTCACCGACATTGAGCTCACCAGTTTTGTCATCGCAACCTACACTCGCGGAATGAACACCAAAGAAATTGTCTCACTCACCAGATCCCTCGCACAGACCGGAGACGTGCTTCGCATCAAAAAGTATCCTGTGGTCGACCTGCACTCCATCGGCGGAGTTCCGGGAAACCGTTCAACCATGGTCATAGTCCCCATCCTTGTCGCCGCAGGCTGTATCGTCCCAAAAACCAGCAGCAGGGCCATCACATCACCATCGGGAACAGCAGATACCATGGAAGTGCTCGCGCCCGTCCAGATTCCGTTACGAAAACTCAATAAAATCATCGATGATGTCGGCGGCTTCATCATCTGGGGAGGAGCAGTCAACCTCGCACCTGCGGATGACAAAATCATCAACATCGAACACCCACTCTCCATCGATGCAGAAGGACAGATGCTCGCATCAATAATGGCAAAAAAAGCCAGCGTGGGAGCAACCCACCTCTTGATGGAAATCCCCATCGGCAGAGGAGCAAAAGTCCCGGACAAACGTGGAGCAAAACATCTTGCCAAACACTTCGCAGAACTAGGAAACATTCTCCACATCAAAGTCAAGACTGTCATCGCCGACGGCTCACAACCCGTAGGACGCGGAATCGGACCTGTTCTTGAAGCGCGCGACGTGCTGTGGACGCTCAAAGAAGACAAACGGGCTCCGCAGGACTTGGTTTCCAAAAGTGTTGAACAAGCAGGAATTCTCTTAGAGTTCACCGGCAAGTCAAAACCGGGAAAAGGAAAAGCACTTGCACAACAACTTCTCTCCACAGGAGCCGCATGGGGAGCCATGTGCAAAATAATCGAGGCGCAAGGAGGAAAACCTCCCAATCCAGAAAAACTTCTCCCTGCCCGAGAGACCTTCACACTCAAAGCCAAAAAGAACGGTAAAATAAAAACCATCGAGACTGCACTCATCGCAAAAGTAGGCCGACTCGCGGGCGCCCCGCTCGACCCGGACGCGGGAGTCTACCTGCACAAGACCTGCGGAGAACCAGTCCACAAAGGAGAACGCATCCTCACAGTATACGCCCGGAACAAAAATAAACTCGCCTTCGCAATCAAAGCATTACTTAAAGAAAGAGTTGAAATCATATGAGTTTCTACACCTTGCGCGAAGAAGACCGACAGTTCCTCTACTCACTGCTCTACGCCATCGGAATCATCTTGTTCTGGCGCGGAATCTGGGAAGTCTCCTACGAAATCCCACTGCTCAAAAATGTTTATTTTTCTCTCTTCGTCGGACTGTTCATTCTTACAATGACTGGTTATATGTACCGCGAATTTGATCCGTTCTCTGCACGCATACGTAAAATTGCAAAACTTCTCCATGAAGTATCTACGCTATCCAAACGCGGTGAACTCCATCACATCTCGTATTACGATGAACTCGGAAAACACGACCATAAAATCCATGCACACGCCATCAAGAAAATCGAACATGACTTTTTAATCATCGCAGAGAATGGACATGAAAGATTCATACCTTTGAACAGAATAACCAAAATTCACAAAGGGAATGAAGTGATTTGGAAGAGATAGCAAAGCATGAGCGTTATTTATCCCTCTCCTGAACGAATTATTGCGTATAATTTGTTTGCAATCTCAGTTCTCAAAGCGAAGAAAGCAGACAAAGCGGCAGTTTTAAGCAAGCCGAAGATTGAGCAAATTATCGAACAATGTAAGCAACTTTTCAAGTGCGTCAGCCACAACAGCAGTTGCGAAATGATAATATCTCAATGCGTCATAATGTCCGTTCATCATTCATAAAGAATTTAATACTATTTCGATACAACAGAACTTACTTCTTTACTGCAGCTACAATCGCTTTCGCATCAATCCCATACTTTGCAAGAAGAACATCTGCTTTTCCCGAACGAGGAATCTCTTTGATGCACAAATGCGTAATAGAAATTCCTGAACTTGCGATAGCTTCGCCAAGACCTCCTTGCGCGTAATGATCTTCAACCACAATAACTTGCTTGCCTTTGGCCTGCACTTTGATGGTTTTTGCGTCTAGCGGCTTTATTGAATACGCGTCAAGCACACTTGCGGAGATTCCTTTCTTTTTAAGCAGCTTTGCAGCTTTGAGCGATTCGTGGACTGTGATTCCTGCGGCGATGATGAGCAAGTCTTTTCCTTTTACAATAAGTTTGCTTCCGCCGATGACAAACAAGTCTGCGGATTTGTAAATCACTGAAGTCTTAGGCCGTGTGGTACGCAAGTAACCGATTCCTGTTGATTGAGCAAGCAATGCAGTACATTTCTCCGCTGAAACCGCGTCGCAAGGATACAAGACTGTGCTTTCGGGAAGCGAGCGGAACAACGCAAGGTCTTCCAAGCCCATCTGGGACGGACCATCCTCCCCAATCGAAACTCCCGCGTGCGAGCCGACGCACTTAAGATTCAATCGCGAAATCGCAGCCATCCTTAATTGGTCGTGAGCTCTTGTGAGAAACGCTGCAAAGGTGCTTGCGAACGGAACAAACCCTTTCGCGGCAAAACCCATCGCCATTCCAACCATGTTTTGTTCTGCGATGAACGAATCCACAAAACGCGCCGGATAAAGAGACTTAAATTTTTCTGCAAACGTCGAATTCTTCACATCACCATCAAGCGCGACAATCCTTGGGTTTTTACCAAGCTTTGCAATCATCGTGCCATACCCTTCCCGTGTCGCTACTTGGTCACCATGCTTGTAACTGACTGCTGGAACTCCAAGCCAGGACAACTTTTGCGCCATTGGTTTTCTATGATGGACAAACTTTTTTGCGTCTATTCCTGGAAGCGGTCCAAGTTCACGAAGCGCGTCGATAAGTTCACCAGGAGAAAGCGCCTTGCCGTGCCAGCCCTCCTTGTCTTCCAGGAAAGAAACTCCTTTGCCTTTGACTGTCTTGGCAATGATTACAACTGGACATTTCTTTTTCTCTGCAAAAGCGCGCAGAATCTCTTTGATATTGTGACCATCAATAACTTTTGCCGACCAGCCAAAGCTTTCGAATTTCTTCTTCCAGACATCCGCGTGTTTGCCGTGCAATGATTCACCAGATTGCCCAAGTCTATTGCAGTCGACTATTGCGACAAGATTTGAAACGTGCAGTTTTGCTGCGAGACTTGCTGCCTCCCAGACACTTCCTTCAGCACATTCACCATCACCCACGAGCACAAATGTTTTCGCATTTGATTTGTGCAATCGCTGGGCGAGCGCCATCCCCACACCTATGGAAAGACCTTGACCCAGGCTTCCAGTCGCGACTTTAACCCACGGCATCCTTGGCGTAGGGTGACCTTCAAGCTGAGATTCAAACGTGCGGAACTTGGAAAGTTCAGCGAATGGAATAACTCCTGCCTCTGCGTAGGCTGCCCATAAAATCGGAGCAGCGTGGCCCTTGCTCAAGATGAATTCATCGTTGGCGAGGTCTTGCGGGTGCTTGGCATTGTATTTCATATCGGAGAAAAACAAACAAGCCATAATTTCTGCCGAGCTTAGGCAAGTTGTAGGGTGACCAGAGCCTGCTCGAGTGGTCATATGGAGAACATGATGGCGCAAACGGTTTGCAATCTGTTGTAAAACGACCTCTTTTTGCATAAAACGAGAATGGAAGGGGGATTTATAAGAGTTATGCCGCCGCATCCACTATTGTACGCAAGTCCGCGTCAATCAACTCGACATCTTGCACAGAAATTCCGTCAAACATGCCTGCCAGTATTACAGGGCGCATGGTCGCAATCCTCGTCTTGCCATCCTCAAACACTGCAATCCTGCAAGGCATACACAACGAAACAAGCCGGTTCTTATTCAACATCGCGTTCGCGTGCTTTGCCGAACAAATCTCGATGACCTTCACCGGCTTTTGCGCAAATCCCTTAGCTATAAGGCGCTCCTGCAGATCAATCACGGCAAACACCGCCCAACCTTTCTGCTCAACAGCCTTAAGAACTGCAACCACTGCATCACTCACTGATTTTGACGTTTCAACTGCATACGCTGTTTCCATTTGAAATCACCCACAAAAAAAACAAACGAATATCTGGCTTATAAGAGTTATGAATTCACTTTATAAAAAGAAGTTTCGTGTTCTTATTGAACAACAAAAGGCAAGAAATTAGAATACCTAGAATTGCGGCAATAACCAATAAACCAAGAACGAGCCACCAATCTAAACTAACCCAACTGTAAAGGTTCCTAAAAAAATAAAGAAATACCTTCCACAGTGAGATTCCAAGAACGTACAAAGATGCAATTCCGAACCAAATACCTGCGACAACTCTTGACCAAGACCGTAATTTCCAAAGTTTTAGTCCGACAATGAATTGAAACACTCCTAGCCCAAAAAACAACAAATTGTCGAAAATAATCGCTGCCAAGCGCTCATAAATGGATTGCGGAGGACCAAAACGTTGGCTCATAAATGGATTGCGGAGGACCAAAACGTTGTTGGCTCACAATGTCACTCGTACCTGAAAGTAGAATGTAAATAATAGGATATCCTATTGTAACCACTGCACCAATAATAAGTAACACTGAAATAATTTTAACAATCATGCGCTGATTCATACTGGTCAGCAAATCAGCAGAATATAAAAATTCTCTCTTTTGTTAAGGTGGTTAGTATGACTTGGCAAACAACGCAACCGCACTTGCGGGTTTGCCGCAGTGGACACACTTGTCTTTTGTTGCTGTTTTGTTTTCTTCAAAAGGCAGGTTCAAACACTTTGCACCTTCCGTCTTTTCCTTGATATCTTGTGCACACTTCTCTATGCAGCACCAAAGCATGACAATAAGCTTTTTGGCCTTGATCGCTTTTTCAAACTCGGACCAAGATTTTGCGTGGACTGTGTTTTCTGTCAAGAACTTCTTTGCTTTAGTAAACATATCAGTTTGCATCGCTTCAAGTTCAGACTCGATGTGTTTTGCAAGGTCTGTGATTTTCACAAACTCCTTCTTGCCAGTGTCCCTGCGCACCACAACAGCCTGCTTTTTCTCAACATCTTTAGGGCCAACTTCAATGCGCAGGCAAACGCCTTTGAGTTCCCACTCATTGAACTTCCAGCCCGCAGTGTATGAATCACGGTCGTCAAGCTCGACTGAAACTCCTGCTTTTTTGAGTGAGTCTGCGATTTTCTTTGCTTCTTTGAGGACTAACTCTTTGTCTTTGTCAAACACAATGGGGATGACAACTGCGTGAAGCGGAGCGACTTTTGGTGGAATCACAATCCCTTTGTCGTCGCCGTGGAATAGAATCATCGCGCCAATCGAACGGGTCGAGAAGCCCCAACTGTTTTGATAAGGAATTGACTTCTGACTGTTCTCATCCAGGAATTCAATACCAAAACTCTTCGCGAACCGCTGGCCTAGGTGATGGCTTGTCGCCGCCTGAACCGCCTTGCCGCTTGGCGTGAGGGTTTCTACTGAGGTAGAATAATCAGCGCCCGCAAACTTTTCGTTCTCACTCTTCTTTCCTTTGATGACCGGAAGGGCAAGACACTCTTCGAACACTCTTCGGTAAAGCTCCAATATGTCGAGAACTTCCTTTTCAGCATCCGCTTTCTTCGCAAACACAGTGTGGCCTTCCTGCCAGAGGAATTCTCGTCCTCGAAGGAAGGGAACCGGATGCTTGAACTCCCAGCGGACGGCATTCACCCATTGATTGATTTTGAGCGGCAAGTCACGATAGCTTCTAATCCACTTCGCGTACGCATCATACATGATGGTCTCGCTCGTTGGACGAATTGCTAACCGCTCGTTCAACGGCGAGTTACCCCCTTGCGTCACCCACGCGACTTCAGGAGCAAAACCCTCAACGTGCTCTTTCTCTTTTATCAAAAGATGTTCAGGAATAAAAATTGGGAAGTATGCGTTCTTGACGCCGAGCTTTTTAATTTCTGCGTCGAAAAAGGCTTGCAGCTTTTCCCAAATCGCGAAGACACGGGGACGGAAAATCATACAGCCCGAAACATCAGTATACTCAGCCAACTCCGCTTTCTGAATGACTTGCGTATACCACTCAGAACAATCATCTGCCTTTTTCACAGTGATTCCTTGCGTAACGTCATCTTTCTTGGGCATATGTCGAGAGGAAAGAAGGGAATTTATAAAGGTTTGGTGAGATTAAGTGTTTGCAGAACTCGCTTGAATTCATCTTGGGGTAAGTCTTTCCACAAATCTTTCTCACCCTTTTGAGACTTCTGATACAACTCATCCTCAAACTCACGCGGACGCAGGTGCAAATGCACGTGATTAACTTTTGTCCAGCTCTCGGGCAAGAACGGTCTGCAATGCTGACTTATGTCACATCCTTTTGCGAATTTTGTGAGAATTTTCTCTTGGAACTCGATTGCAGTATCAAACAATTCTTTACGTTCATCTGCGTTTAATTCAGAAGGACGCTCGACGTGACGCTTGGGGATCACCAAAAGATGACCTGGCATTAAGCGCGGATTGCTGAAGACAACAAGAACGTGCTCCTTTTCCTGGATACTTTTTGTTTTTCCTTTATCGATGGTGCAAAAAGGACAGTTCATAAGTGGTCAACTGTCAACAAATCAACGCCTTTTCTTTCCGGCACTTTTTCTGACTGATTTCTTGACACGCGACGCACTCTTCTTACTCACCACTCTCTTTTTCCCTCGCGCGTTCCTTCTCGCAAGAAGAATCAGCTTACGAACCTTTGAACCCTTGCCATTCCTACTTGGCCTGCGAGAATGTTTCCTCAAATTTTTCCTTTTTTGCATGGTAAAGAGCCGAGGTCTGGACTCGGTGTAAGAGTGCCTGTACCGACACCCTATCGAATCCTCATCTTCGAGTGTGGATTGATGACAGGTTATCTCCTACGCGCTACCAACGAGCTTAATCAGTGTAGACGCACGCTGACGAGCTATAGTCCAGTCGTCACGTGTTTGGTTGAACACCGAACAGAGGCTGTCGTACTCGCACCCTTTTCAGGGCAACCGAAATGTCCGCCTCGGCAATCTAGGAGGTGAAAGGAGCACATTATTTAACTTTTGCAATTATTGTCAAGTGATTAAAAAAAATGGACATCAGTTCACAACGTCCGGGCCTTCCCCTGCAAAAACTTTGCAATGCTGTCCTTCCAGGTGCGAGCAACTCCTTTGGCAAAGTTGTCTTTGAGCCACTGAAACGTTTCCTGCCTGAAACCCTCTTTGTCGCCAGCAATCATCTTGTACACATCGTAACGGATTTGTGAATCGACGCGCAGTTTCTTTGCACCATCATTAAACTCATCAAACAGCGCTCGCTTTTGTTCTTCCTCTGACTCGGAAAGTTTCTCTTCCTCCTCTTTCCAGAAATCCTCGTACGAAAACGCAGAACTCTTGAGATCTCCCCTTACTGTTTCTGCAAACTTACGCAGTTCTTGCGGCCAGGCTTCGACGCCCTGCAAAAGATTAATAACACCAGGGTCAAGCGAAGAACGCTCACCGTTCACGATGCGAAGCAACTCTGCCTTCATAAACGTTGAGACTGAAAGGGATTCCACTTCGCTGCGCAGCTGGTCCTTGAACTCTGCCCGTGCCTCCTTCGAACGCTGGACATACTCCTTGCCGTTGATTAGTTCAGGTTGACTGCCGCCGATTTTCGCAAGAATCTGCTCGTGCATCCTGCGCAAGAACTCATATTTATCTTCAATTCGAAGGATATCGCTGTAGCCTTGCAACGCAAGATTGAGCGCGAACGGGGAAGGAATAGTGTTCTGAATTTCAGTAATCACTATATCTCCTTTTTCCACTCTTTGAATTACATTTCGCGCGTTCCCAATATCCATCACGTCCTCCAAGCACTCGCGCCTGGCCTCTTTCAAAATTGTGAAATCCTCATCGATGCGCTTGAGGAGCGACATCAGAATCATCGAACTCACCGCTTGCCTTCCGACGCGTTTCTGATGGCCCATATAATTGCGCAGAATCATGAACGCGCGCGTCGCACAATGCCTGAACCTGCGCTTCAAGACCTCGCTTTTCTCAATCGCCGCGCGCATCACCGTGTCAAGCTTGTCTGCCTTCAGAAGTTTGAACGCGCTCACTGGCCTAAGCAATTTTGAACCGGTGATGTAAAAACCATTATCGCTGATGCCAAGTTCAACATCCCGGTGCTGTGTCCGCGAGAGGGCAAACGCGACAGCGCGACTCAAACAATCATTGAACATACAAATATTCATTGATGAACTTGATGACTGCATTGCGGTTCTCACTGCTGCGCAACCGCTCAAACATCAACCTTCGAAAACGTCCTATCTCCATCGCAAGGTCGAAACTCAACGGAAGCATTTCACTTATCCAGGAAGGGACTGTGGGAGGTCGGTTTGCCGATGCTGAGACCTGGGCAACCATTCCGCGCGTGAACTTGAACATATACGTCTCGCCGCCAAGCACAAAAACGTCACCCGGCTTCATACGCTCAACAAAACTCTCATCAAGCATGCCAATACTTTCGTTCCCAATCTTCACGGTGACAAAAGACTCATCAGGAATCGTGCCAACATTCGTCATGAATATAACACGGCTCAATTTCCCCCTTTTTCCAATCTTTCCATCTTCACGCCAGATTTTTGCATAAATATGGCGGTCCTGCAAATCGACAAACTCGCCGGCAAGATAGCTTAACACTTGATTAAAGTCATCGCGCTTCAATGTCGCATAACAATGACTTTTACGAACTGTATCAAACAACACGTTTTCTTCCCAACCTTCCTCAAGTGCCATCCCAATAATCTGCTGGGCAAGCACATCAAGTGCGTTGGTCGGAATGTGGACACGGTCGATCTTCTTTTCCATCGCGCTTTTTAATAACACCGCACACTCAACTAGATCGTCGCGATCCATGACAAGAACCCTTGCTTTTACTGTTTCATGCAATTTGTGACCGCTACGGCCCGCACGCTGCAAAAATCTCGCAACTGACTTTGGAGAACCAAGACAGATTACCAGGTCGATGTATCCTATATCAATACCAAGTTCAAGACTTGTCGAGCAAACAACCGCCTTAAGCTCCCCCTTCCGCAATTTTTCCTCGATATCAAGTCGGGCGTGCTTGCTCATGCTCCCATGATGAGCGCCAATGTTCCCAATGTATTTTTTGGGAAACCTACTCTTGAGATGATCAACCACTCGCTCAGTCGCGCTTCGCGTGTTGGTAAAAATCAACGTAGTCTTATGCTCCTGAATTAATTTGTCAATAACATCATACATTGCGTGATGGATATCTCCATGCGGCGTGTCAATCAGACTGTCGACCGGCGAGACTACTTTGAAATCTCTCTCTTTGAGAAATTGAATGTCAACAATCGTGCACGGCCTGGTCGGACCAACTAAGTATCTTGCGATTTCTTCAAGTGGAGATACAGTCGCGCTTAAACCGACGCGACAGAGATGGTCAGAAAGTCTTTGCAATCGCTCGAGGGACAAGGAGAGATGGACCCCGCGCTTGTTTTCCGCCAATGCGTGAATTTCATCAACGATACACCACTCAACATTTTTGAGGTGCTCTTTGAATTTAATCGATGAGAGAAGAATACTCAGCGACTCGGGCGTGGTCACAAGAATGTGTGGACAGTGTTTAAGCATCTGACTCTTTTCAGATTGAGTAGTGTCTCCAGTCCTGACTCCAACACGGATTCCCAAAGAACGGCCTGCGAGTTGTTCCATCTCTTGTAGTGGAGTCATCAAGTTGACTTTGATATCGGAAGCCAATGCCTTCAAAGGAGATATGTAAACTGCATAAATCTTATTTTCCAATATTCCTTTTTCAGCAGAGTCTACAAGTTCGTTGAGAACAGAAAGAAAGGCAGTGAGTGTTTTTCCACTGCCAGTGGGAGCAGATACTAGTATGTTACTCCTTGAATGCACGTCCATCACTGCATACTGCTGCGAGGGTGTAAAAGACTTGAATTTACCTTGGAACCATTTTTTCACCAAAGGATTCAGAATATTGTTTAATTCTTCATCTTTATTTGGTTCTGACTTGTACGTGATATTTTCGTTCATTAAGTGATTTCTCCAAAGCGGTTTGTTTTCTCCGTATGTTGAATCCGACCAGATCTGAAAACTTTTTCATATTCTCCCAATGAGTTATCGAAATAACCGCATACTGCCTGCTCTTGTATTTATGAGCAGTTATTCCTAAGCGAGAAAGAAGCGTTATCATGTTATCTGCCCCATTCTTACTTGCAGTAAGCATCGTTATTCCATATTTTTCAACATGACCTTCGCTATCAAAGACACCTTTTACAAAACTGCCCATAATGTTAACATCATTTGAGTTTAGAATTTGTTTGGGAACAATCCAGTTCCACGTATCAAAAACACCGTATTTGAAAAGGTCAGAACACATTACTTCACGGCTTATGTCAACTATAAACGTATTCCGCGCAGCGTAGTAATTAACCTTGTGAACGCCTCCATAAATTTTTTCAATGCAGTCCTTAAATTCTTCTGCGAACTCTTTGTCGTATCTAATTTCAAGACGCAATCTTCCTTTGTCAATATAACCATCACCGCACAAAACTTCCAGAACATAAGCTTTTTCCGATGTTAACGTGGAATATTCTTTGGTGGGCATAATGCGTGCTTTTTCTCTAAGTGCTTTTTTTACATCAAATAGTTGCATGGACTCCAAATGGGTTCGTGGGCTAATAGAATAATGTCTCAGCCAGTTAATTACAATTATTGTGGAGACTCCTAATAACACGCCAATCTTATTCGCGCTTTGCCCTTCACCAACGTAGAGTTTGTGCAGCACATCCTTTGCCGGAATCGGTTTAGGTTTAAACTGCGTTCTTGAATTTGCATAAGGAACATTTCCTTGATAGAGCCAACCTGCAATTGTACTTTCAGAAATTAAAACGCCATATTTCTCAAAAAGTTTACGTGAAATATTCCGTTGACCTAATTTTTTCTCTTTTCGAAGAATCAACGCTGTTCTATGAATATCAAGCACTAGTTCAGGAGCAAGTCCCAGATACGTGTTTGTCATGAAAACTAATCTACTCGAGTCCGTTAAATACTCTGTTCGCACAGCTGTCCAGTGGCAATATTCGTTTGGCTTCTCTTTCCAAGTTACTTCATTTGCTTCCATTTGTTTCTATATTGAAGATAAATGGCGTGGTTTTACCTTTACATACATAACTGAGAAGAGGGTATAAAAATTCGATTGTCCAGTTTCCAAGAGGTATCCCTTTCCCAGGAGTGCCTGAATTATAATTTTGCAGAATTCGATCGATGAGCCAAAGTATATCTTTATCATTAATACGCTCTTCAATAATTTCAATTAGAATTACTTGGTCAACACTATCAAAATAACTCTTAATGTCTGCTTTAAATACAAAACCTCCAATGTTCTGCTCTGAGGCCAGGCGCACTTTTCCGTTTTTTGTTACTTTTCTTAAGAAAGTGTCGAAGCGCTCAAGTGCGGCCGCAGTTCCCTTACCTTTCCTGCTTGCGTAACTATCATAAATCGTGGCTCAAAAATCGGTTGCAAGATGTTTACCAATGCGTGATGCACAATCCTGTCGCGAAAGTCACTCACACTGATAATTCTTGTTTTGGATCCCGTAAGATGAATGTCTTGAGCTTTCGAGGAATATACGTTTTAGTCTTCAACTCAAGATGGAGCTGAACAAGATAAAGCTGCCAATGCTTTTCAAACTCCTGAACTGATGCCTTGTGTTCTTTTCTCCTTTTTGCTTTTCTATACGCCTCTTTGAGGTTATCTAACGAAATAAGTATTTCAAATAAACCACCGTATGTTTTCATAATCCTATGTTATTTGCGCTTCTTTTTAAGGTATTATACGAACGTTGACAACGCGACAAGCACTATCGCCGCGATGGCGACCACACCGTACGCCGCCCTATTCCAGTTCCACGCGGCGTGCCCATCAAAGGGTGGGAAGGGAATCATGTTAAACATCGCCAAGAACGAGTTTATCGAAAAACCATACTTGAGCAATGTTAAAGAAAACAAAAAATACAGAAATCCAAAGAGGCTTGCGAGAAAAACATTCACCAGTGGACCAGTGATCGCAATCTTCCCATGCTGCTGAATTGTCGCGCCACGAATATACACCCCGCCGGGCGCTGCAAGCACGATTCCAGTTATGCTGAGCAAAACGCCAAGAAGCAACATTTGGTTGTTCGCACGAAACTCCGCCCAACAACCATACTTCTGCGCGAGGAATTTATGACCTAACTCGTGCAGCACAAAGCCAAGGCCTGCAGTGAGCAAAATGATTGGAAACGCGCCGATTGCAGCTGTGCTTAGACCAACATACGCTATTGTGAACATCAGCGAGACTGCCAGCAACGCTTTTGCCAGTTCTTTTAGTTCGATGTGGGAAAAGTGCATACTTCAGAACTAGTTACGGGACATAATAAAGTTACTGGTAGTTCTTCAGAAAAAGCTGAAGATTTTACGATTTTGTTTGAGAAAGACACTTTAAGCCAGCAATATAATAAAAAATAAGCCGGCGGCCGATCTGGTTGGCCAACAACTTTGATACAGTCGTAACCTGCAAAGGTTTCCGGGTTCAAAAGCTTTTCGCTTTGTTGGCGGGCGAGAGGCCTGAAACTCCTGGCGCCGGCGACCTTTTCACAACCCAAACGCCTCGGTAAACTCCTTCAACTGTTTGAAATTCTTCAAGAAACCCAAACCTTCATCGGTGAGCTTGTAGACCAACTTGTCTTTTTCATGCCCTTCAATCAAGAGTTTCTTCTCTTTCAACTCTTCCAAATACAGCTTCATGCGCTGATGGGAAAGGTTTGACTTGTACAGAAGATGGGTCGGAATAATCGTGCCACCCTTGTCCTGGATGGCTTTGAGCATATCATA
>JAGVYM010000046.1 GCA_018303245.1 Candidatus Woesearchaeota archaeon | reverse complement strand
CCGCAGCAAGCTGCGGGGTATCACGTTAGAAACTTGCGAAGATCATAATTCTTATCTTTGTTACCTTGACGTTGGATGTATCTTTTCATATTCTCAAGGCCCATTGTCTGGCCTACTGTTCCTACAAAGCCACCATCGCTCCACAATTCCCCACCCCACAATTGCTCTTTGATTTCAGGGAACTGCTTGAACATCATTCGCCCAGTAATGCTCTTGATCACCTGCATGACTCGCGATGGTGCATATCTTGGTGGTGCTGATACCAAGATATGCACGTGATCTCCATCACTACCTAACTCTTCAATATCAAACTCGTACCGCTCACCAATCTCCTTCGCGCTATGCGTAGCTTTCGAAACCATACAAGAAAAAAAATACTAGAGAACTATAAGTTCTTTACCCCACAGCAAGCTGTGGGGAATTCTCTAGTTAAAGAGGGCAAACTTGTTGATGCGTTCGTATACGAGGGAGAAGAAAAAAAGTATACTCGACCACCAATAATTTTTGGCTCCACTTCAGAATACAAACTACTTCCCGCACCCTTTCAAGAACAACTCAAGCCAATTTACGACGGAACAAGATTAACAATGGAACAAATTATTGCACTTCAGCAGCGAGATTTTACTGCAAAAATCTTAGTTTCGCCATTAGAGGAAATTGAGAGACTCCGAAGTGAGGGAACGATCACTCCTGCAGAAGCAGAGCGGCGTTGGAAGGAGCATTGTAAGAAAATAACTGAGTAGTTCTCGCCAAAAAGACAAGCTTTATAAACCACCGCTTACCGCATCTGGTTTAACTGACGAGCCTGAGAAGGAAATCCCAGTACAGTCAGACTGTTCTCATTGGGGTTTCCGCAAAAGGCTTCTTCGTGTCGGGTATATAGGATACCGAGTATCCAGTATCAGCTAACCATAAACCTAGAGGATTCAATGCCGCGCATTCGAACACCACGTCAAGGAAGTATGCAATATTGGCCGCGCAAGCGTGCCAAAGACATCGTCGCACACGTACGTACGTGGCCATCGATAAAAGAAGTGAAACTCACAGGTTTCGCAGGCTACAAAGTTGGCATGACTCACGTTCTTGCTGTCGATAACTTGCCCACAAGCATTACCAAAGGTGAGGAAGTCCAAGTCCCCGTCACCGTTCTCGAATGTCCTCCAGTCAAAGTTGCCGCTATTATTCTCTACCAAAAAGACGCGTATGGAACCCATTGCGTCGGCCAAATCAACGCGGAAAAAGTTGATAAGGAAGTTTCTCGCTCGATGAATGTCGCCAAAAAGCCAGCAAAAGTTGCAAAAGAAAGTGATTTGTCTGAAGTTCGTGTTCTTGTTCATACCCAACCGAAGTTGACCGGGATTGGCAAGAAGGCGCCGGAGCTTTTCGAGCTTGGCATCGGCGGTAACAAACCTCAAGAACAGCTCATCTATGCTAAGTCCTTGCTGGGCAAGGAAATAAAAGTTTCTGACGTTTTTGCTGAAGGTCAATTGGTCGACAGCGTTTCTATTACCAAAGGAAAGGGCCTCCAGGGTCCAGTCAAACGATTTGGTTTAGCGCTTCGTTCGCATAAGAGCGAAAAAACCAAACGTGGTCCAGGTAGCTTGGGTCCATGGCATGGTTTTCGAGGGTACCGTTCTCCACACCAGGGCCAGATGGGTTTCCAGCAGCGTATGGAATACAACAAATACATCATGAGAATCGCGACTGAAGATACTAAGAAAATCAATCCTAAAGGAGGATTTGTGCGCTATGGTGTAGTTAAGAACCAATATTTGCTTGTCAAGGGCAGTCTTGGTGGTGCGCACAAGCGACTTGTCACGCTCACTGCTCCTCGCAGAGCATCAAATATTAGAATACCAAAAGAAGCTCCAACTCTGGCGTATGTCAGTACGAGCTCGAAGCAATGACTATGGAACTCAAAATTGTAAGCAGGGAAAACAAGGAATCTGGCAAACAGAAATTGCCAGTTCAGTTTGAGGAAGCGTTCAGGCCTGACCTCATTCATCGTGCAGTCATCTCGCTCCAAAGTCGTCGAAGGCAAAGGTATGGCGCAGATCCTCGTGCAGGTAAGAAGCAAGCAGCACGGCTTTCCCGTCGTCGCCGTGATTACAAAGGAGCATATGGAAAAGGATTGAGCCGCATGCCACGTAAGACCATGACCCGTCGTGGTATGCAAATGAATTTTGTCGGTGCGTTTGCGCCAGGTACTGTTGGTGGACGCCGCGCGTTCCCGCCGACCTCCGAACATATTTTTGCTCAAAGTATCAATGATAAAGAGCGCCGAAAAGCGATCAGAAGCGCGCTTTCCGCAGTTGTTGACAAAAACATTGTCCAATCCCGCGGCCACAAGGTCCCTGCAAATTATCCGTTCATTCTCACCACAGATAGCGAATCGATGAAGAAAACCAAGGATGTGCTTGAACTGCTCGGAAAGCTTGGCTTTGAGGCAGAGCTTGAGCGCAGTAATAAGCCCAAGGTCCGTGCTGGTAAAGGAAAGATGCGTGGCCGTCGTTTGAAGAAAGCGAAAGGCCCACTTATCGTTGTGAGCGGGAAGTGCGATATGTTAAGCGCGGCAAAGAACATTCCTGGAATCGATGTTGTTGAAATCAAGAACATCAATGCCGAACTGCTCGCACCTGGTGCGCAGGCAGGAAGAATTACAATTTTTACACAAGGAGCTATCCAGCTGCTCGAGAAAGAAAAGCTGTTCATGTAACATGATGCAAGCACAAAAGAAAGAAAGCAAATTGGACAGTCACGAAGTGATTAAACACCCGTTGGCGACGGAAAAAGTCATTCGTCTGATGGAAGTGGAGAACAAGTTAGTGTTCGTGGTAGATAAGAGAGCGACCAAGGCAGATGTCAAAAAAGCAATCGAGGAACTTTTCAAAGCGAAAGTAAAAGCTGTCAACACGCTTAACAGCGTTACTGGGGAGAAGCGCGCGTATGTGACGTTTGCGAAAGAGTCTCCTGCGATTGATATTGCGACGAGCTTGGGGATAATGTAAGATGGGTAAATCGCTTATCCAACAGGCACGTGGAAAGGGCGGTCCAGTTTATCGCTCGAAGAGTTTTGCGTTCGCAGGAGAGGTTAAGATGCGCCCTCCTTCACAGAACAAAGTTGAGGGCACTATTACTGATATCATCAAGTCTGCAGGCCATACTGCTCCGCTGCTTGAAATTAAATTCGACGACAAAGTCACGTGCCTCATTCAAGCTCCTGAATTTATGAAGATTGGTGATAAGATTCAGTCTGGTCCAGGGAGCAATGTCAGTTCAGGAAACATGCTTCGCTTGCGTGACATTCCAGAGGGAACTCCTATTTACAATATTGAATTGCAGCCTGGTGATGGCGGCAAGTTCTGCAGGACTGGCGGAAGTACCGCGCGTGTCCTCGCAAAGAACGATCAGAACATCACTATCCAGCTTCCAAGCAAGAAAGAAAAAGTGTTTAACATGAACTGTCGCGCGTGTATTGGAGTCATCGCAGGCGGCGGCAGGAAAGAGAAACCGATGCTCAAAGCGGGAACCATGCATTTTAATCGTCGTATGAAGAACAAGCGATGGCCTAACCCGTCAGGTGCAGCTCAGAACGCGGTTGACCACCCATTCGGTAACAAGCGTACAAGTAGAAAGGCCCGTCAGCGCTCGGTTGGCCACTTTGCTCCTCCGGGACGTAAAGTAGGTAAGCTATGGCCGCGTCAGACAGGAAGGAAGAAGTGATTCAAAATGGCTAAAGAATTTTTTTATCGCGGTAAAAATGTAACGGACATCAAGAAGATGAGCCTTGAGGACTTTGCAAAGCTTGTTCCCTCCCGCGAGCGAAGGAAGATAAAGCGTGGTTTCCGCGAGTCTGAAAAGAAGCTCTTGTTAGATTTGAAGTCAAATGGCACGGTCAAGACGCACTGTCGCGACATGATTGTCCTTCCTGAGATGATTGGTAAAATAATCAAGGTGTACAATGGGAAGGAATTTGTGATGGTTACTATTGAGCCAGAGCTGCTTGGACACCGTTTGGGCGAGTTTGCGTTGACGCGAAGGAGTGTCCGGCACAGCGCGCCAGGTATCGGAGCGACCAAGAGCAGCGCATCCTTGTCGGTGAGATAAATGGGTTACAACTATACAATTAAAGCGTCGGTGAATGCGGCAAAGGCTGTCGGTATAGCTCTGCCTATTTCGCGCAAGGAGAGCGTTATGGTCTGCCAGGCGGTCCGCGGGATGCAGGTGGCAAAGGCGAAGAAGTTGCTTGAAGATGTTATGGATCTGAAGAAAGCTATTCCTTTCACGCGATATAATGATAACATGGGTCACAAGCACGGCATGAAGTCGGGTGCGTTTCCTGTGAGTACATGCCAGCAAGTCTTGATGGTGCTTAAAAGTGCAGAAAGCAATGCCCAGAGCAAGGGTTTAAGCGCTGCGAATCTGGTCATCAAGCACGCGAGCGCTCAGAAAGGGCCGACCACATATCATTATGGCCGTCAGCGCACCAAAGCAAAGCGCACGCACATCGAGCTCGTGCTTGAAGAGCAAAAGGAAGCGGCGAAGCCTGTTCCAAAGAAAGCACTTCATCCAAATCCTCCAACACAGAGAACAGAGGCTAAAAAATGATTGAGCGCAAATTTGTCACTAAGAAAATCAAGGAGCAACAGATTGAGGAATTCATCTCGCAAACCTTGAAAAATGTTGGTCACAGTCATACAAGCCTTCAGAGAACTCCTGTAGGAGAAAAGGTTGTCATCTACGCAAGCCGCCCAGGTTTGGTCGTAGGAAGAAAGGGAGAGAACATCAAGAAGCTCACGAACACGCTCAAGCGAAAGTTCAATCTTGAGAATCCACAGATCGAGATCGCGGAAGTGGAACAGCCGAATCTTGACGCGCAGATTGTTGCTGAGCGTATCGCAAGCACAATTGAGCGATTTGGTATCCAGAAGTTCAAGGCGATCGGACACAAGACCATGACTGACGTGATGAACGCGGGCGCGCTTGGTATTGAAATCATTATTTCGGGAAAAGTGCCTAGCGCACGCGCAAAAAGCTGGAGGTTTTACTCTGGTTACCTCAAGAAATGCGGAAACATCGCAACTGAAGGAGTGAAGCGCGCGCAGGCTGTCGCAATTAACAAGTTAGGAGAGATTGGTGTTAAGGTTGCAATCATGCCGCCAGGGACCATCCTTCCTGACGACATCGTCGTGGGCAAACTCGCGTCTATCGAGGTCAAGCCCGCGGAAAAGAAAGAAGCTCAAGAAAGCGAAGCTTCCTCTAAGCCTCATCGTAGTAACGCTGAGGAGAAGGTTGAGTCCAAATGAAAAGCAATGAAATCCGCGCGATGGGGCTTCTCGAGTTGAAAGAGAAGATGTCAGAGCTTTACAAGGAGCTTATGAAGGACAACGCCCAGGTAGCGACTGGCACGGTTCCAAAGAATCCAGACAAGTTAAGGCGTGCGAAGAAGACGATCGCTCAGATGAAAACCATCATGCACGAGCGTGCCACGCAAAAAATTTCCGCTCGAAACAAGGAGGCTGGTCAAGCGAGCTTGGCCAAGTCTCAAATGAAGAAGGAGTTCGTGAAAAAGGCATGACTGCGTGCGTGACCTGTGGATTGCCTACTGACCTGTGCGTTTGCGAAAGCATTGCAAAGGAAAGTCAGAAAATCGTTGTCCGAATCGAGGCGAAAAAGTTCAACAAGAAGTATACCATTGTTGAAGGAATCGACGAGAAAGAAATCGACCTCGACCAGCTTGCCAAGACGCTGAAAGCGCGCCTGGCTTGTGGTGGAACAATCAAGGAACACCGCATTGAATTGCAGGGCGAACACAAGCCACGTGTCAGGCAAATCCTCATCGAGTCGGGATTCGCGCCGGAGACCATTGTAGTCAAATGACGCATGTCCTAAACAAGGTGTGGATGGGCCTTCCAATCAAGGTTATCACGAGCAAGAACCTTAGCCTTGTCGGGCTTGAAGGTGTTGTGGTGGACGAGACACAAAACATGATCAAAATGGAAACAAAACAAGGAATTCGAAACGTGCAGAAAAGCGCGGGCGTGTTCGCTATCGACGGACATCGCGTGGTGGGAAGTGAAGTGGTCCTCTCGCCGCATGAGAGAATGAAGATTAAGGTGACAAACTAAAATGGAAACAAGAACGCGTGGTCGGACTTTTACCGGTGTCGTTGTAGCTGCAAGGATGCAGTTGACTGCTATTGTTGAATGGCAGCGTCGTAAGTATGTGAGTAAGTACGAGCGTTTTGAGAATCGAAGGACTCGCGTGAAAGTCCATAACCCTCCGAGCATTGATGCGAAGAAGGGAGATATTGTAAAAATTGTTGAGTGTCGCCCGATAAGCAAGACGAAGAAATTCATTATCACTGAAAAGCTTGGCCACGAGCGTCTCTTTGAAGCAAAGCAGGAGCTCTTGGAAGAAAGCAAAGTCAAGAAGGTAGAAAAAGTGATTGAGGAGAAAGAAGATGAAAGCAGTTAAAGCGCGTGTAACCCGAGGTTTGCCGCATACTGCGAACGTGGTTGCAGCGGACAACAGTGGCGCACGTATTTTGAGGATTATTAGCGTAAAAAACGCGAAGACTGTGAAAGGGAGGAAGCCTTCGGCAGGTGTTGGCGATTTTGTCATGTGCTCAGTTGTTGAAGGAAAGCCCGAAATGAGAAAACAGGTCGTCCCTGCAATTATTGTCCGTCAAAGGATGCCTTATCGTCGCCGTGATGGAATGCATATTCGTTTCGAGGACAACGCTGCTGTTGTGCTTAAGGATGAACTGGGCAACCCGAAAGGGACTATGATTAAAGGACCTATTGCGAAGGAGGCGAGCGAGCGTTGGCCGTTAGTGTCAAAAATCGCGAGTAGTATTGTATGAACATTAACTGGAGTTCGGATTGGAAGGCAAGTAAAAAGCCAAGCAAGCAGCGCAAGTATGTGTACAACGCGCCCTTGCATGTTCGAAGTACTCTGCCAACCAGCCATCTTTCAAAAGAGCTTAAAGTGAGCTTGAAGCGCCGCAGTTTGCGTGTACGAAAGGGTGACAAAGTTAAAGTCTTGCGTGGCCAGTTCAAGGGTCGCACTGGGACAGTCGAGCGCGTGGACACTCATGAGATGCACATCTTCATCACTGGCATCGAAATTGTCAAGAAAGAAGGCCGGAAGGCGCTGTATCCTATTCATCCTTCGAAATTATTGATTCAAACAATTGACACAAATGATAAACGAAGATTGGGTGGTCAAAAATGAGCAGACATTTGAAAGCGTACGCGATTCCAAAAAGCTGGACGCTTCTCAAGAAAGTGAACAAGTGGACTTCTCGTCCTCTTCCTGGTGCCCATCCGTTTGAGTTTGCGATGCCGATAAGTTTGCTCCTGCGCAAGCTTGGATTTGCCAAGACTATGCGTGAAGTCAAGAGTATTGTTAACGCCAAGGCAGTTCTTGTCGATGGCAAAGTTGTGACGGATCATCATCACCCTATTGGATTCATGGATATTATTCACATTAAGCCAAAGATCAACTTGCGTGGTAGTTTTGACCACAAAGGTCGCCTTGTGTTTAATGATATTAGTGGCGATGAGCTCAAGCGTAAGGCGTGCAAGGTTACAGGCAAGCGTACTGTTCCAGGTGGGAAAGTTCAGCTGAGTTTCCTTGATGGCAGAAATCTTCTTGTTGAAAAGGGAAGTTTTGCCATCGGCGACACAGTTGTGCTGGAAGTTCCCGCGCAGAAAATGGTTGAGCATTTGCCGCTCGCAAAGGGTCATGCTGTATTTTTGATTGGCGGCCGTCACAAGGGTACTTTGATGAAGGTTGAGTCTGTCGAAGGAAACCAAGTCCGCTGTTCAAGCGGTAAGAATCACGTTGATACACTGAAAGAATTTGTCGTAGTGGTAGGTAAGGATAAACCACTTGTAAAGGTATGCTGAAATGAACCTTATGCAGATTCCGCGGATTGAGAAGCTCACGTTGAATATTGGCGCGGGCAAAGACCAGACTCGGCTTGAGAAGGGAATTCAGGTAATTAAGATGCTCACTGGAATTGAACCAATCAAGACCGTGACCGTGCAGCGTATCCCAACTTGGGGTTTGCGTCCTGGATTGCCAATCGGTTGCAAGTTGACGTTAAGAAAATCAAAAGCTGTCGAAATCCTCAAACGTTTGCTTAAAGCAAAAGAAAATGTACTTCAGGTAGGTCATTTTGATAACGCGGGCAGTATCAGCTTTGGCATCAAGGAATATATTGACATTCCTGGTGCGACGTATGATCCAAAGATTGGAGTGCTTGGCTTGCAGGTCTGTGTGACCTTGGAAAAGCCAGGTTTCAGAATCAAGAAGCGTAAATTGGAAGTTAAGAAGATTCCTAAGCGTCACATGATTTCAAAAGAAGAGGCTATGAACTTTATGCAGAAAGAATTTGGCGTGAAGATTGGAGAGCAAGCATGATAACAGGTGATTCACAATGACAACAAGTGATTGGCGAAAGGCGTTCAAGCAGTTGAAGGCAAAGCCGGTGAAAATGAAGAAATATATCAAGCATAATGCTCCAAAAAAACGTACGACTGGTCAGGCGATGAAGCGTTGCAGCCGTTGCGGAAGGTTTGGAGGTCACGTAGGAAAATACGGTATCGGTTTATGCAGGTGCTGTTTCCGTGATGTTGCAAAGAAAATCGGTTTCAAGAAGTATGGATAATAGGAGGATAAAAGTCAAATGTTAACAAATCCCATGGCGAACGTGATGTCAGCAATTCTCACCTATGAGAAGTCCGGTAAGCGTGAGCTCACCGTTCACCCAATCAGTAAGATTATCCGTAAAGTCCTTGTCATCATGCAAGATCATGGCTATGTGGGTGCGCTCGAGGAATTGAGTGAGGGTCGTGGTGGGTTTGCAAGGCTGAATTTGCTTGGCAACGTGAATAAGTGTGGTGTCATCACTCCGCGATATTCCGTGAAAAATCAGATGTTTCAGAAATTTGAGAAGCGTTATTTGCCAGCAAATGGTGTTGGAATCCTTATCTTAAGCACTCCGCAGGGAGTTATGACGCACGTGCAGGCACGTGAGAAAGGAATTGGAGGAAGGCTTCTTGCCTACTGCTACTAATGAAATCAAAGATTGATACTAGTATTGAACTGCCTCAGGGTGTCACCGCAAGTTTTGCGAGCGGTGTCTTGTTGTTGAAAGGGCCAAAAGGAGAGGTAGCTCGCAAGCTTGCTGACCCTCTTCTTGTTATGAAAGTCGAACCAAACAAGGTTGTAATTTCCTGTCCAAAAGGGACTAAGCGTCAAAAGCGTATGATGAACACGTTTGAAGCGCATATCAACAACATGACCAAAGGCGTGCAGGAACCGTATCAGTACCGTTTGAAAATTTGCAGCGGTCACTTCCCGATGAATGTTTCCGTCACAGGGGACCAGTTGATTGTCAAGAATTTCCTTGGCGAAAAAAGTCCAAGGACGCTTAAACTCAAGAAGGGTGTTACTGTGAAAGTTGATGGTGACAAGCTTCTTGTGGAAAGTTCTGATAAGGAACTTGCTGGCCAGATGGCGAGCGATATTGAACTTATTACTGCGAAGCGTAACCGTGATTTGCGTGTCTTTCAGGATGGAATTTACATGATAGAGAAAGCAGGGAAGGCATGGTAAAAATGGAACTCCTAAAGCTCAAAGCAAAAATCAACGCTAAGCGTCCGCAGTTCAAGCACTACGATGCGCACAAGCGAAAGGAAGTCAATCCTGCCTGGCGCAAACCAAAAGGGTTGCATAACAAGATGCGAAAAGGTGTCTGGGGTAGACCCGCCACTGTCAATGTTGGTTACCGCTCTCCAGCTGCCATTCGTGACATGCACCGCAATGGATTATTCCCTGTGCTTGTGAACACGCTTGCAGAACTCTCAAAGATTAACGCGAAGACACATGGTGCGCTTATCGGTCATGTTGGAGGTCGCACCAAGAAATTGCTACTTGCTGAGTGCAAGCAGAAGAAAATCACTGTCATGAACGTCCGTAATCTGGACGAAGAAATTAAGAGCATTGATGGCAAGCTTGCCTCCCGCAAGACTGAAAAGAAAGAACTGCAAAAGCGAAAGGAAGCAAAGGGCAAGCCTGAGGAAGCGCCTAAAGAAGAGAAGAAAGAAGCGCTCACGAAAGAACAAGAGAACGAAGAAATGCAAAAGCTCGTCACGCAGAGGTCGGCATAATGGAACTCCAAAAGCGTTTAGCAGCGCAAGTTTTGAAGTGCGGTCCAGGTCGTGTGCGATTTGACCCGACTCAACTTGAAGAAATTGGAAAAGCTATTACTTCCTTTGACGTCCGCCGTTTGATCAACAAAGGGTTGGTTTACAAAATTCAGTCTCAGGGTGTGAGCCGTGCTCGTGCGAAAACCCATGCGACGCAGAAACAAAAGGGTAGAAAAGTAGGTCCTGGTTCGCGTAAAGGAAAATCGACTGCTCGGTTGAATCCAAAGAGCCGCTGGGTTGAGGCTGTCCGCACGCAGCGTGCACTGCTTCAGGCGTTGCGAGAGGGAGAATACATTACAAATGAATCGTATCGTTCCTTGTACGCAAAAGTGCACGGTGGGTTTTTCAGAAGTACCCGTCACATCAAGATTTACATTAAAGAACAAGGAATGTTGAGGAAATAAATGGCGACGAATAGAACATACACTGTCCCGTATCGAAGGAAGCGTGAAGGAAGGACTGATTACAAAACGCGCATGAAGTTACTTTTGGGAAGCAAGCCGCGTATCGTGCTTCGAAAGAGCAGCAAGCATGTGAGTTTGCAGATTGTTGAATTCAATCCGAAAGGAGATACTGTTATCGTGAGCGCCAATTCAGGTGAACTCGTAAAGTTTGGCTGGAAGGGAAGCATGGCAAACACCAGCGCCGCATACCTGACTGGGATGCTTCTTGCCAAGAAAGCAAAGAAAAAGATTGCCTGTGTGCTTGATATCGGTCAGACGAGCAGTATCAAAGGCGCAACTATCTATGCTGCTGCAAAAGGCTGTGTTGATGGTGGCTTGCAGGTCCCGTTCGCAAATGAAGTTGCTCCAGTAATGGCGCGTATTCGCGGCGAGCACGTCGCGCTGTATGCGAAAAAGCTCAAAAGTGACAAGGATAAGTATCAGAAACAGTTCAGTGGCTATGTCAAGGCGGGTTTTGACCCTGAGACCATGCCTGCGCATTTCGATCAAGTGAAGACCAAGATAGGTGCACAATGAGTGAAGAGAAAGTAGTGGTTGTTGAAGAGGAAGAAAAATTGGAAGTAGAAAAGGACGTCATAAATCCTGTTGAAATTCCTGAAATCGAGAAAGAGACCAAGCCGGAAGTCAAGATTGACGTACAGGGCTGGATTCCCAAGACTGCCATCGGTAAGAAGGTTAAAAATGGCGAAATCACCAAGATTGACCAAATTCTGGATGTTGGTGCTCCGATTTTGGAAGAACAGATTGTTGACGTGCTCATGCCAAATATCCAGTCTGAGCTTCTGATGATTGGTCAGAGCAAGGGTAAGTTTGGTGGTGGGGCTCGTCGTATTTTCAAACAAACGCAAAAGAAGACTCCTGAAGGAAACAAGCCAAGTTTTGCCTGTATGGCTGTTGTTGGAAATGGGGACGGCTATGTGGGTGTTGGATATGGCAAGAGCAAGGACACTGTTCCTGCTCGTGAGAAGGCCATCCGTAACGCAAAGCTTGCGCTGTTCAAGATTCGTCGTGGCGCGGGCAGTTGGGAGGACGCGACAAGTGAGCCTCATAGTATTCCTTGGGAAGTTATGGGTAAGTGTGGTTCTATTCGCCTTGTTTTGAAGCCTGCTCCGAAAGGCAAGGGTTTGATTGTCGAGCAGGAATGCGCAAAGATTCTTAAGCTCGCAGGTATTGAAAATGTGTACAGTAAAACGTTTGGCCAGACCCGTTCGAAGGTGAACATGGTCGCAGCGTGTATTGATGCGCTTAAGAAATTGGGTGTGTTCAAGCCGCGTCCAGAGAACGTCAAGAACGTGTACATGATTGAAGGTAGGAAACAATGAAAATCGCTATTGTCCGCGTCCGCGGTGATGTAAGAGTTGGCCACAGGGTCAAAGATACCTTGCGTATGTTTGGGCTGCACAAGAAGAATCATTGTGTGGTTATTGAAGATAGTCCTTCGTTGCAAGGGATGTTGCACGCTGCTTCCCCGCATATCACTTGGGGCCCTGTTGATGAGAAGACACTTTCAAGTTTGAAAAAGAAAGGCGAAAAAGTGTTCGCGCTCCAGCCCCCGCGCAAGGGATATGGCAGGAAAGGCATTAAGGTTAACTTCGCGAGTGGCGGTGCGTTAGGTAACCGTGGCGAGAAGATGAATGACTTGCTTATGAGGATGATGTAAATGGTCGTCAATCGTAGGAAAAAATCGAACCGCATGCAGGGTTCTGCCACGCATGGCTGGGGTAAGAACAAGCACCGCAATTCAGGGAGTCGTGGTGGTTATGGGAATGCTGGTAGTGGTAAGAAGTCTCATGGTAAAAAGCCGAGTTACTGGGCTGATGAGTCTTATTTTGGCAGGCATGGTTTTGTTTCACAGAATCCAAGTGTGAAAGGTGAGATGATTACCTTGCGTGATGTCGACCTGAAAGTTCCGCAGTGGATTAAAGAAAAGAAGGCTGCATCAGAAAGCGGCAAGGTTGTTGTTGACTTGGGCCAATTGGGTTACCAGAAGCTGCTTGGCACAGGAAAGCTCTCGCGCGCAATCAAAATCACCGTTCCACAAGCTTCACAAAGTGTTAAGGCAAAGGTTGAAGCGGCAAAAGGAGAACTAGTGATGAGTCAATGAGTGCGCTGGACAACATTCTTGAGAATCTTCCTGAAGTCGCCCATCCATCCCAAAAAAAGCTTTCGTTCAAGGAAAAGCTTAAGTGGACTTGTATTATTCTTGTATTATTTTTCGTACTCAGCTTGATTCCGTTGTTTGGTTTGGGTCAAAACGCGTTGCAGCGTTTCGAACTTATCTCGGTTATTCTTGGGGCAAGCTTGGGTAGTATCATGTCGCTGGGTATTGGTCCTATTGTCACTGCCAGTATCGTGCTTCAGTTGCTGAATGGGTCAGGTATTGTGAAGTTTGATACTTCGACCAAGGATGGCAAGAAGCGTTTTCAGGGTTTGCAGAAGATTCTTACTCTTTTTTTTATCATCTTCGAAGCGTGCATTTATGTGTTTATGGGTGGACTTGCCCCGCCTGAGGCGATTAGTGGCGTTTCGATTGTGGGAACTTCGCTGTTTTTCCAGCTTGAGCTTCTATTGATTTTCCAGTTGTGTCTTGGCGGAATTCTTGTAATGTTGATGGATGAAGTCATCAGCAAGTGGGGTTTTGGCTCGGGTGTTAGCTTGTTTATCGCGGCAAATGTTTCTCAATCTTTGTTCATCCGTTTGCTTTCTCCACTTCCCTCACCTACAAATCCGAGTATCGCAACCGGTGCCATTCCTGCGCTGTTTCAAAGCCTCTCAGGTGGCGACCCGCAGACTGCTCTGCTCATGCTCGCAGGTATTTTATCTACTGCATTGGTGTTTGTGATAGCGGTCTATGCCCAAGCGATGAAGGTGGAGATTCCGTTGTCTTTTGGTCGTGTTCGTGGTCATGGTATTCGTTGGCCGCTGCATTTTATCTACACGTCAAACATGCCCGTTATCTTGATTAGTGCTCTGCTTGCAAACATCCAGGTTTTTGCGAGGATTTTGGAGAACTGGGGCCATCCGATTTTGGGGACGTTCGCGGGAAACACTCCTTCAAGTGGGCTTATTGCGTGGATCACTCCTCCTGATGTGGTGGGGAGCATAATTCGCGGAGCTTTGAGTTTTGATTTGATTGCCCGCGGCTTGGTGTTTATTGTGTTTTTGATTGCTGGCTCGGTTCTGTTTTCCTGGCTCTGGGTGCAAACCAGTGGGATGGACGCGAAATCGCAGGCAAAGCAGATTATGGCAAGTGGTTTGCAGATTCCTGGGTTTAGGAAGGACGAGCGAGTGCTCGAGCGTATTTTGGACCGCTACATCGGACCGCTTACAATTATGGGCGCAGTTACTGTTGGATTTTTGGCAGGGATTGCTGATATTAGTGGCTCCCTGACTAATGGTACGAGTTTGCTGCTCACCGTGATGATTATCTATCGTTTGTACGAAGATGTCGCGCGCCAGCACCTGATGGATATGAATCCGATGATGAGAAAATTTATGGGTGGGTAAGCATATGCCTCTCGCCGCGGTTCTTGATTCGTTGTTTGGGTTTTTGCTAAACTGGCCTCCGCTTCTTGCAGTGTTGTCTGTCTCATTGTTCATTTCAATTCTAAGCTTAATAGTTACTAAGTTCACAACTAACCAGACTGAGATGAAGCGTCTCAAAGAAGAGATTGATGCAAATCAGAAGAAGATGAAGACCTTGCGCGATAAGCCTGAGGAAATGCTTGCGTTGCAGCGCCAGACCATGACGGTGAACGCTCAATATTTCCGTCACAGTTTGATTCCGACGTTGGTTATGCTTATTCCGCTTGGATTGTTGTTCAACTGGATGGGTGGACATTTTGGGTTTGAACCTTTGCACCCACAGGAAGTGTTTTCTGCAACGGTGACCCTTGAACAGAAAGCAGCTGGTGATGTTTTGGTCAAACCAGGTGAGGGGCTTGAAGTAGTTGGAAACGATACGCTTGTGTTGATAGAAGTCGAGGGTTGGTTTTCAAGCAGTAAGCAAGCGACAACTCAACTTAAGGGTGTTGAAGGTAACCACTCAGTCACGTTTACAGCTAATAATCAGTCAGTTGAGAAAGAAATTATCATCACCACAACGAGCAAGAAGTACGCTCCAATAAATGAAGTGTACAAAGATTCAGTCATAACTTCAGTTGATTTAGGCAACCAAAAGCTTCAAGTTTTTTGGAAGCTTGGCTGGCTTGGGACTTATTTGATTTCAGCAATCCTTTTTATTTCTGTGTTGAGAAAGCTGTTGAAAGTGTACTAGTGCTTACACAATTAATATCAGAAAGAGCATGAACTTGTGTTCTAAGTGACTCATATTTTTCTTTTGAGATGCCTAATTGTTCAGCCAGTTCGCGAACAAGAGAGTCTTGGTATTGAGCTACCTGTTGAGCACATTTCACAGTCGTAGATGTTACACGGACTGATTTTGCCTTCAATGTCTCCTTAATAGTCCGTGGGAAGCGAGGGATTTCCTCGTTGAGAACCTCATCTATTGCGTACATGCTACGGGCAGAGATGTCAGATGTGTAGCGTGTACTGAGAACTAATTTTGCAACAATTTTTTCAGTTGGGGTTAAACCAGCGAGGTTTTTTTCAAGAACTGCCATTACGGTTTCTAGTTCGCTCATGGCGTATCAAACTGCTTTACTTTTTTGCGCGCCGACGTGGACTACTCCGCGAGCGCGACCATAGTTGTTGAAGACGTCAACGGCATTGACGTAGCTGATGACGTAGTCGCCGCCACCCAGACCAACAGAGCACACGATTGCGCTGTCTTCTTCTCCTTTAAATTCACTTTCTAATTCTTTTGTAGTATGATCCCAAACAGAACCTTCTTTGTAACCACGTTCTGAAAGGTAACCCGCGTTCATTTCTCCAAGTTCTGCACTTCCAAAGACCGCAATTATGTTTTGGTTTTGTCCGTATGCTGACTTTCCATCTTTTTGCGCAGTTGCAAGTTTCAAAGGAGATTCTGTAAGTGCAGCAGCAACTCTTCCTGTGTCTTTTGCTTGCGCGATAAGGTCACAAATGAAACCATCTTTCACGGGCTTGACAAGAAAATTGTCACCCTTACTGTTTGCGTCGTAACCTTCTTGGACAAGTGCGCGAGCTTTGTCATTGTCAAGTTCAGCAAAAAGAGTAACATATGGTGCATCAACGTTGAACGAGCCATCGTTTTTGACTTTCAAGCTTACTGTTCTTGTTCGTTGGTAATTGTTTGAACCATCAAGTGCAGCTGCCTGTTTTTCGGCAGTATCGTAAATTTCTGGATGTTCTTTAACATCATTGTGAAAAGCAACGCGAACAACTAATGCTTCTCCTATAGTTTGCAAGCGTCCGCCTGCCTTTTGAGCAAAATCAAACGCTTGTGGAACCGTAAGATTATCTTTAGAATCTGAACTAACGTCAAGAATTCCATAAACAGGAACATCTTCAATCCGACATTGACGAATAAGTTTTGTAGTCATAGAATCACCATTGACGCTAAACACGAACAGACTATTTAAAGCTTTCGATTAATCGACACTTAAAAGTGACAACAATTCCCTTTCACTCTTTAAAAACACCCTTATAAATCAATTATAATTTTTCCTATAAAAAAGAAACTGTGTTCTTCCGTCGACAACAAAACCGCCCTTTTAAAGCACAAAGTATTTAAAGAGAAAGACCATTTTTAAGCTAAGTTTGAGCAATTAGGCAAACAAGAGGGGAGGACATTAATGGTATCAAAGAAAGAACAGATCACTCCACGCGAAATCAATGTCGTAAACATCGTCGTTAGCGCGGCGTTAGGACACGATATCCCGCTTGAAAAGATGGCAGCTACCCTTTCTAATACAGAATACAATCCTGAGCAATTCCCTGGCCTTGTCATTCGCATCAAGGATCCAAAGACTAGCGCGCTGATTTTTAGTTCCGGTAAAATTGTTTGCACTGGTGCTCGCACCATGGCAAATGTGCGCGAAAGCATCCGCAAAATCATCAAATCCTTGGAAAAAATCAATGTCAAAATCAAGGCAGAGCCTGAAGTCAACATTCAAAACATTGTTGCTGCGGGAAGCGTTGGTATGGCACTCAACTTGAACATTCTTGCCATGAAACTGGAAAACACTGAGTACGAACCCGAACAGTTCCCCGGCCTTGTCTACAAGCTTCCCGAACAACATGCTACGTTCTTACTGTTCTCAAACGGCAAGATTGTCTGCACCGGCACCAAAAGCGAAGCAGAAGTCCACAAAGCGCTTGACAAGCTCATCGAGAACTTGAAGAAAGCGAAAACTGAGAAATAAGGTGTCTTGGACTCCTACTGTTGGATTGATGCTTCCTTCTCGAATGCAGTTTACCGCACCGATGATGTATGACTGCTTGGAGACCGCAGTTAAAGAAGGCACAGTGGAAGTGCCGATAAATGTTCTTAACTGTGCGACACGATTCTTGGACCTTGCAACTGCGGCAGTGGGGCCTGAAACGCCAGAAAATCCTCCTGCAAACACTCGTGCCTACGCAGATGCATGTGCAGTGTATGAGCTGGCATTTGGTAAAATCAAGAGCCGCGAAGTGCTTGATGAAGCGCTGGACTCATACTTGAGCCTGCTCAATACGCTGGCAAAAAACCCAGTTATCATAGGTGAACAAAAGGACAGCGCGAGGAACACAAGCAGGTTCTTCCAATATTTACAAATTAAAGGAGCTGAAGATCAATGTTGGGAAAGGCATATTGATGCAGCAGACGATGAGTGAGTCTGAAACTTTTCCATCTTCTTCACCCATAAATTTAATAACTCTGCCATAAGTATTTTATTCTAGAAAACCAAAGGGTGTGCTGGGGCAAATGGAAGAAGATAGTGTTGTGAATCAAAGTAATGAAAAAACTGCGATGGACGCGACCACGCTCATCGTGCGGATTCAGGAGTTTTTGGAGAAGAATTACTACGCTCCGCTTCTTGATAAGGTCCGAAAAGGCGAAAAAAGCATGTCGATAGAATTTTCGATTCTTGCAATATATGATCCTGAACTCGCGGACTATCTGCTCGACCAGCCCGAGGAGTTCCTAAAAGGGGCTGAGATTGCCATTGAACAACTAAACCTGGGTCCACAGGTAAAGAATTTTATTTTGCGGATAAAGAAGCTTCCACCAAGTTCTTGCATTCTTGTCCGCAACATCCGAAGTATGCACTTGAACAAGCTCTTTTCATTTGATGGTGTGGTACGTAACAAGAGTGAAGTCCGTCCGCAAATCGTGACGGCAAAGTTTGAGTGCCCAAGTTGTGGCAATAATCTCCCTGTCTTGCAATTGGACAACAAGTTTCAAGAACCCACAAGGTGCAGCTGTGGCAGGAAAGGTAAGTTTAAGCTTGTAAGCAAGGAATTGGTTGACGCGCAGATGATGGTGCTTGAGGAGGTTCCTGAACAACTGGATGGTGGCGAACAGCCCAAGCGCATGAATGTCCTTTTGAAAAGCGATTTGGTGTCGCCATTGACTGAAAAGCGTACCAACCCTGGCGCGCGAGTGCAAGTCACTGGCCTTGTAAAGGAAGTTCCGATTTTCCTAAGAACTGGGGGTCAGAGCACCAAGTTTGACCTCTTTATCGATTCGAACAATCTCGAGCCTATTGATGAGGATTACAGCGAAATTAACATCTCGCCCGAGGAACTTAAAGAAATTAAAGACCTTGCAAAAGACTCTAATCTTATCAAAAAAATTGTGAGTTCTATTGCTCCAAGTATTTATGGTCATGAAAAAATCAAGGAATCGCTTGCGCTGCAAGTTGTGGGTGGTGTGCGAAAAAAGCGCGATGATGGCGTTATCACTAGGGGTGATATTCATATGCTTTTTGTCGGAGACCCTGGTGCTGCAAAGTCACAGTTGTTAAAGCGCATGCAGTTTGTTGCGCCAAAAGCGAGGTACGTTACAGGAAAGGGCAGTTCAGGTGCAGGTCTTTCCGCTGCAGTCATTAAGGATGAGTTTTTGCAGGGATGGAGTTTGGAAGCTGGAGCTCTTGTGCTGGCGAATAAAGGATTGTGTTGTATTGACGAAATGGACAAGATGAGCAAGGAGGACGGCTGGGCAATGCACGAAGCGCTTGAACAGCAAAGCGTAACCATTAGTAAAGCGAATATTCAG
>JAGVYM010000061.1 GCA_018303245.1 Candidatus Woesearchaeota archaeon | reverse complement strand
AGTCGAGCAAATCAACAGAGTTCGCGCGTCGTATTCCGGAAGGGTGAGTTCAGTCCTTAAGCAAATAAAAGACAATCTTGTCTATCTTGAAGAAGCAAGAAAAGTGATGAAGCGATATCCTGCACTCAAGACTAGTGTGAAGACGGTTGTAATTGCGGGGATGCCTAACGTTGGAAAGAGCACGCTTCTTGCCCAGCTCACTGGAAGCAAGCCGCAGGTTGCGTCGTATCCATTCACAACTCAGCGTTTGAACTTTGGGTATGACGAGGAAGGAAACCAGTATGTTGATACTCCTGGCCTTCTTGACCGTCCGCTTGAAAAGAGAAACAAGATTGAGCGCCAGGCAATTCTTGCGCTTAAACATCTCGCAAACCTTGTAGTGTTTGTCATTGACCCAACCGAAGCGTGCGGGTATCCTGTTCCCGATCAGCGAGAACTTCTTGATGGTGTTCGAAAGATGTTTGATGTACCACTTATTGTTGTTTCTAACAAAGCAGATACTGGAGAACGTTTCAAGGGAGCGCTTGCAATCAGCGCGCAAAAAGGTGCAGGATTGGACGAGGGATTGGACGAGTTGAAAAAAGAGATTAGTGGTTCACTTGCTCAGAAAGCCAGATGAGAAAGACTCCTAAAATGATGTAGATTCCTGACAAAAACCAAGATTTTGGGATTGAATTGTTTATCCATTCTTGAATAAGTGGTGAGAGCTCCCGAAAAAAACTGACCAATAGAGCAATTCTTCGCGGGCCAATATATGCAAAGATAACAGCAAGAAGTCCAGGGATGAGGGTTATGTAGCCCAGTTCTGCGAACGCGACTCGTTTTGAACGGGTGAAAACATAGATTGCGAAAAAGCTGGCGATTACAAGCGCAAGTGCGATAGCAAAAACATAACGTGCCGACGCAAGTCCTGATTCGGAAAAAACGATGGGAACAAGCGGGATAAGAAACGTAAGCCCAGTAATGTAAAGCAATTTAGCGAGAAATTTGATTGCTTGGTACTGAATGTGTTTCGCCACTTTTTTGTGTAAGGCCACAACAAGCAGAGTGGAAAAGGTATAAATAAGGGTTTCGCTTTTGGGAGCGTGAGGTGACTAGTATGAAAAAAGTAGTGTTTGTATTGTTGATTCTTATCGCAGCATGTACATCGACCGTTCAGCCTACGGAAATGAAAGCTCCAGGCCAGATGAGTCATGAAGGTGCTGTTGACGTAGTCATTGAGAATTTCGCGTTCAATGAGCCAGTTGTCAAAATCAAGGAAGGACAGACCATCCGCTGGACGAACAAAGACAGTGCAAGCCACACTGCGACAGGAACCGGATTTGACACAGAAACATTAGCCAAAGGCGAAAGTAAGGAAACCCTTTTTGATAAAGCCGGAAGCTACGACTATTCTTGCACGTTCCATCCAAACATGAAAGGAAAAGTTGTTGTGTCGCAGTAAGAAACTGCAGTTCTCGGTGTAACACCTGGGCAGGATAAAGTGGTACACACGTCTCACCTGCTAGAAATCGTGCCCATAATGTCGTCACCAAACAATAACGAAAAAGGAAAGGTTTATAAAGGGTTAAATTGAGATTATCGCCATGGAAACAAAAGAATACCTCCATATGGCGGACGAATACCGCGCAAGTGGACTTGTCCCATTTCTGGAGCACGTGAAAGGCTACTTGAAGGGCGATCGAACAGTTCCTGTTTCAATGTCTAATGAATCCGATAACTTTCCACCTGTTTTTTTTACTTTTGGACACAAACTTCTGGAAGAGTTTGTAAGAGAGCCCAAAAAGTTGGAGAAACCCTATGAAGCAGCAATCAAATATGGATTTAGAGGTTACAGCTGTGGAGGAAGAAACGGAATATTTCTTCAACGAAAATCCGATGGCGGCCTGTTAACTGCAACAGATACCTTAACGCGCAGGTGTGCAGAAGATGTCACTCAAGATCTAGATTGTTCCGATATCAGCGCACTAATTAAAATAAAAATAGTCTGCCATGCACCACATGGCAATAGAGTTGTGGGGATATATAATTCGACAAATAAACGCGCTATTTTCTTAGGAATCGCAACCTACTAAACAACTTTGATTACCTGCACAGGAATGTTGTTAGGAAACTTATACTCTCGCAAGCCATTAGTTTGTGGAATTGGATTTTCTGCGTTAATTGGTTTCAACTTTGTTTGAAAGAAAACCACTGAATCAGTTTCAACTACCCCTATTATCGCAAAGAAGTTCTTCCGCTGGTCACGTGACATGTTAATGATTTGTTCTACTGTTGAAGAAGGCGCATCAAAAACAGGAACTAACTCTTTAGATGAAACCAAAGTGCCTGTTCTTGTGATTCTCTTAATTTCTGGAGAAGAACCTGCCCTGCCATAAAGTCGCTGATATGGATAATATGCTCGAATTTCAAAATCGACCGTTTTTTTACTTAACTGCTCAAGAAAGAGTATAAATTTAAAAATCTGATTGAGCATTTTTTCAAGACTTGTCAAAAAAATATACGCCTCTTTCCCAAGTGATTGTTTATTTAAGTTTGCTCCCTTATTGAGCAACTCAATGACTTGCTGAATCCGAACCTGCGCAACCTGTGAATTTGCAAGTGCATTGTTTAAATGAGGCAACAAAAGATCAGAACGGAGTGTGGTCCTGAAAGTCAAGTAATACACCCGCTCAATGTCCCTCAAATCAACCAACACTGTTTTAAGAACTTTGCGAAGAGCATCTTCTTGTTGAACAAGTGCTGACAAAGCCAGTTTAAGCTCGCGCAAAGTTTCGATATCTGATTGAGAGTGTTTGAGTTCATAATGATGAATTAAGAAACCAGAACGCACGAGAATATTGCTTGAAAGAAGCTGCTCCTTTCTAAGAATTTGTTCAAGCAGAGTTTTGATTTCGGAAAATCCTCTTGAAATACTTTGTAGTGCCGCTTCAACATTTATTTTTTGAGGAACGCCAAAAAGGTTTTTGAAAAAGCCCATCATTCCAATCTCGGCAGCACCAAATACGCCAGTCCGCCGAGCAAAATCATTGCAAGCCAGAAGATGTTCCAGGTGATGACTTGGGCAGCGACGAGAATAAGGAAAAGTGTGCAGATAACTGCGCTTACACCGCCAATAAGTTTCTTAAAATTCATTTGGCTGTCTCAACCGCAGCAATCGCCACTTCGATTTGCTGTGCGTCAGGCTTGCGCGTGGTGAGTTTCTGGACCATGATTCCTGGATAGGAGAGAGCGGAAAGGCAAGGATATTTTGCGGTGAGCTTGAGTATTTCGTACGAGAGCGCGGCGACTACTGGAATTAGCAGCACGCGGGCGATAAGGTTGTAGTACCAGTATTCTGTTCGTACAACCGAGAACAGTACAATGCTTACCACAACTACAAAAAACAAGAGGCTGGTTCCGCATCGTGGATGTTCAGGAGGATAACCTTGAACATTTTTGACACTGAGTTTTTTGTCGTGTTCATAGCAATGTACTGCCATGTGTTCAGCTCCGTGATATTGGAACATGCGCTGGACTTCTTTACTTAAACCGATGACAAAAAGATAAGCGAGGAAGATGACGAGTCTGAAAAACCCATCAAGTAAGTCGAACAGTATTTTTTCGCGCGGGAGGAAGTACGCTGCCGCATAATAGGGCAGAAGGACAAAAAGTCCAACGGTGAGTGTAATAGCAATCCCAAAGGTTAAGAGCCATTCCCAAATTCCAAGTTCTTCTTCTTCTCCTTGCTGGTTTGCGCTCCACGTGAGTGCTTTGATTCCTAGCACGAGCATGTCGAAGAGGTTGACGACCCCTCGCACAAGTGGTAAGCTAAGCAGTTTGTGGTGTTCAAAAGAAGAGGTTTTTACGCATTTTGTTTTGATTTTTCCAGTTGGGAGCCGGACCGCCATTGCGTATTTATCTGGTGCTTTGATGAGGACTCCTTCAACAATCGCCTGCCCGCCAAGAGGTTTTCGTTTCTGTGGTTGTTTCATATGGTGACTTGTCCTCCTACGTCAAGAATCTGGACTGGTGTCGAAACGAGTTCTTTCAAAAGCTCAGCGTCATCGCGGGTTCCGATGTTTCCGCCCCAGTGGATAGGAATGGTAAGTTTAGGAGCGATATGTGAAACGAAGGCAGCTACAGCGCGGACGTTTCTTCCATCAAGTGATACAAAAAGAAGGTCTGGTTTCATATTTTCAAGATTTTCCGTTAAGTCAGAGTCCGAAAGATAATAGACGAGTTTTTTCTCCGCGATGAGTGCAAAACTCAAAGCATCCTGCAGTTTATTGCGGCGCATCACGGGAAGTCCGACAATCTCGACATCTTCCACAAAAATGTTTTCACCAACATGCAAGACTGAGCAAGGATAAACTTCGCGTGCGACCACAGCTGTCCCAAAGATGCGCGTGGTGTCATTTTGAATCTTGCGGATTTTTTCAACCGAGCAATGATCGAAATCGAAGCGTGAGACGAGCACTATGCTTGCCAGAACGTACCAGTCAGGAAGTCCTGCATATGGGTCTATATAGATAACGTGCTGACCTGTAATAATCTGAAGAGAAGCATGCCCGAGCCAGCGTACCTGCATAAGCAAGCAAAGAGCGAAGGCGTTTATAAATATTGCGAATGGCACTAGTGCTGTTTCTTATAGCGCTCTATACAGTCCTTGATTATTTCGAGCGCTTTCTTTGCGTCATGCCATCCTTTAATTTCGACTTTTTTGCCTTCGAGGGTTTTGTAGACCTCAAAGAAGTGTGCAATTTCGCTCAAAACATGTTTGTTGATGTCCTTGATGTCCTTGGTTTCTTTAAAGCGCGGGTCATCGATAGGCACGCACAGGATTTTTTCGTCCTGTTCCCCTTTGTCAATCATGTTGAGCACTCCTATTGGCCTTGCCTTGATAAGGGTCATAGGAAAAGTAGGAAAGCTCAGCAAGACAAGACCGTCAAGCGGGTCGCCATCTTCAGCAAGCGTCTGCGGGATGAATCCATAATCGCCTGGGTAATGCATAGGCGAGAACAAGACACGGTCTAGTTTCAATACGCCATATTCTTTGTCGAATTCGTACTTGTTCTGCGAACCCTTCGGGATTTCAACAATCACGTTGACAAATTCAGGGAGTTTTCCAGGTTCGATGTGCATAATGTCCATAGGTAATCACCACACATGAGAATCAAAGATGAGAGTTTTAAAGGTTTCGATGGAAT
>JAGVYM010000060.1 GCA_018303245.1 Candidatus Woesearchaeota archaeon | reverse complement strand
GTATCGTAAATCTCACACAAGGCATTAAGTTTTTTAGTGTATGTACCTGCAACAATTTCTCGCCCAAGTATTTTTTCTCCTACTGCTCTTCGTGCTTCGCGCATCACATCATTCAATCCTTGCAAGAATCCTGGCTGTTGCTCTTCAAGTTTCCTGTCAACTGAAAGAATGCGATTATTGATTCGGTCCACAAATTCACCTGTGCGTTTTGTAAACGAATATCTCTTTTCAAACTCTTCACTGTTCTTGAGAATTTCCTCAAATTCAGAAATCTCTGCAGGATCCGCAATTCCCAGATCTGCAAATTTACGGAACTGTCCTTTTGTGTACATATCTTCTAACTTTGCAGTTTCTTGCGCAAGCTTTTGCTCTACTGCGCCGGAAAGCACTTGTACATCTCTTGCAAGTAGACGGATTTCTCTTTCGGATGTATCAATAATGTCAAGTAATTTCCCGCCTAAATAATCCATCCCTTTTCGCGATCCGTAGCCGGTTACAAGTCCGCCTACCGTGGCAAGCCCAACTGTTTTTAGGAAATCTCTTCGCGTGGCACGTTTCACCAATCCTTTTTTGGTAACATACTCTGCAAGAGGAGGGATTGGTTCTTGAATAGAAGGTTCTGAGATGTTTGTTGCGGTTTTCCTTTCAGGACAAGGAACTGCTTTTGCAGCACGTTCAATAAGC
Source organism: Candidatus Woesearchaeota archaeon (assembly GCA_018303245.1). Lineage (GTDB taxonomy): Archaea > Nanobdellota > Nanobdellia > Woesearchaeales > ARS49 > JAGVYM01. The sequence goes on along the minus strand of JAGVYM010000060.1, from coordinate 8,121 downwards.
ACTTCAAAATCTGCAGTCCACATGGCTTGGTCACTAGCTTTGACTGGTAACCGTGGTGAACTTTCTCCCCTTTCCATGAGTCTCACTATCTTTATAACCATTATATAAACCTTGCTATATTTTGTCCTTTTAAAGTGACTATTTTTATATAAGTCACGTCCTTTTTTGGTTCCTTTTTAAAGTGTTTATAAATGGACTACTTCCTGAAGTGGCGAAAACTATAAATAGTCAAGTAAGGGAACACTACTTGTAAAAAGGCGCGCCGAACTGTGGTTTGGCTGGTCTTTTTTCCGTCATAGAGATATGACGATAGAAAAAAGGCGGGGAATTCAATGATTGGACGATTAAAAGCATTTTTCAAGCAATTCTGGGACTTTGGTCCACGACAAAACTTCAAACTGGGACTGTACGGACCTCCAAATTCAGGCAAAACCACCTTGGCCAACAAAATCTGCCTTGACTGGCTAGGCCAAGAAATGGGCACTACTTCAGCAATCCCACACGAGACGCGCGAAATCAACGTTAAAGACCAGATTACCATAAAGGGAAAAACAGGAAAAGAGCTCATGTTCAACCTGGTTGACACCCCTGGTATTGCGACAAAGATTGACTACGAAGACTTCATGAAAGCAGGAATGTCCGCAGGAAAGGCAAAAAAGCGGGCCCGTGAGGCAACAAAAGGAGTCATCGAAAGCATCAAATGGCTTGACCAAGTGGATACAGTTCTGGTAGTGCTTGATTGCACTGAAGATCCTTATTCACAGGTTAACGTTACCATCATCGGAAACTTAGCGGCGCGAAACATTCCCGTTCTTATTGTTGCGAACAAAATTGACCTGAAAAAAGCATCCTTGCGCAAAGTTCAAAGCGCATTCCCCCAATACGAAGTGTTCGGAATCAGCGCCAAATACGGCAAAAACATGGACGAGTTCTACGAAAAGCTCTTTGAGCTGGCGGCGAAGTAAATGGTTACTTTGCATTTTGTTCCCTACACTGAAATCGAACCGTTAAGCGGAGTTGGACGGATCCGAAAGCTATTATCGATTGCGAAAGAGAATAAGATAGTTCTTTTGCAGGGCAGACTGCGCCAAGAGGAAGAAACAGAGCTCATCAAGACAACGATGGAAGAAATCAACAAAGAATTCAAAGGAATCGAACTTGCAGTTATCAACCCATCTGAAACCGCAAAAGATGGTTTGCAGAAGCTCAAATACGATGTCCTAGGGTATTTGTTTGGCGATACGCAAGGACTCACTATCATCGGACCGTCTAGCATCGTCAAGAAAATCAAGAACGACCCAGGACAAATAGAACTGCTCACTTCTGAGCTTCGGCAAAGCAAAGCGTCGGTTACACATTCTCGTAGCAACTCAGAGGTACGCCAGATAAAATCTGGAGCTTCCAAAGTACAGGAGGCAGCGCGCAAGAAGCGCAAATAACCATGCCCCACCAGTGCGTCCGCTGTAATATTCTGTATGATGATGGAGCTAGCGAGATATTAAAAGGTTGCTCGTGCGGAGCGCGCGTGTTCTTTTTCATTCGCAAAGAAAAACTTGAACGAATGAAGAACACAATACCACAAACACTTGATGTTGAACAACGCCAGCAGATTGAAGATGATGTGATGGGCCTTGTGGGAAGAGAACGCGAAGACCTGCCCGTTGTGCTTGACTTTGAAAGCGTCCATGTGACCGAACCAGGAAAGTACGAACTCGACTTGGTCAAGCTGTTCCAGCAAGCGCCACTGATTTTCAAAATGGAAGATGGTAAGTACATCATCGATGTTGCGCAGAGTTTTGAACGGTTACGGAAGAAAAAATAGAACTCAACTAATTATTTCTGACTAAAGTATGCTTTGCAAGCTCTTTGCGAAATCCTTCCGCAGTATAAATCTGGTCATTTGATGCAGCAACAAAGTAACCGTCATTCAATAAGCTTTCGAGTTTCTCACGATTAATATGTAATCTTAGTATTGGACCTTTCGGCGCCTGATATCCAATACCAATCGGGATGCAGTCTGGTTTTGGTTTCATCTCCCCTACAAGTCGTTCAGATAACACTTTGGAAGCCCCTGCGGAGCGCAGAGCAGATTGAACGATAAATGGGCCAGTCACGGCAAAATAATCGATACAAGGAACTACTTGTGCAGTCATGTCTCTGCTTTTTAAGCAGTTCTATAAAAATCTTGTGACATTTGTCAGGCTGCTCAACGCGCATCTCAAAAGCAACATTTATATACCTGAATACTCACGTCTTGTTTAATTCATAGTCAAAAGAGGTGAATATAATGGAAGAAGAACATCGTGGCGTAGCACTTGTGATTCTGGGAATCATCGGCATCGTCGCAGTTATTGGATTAGTTCTCATGTTTTCGGGAGCGAAAAAAAGTACGGGAGCAGTACCGACACTTATGGGCAATGCGCCAAGCGGATTCTGTGACAGCCCGTGCACTTTCGCATTCGCAGCATCCCCTGCCGAAGTGGCAATGCAGACCGAGCGATACATGGCCAGAGGATTTGTTCCCGACGAACTTGCAGGCCAGTGCTTATGCCCACCAATGGCAGGAGTGCCTTTCTCTTCAACCGATGAACAAGAGCAGATTATTGGATACCGCATCCCAGGAGTGCCAGCACCAACAAATGTTGAAAGCCCAGCAAGCGCACGAGCATGGGAAGTACAAGAACCACCCCGCTATCCTTACCCAGCAAGCTTGAATAAGTAAATTTTTTGTTAGGTTTTTCCTTTCTTTTTTCTTAGCCTATCTCCCTTCTCTAGGTACAGTGTGCATTCCGGAGGGCTCGTGTAGCGTGCGATGGTATGAGAAATTGTATGATTTTCTGCCTTTTGGATTGCTATTGATATTCTTACCTGGCCACTTCTTGTGTTAGAAAATCCCGATTGGCATGTAGGCTTCCTCATCTTAGGCATAATCGCAACAATAGCTTATCAATACCTTCTTGCCTGCACAATCATAGGATTGAAAAGAAAACTAACTCGTCCATAATCAATCTGACTTTCTCACGTAAGATGTATCATGAGCACCGCGTACCCTATTGCAAGAACATCTTCGTCTTCTAGTTGGACGCCCTTAGAAACGCCATCATCTTTAGGGACAGAAATTTGAGTATATCCCTTACGAATAATAAGAATTGGATTTCTTGAACCGATGTCTTTTACAAACCACTTTTCGGTTTTCCAGAACCAGCCGGTCACTTCTTGTTGCAGCATGCACCCAAATTTTGACACGGTTTTATTACCTAGCATAATTGTGTTATTCGGGTCTCTTCCTATTGTCATGACTGGTTTTTTCGCAACTACTTGCTTGCATGAGTCATCAGTGAATTCTACGGTGTCTTTTGCGTTTGGAAACTGGTCAATAGCATCTTTATTCTTAGCTTCTCCAAACCATGTTACTCCTGCACTTTGCTCAATTCGAAGCGTCATTTATTCATCCATAACCAACCTTGACACATGCAACACTATCGGCAAGCTTCTTGTCCTTGGTGAAGTATGCTTTCATGGCGTCAAGATAACCCTTTTCCACATTATCGAAGATGGTTTTGATCTTATCCTTCTTCTTTTCCTTCGCAAGATATTCTGCTAGTTGCTTTGCGCAGTCCGCAAAGTTCTCCAAGTTGATGGTCAAGTAATAATAACTGAGCATCTTCTCGTTTGAAAGCTGGAAAAACTCGGCAATTTGACGATTAGCAAACGCGCTCTTAAGAAGACGCATGAGCAAGAAATACGCGCGGTTGACCTCGTAATCGCGCACAATCACGCTCTGGGCAAGCTCAGGGTTCTCAAGCGTCGCAATAGAATCCTGAATCATGCTGCGGACAAGCATATCCATCCTTCTCACAGTTTTGTCAACACTTATTTCTTTGAGGTTGAGCAAGTCTTTTGCGATGATGCTTTTTGCAGTCTGGTCAGCGACTTCAAGCGCGACAAAATCGTGCAGCATCTTACGAATGTCCTTGGTTTTTTCAGTGATGCTTTCCCCTGTTAGCATGATGGTGTTGTAATTGTTGATGTAAGCACTTGTGATTTCGCGCTGCAATGTGCTTAACTCCTTGTTGTCCACATTGATTGCGATTTCCTTAGTTGGAATTGGCTCATCGGCCTTGCTTTCCGGAGTAATCATTAAGTCTTTTTCCCCTTTTTCGTAGAGGTAAACAAGATCTCCTTTCTTGAGCTTGTGCTTGTCAAGCCATTCTTTAGGAAGAGAAATAGTATGAGATGCTTGGCCTGCTTTGACTAGTCGTCTGATTATCATATCACACCTCTTTTTTCAAACTTTTGACTATTGCGGCAACACTCACACGCCGTACTTGCCGTACATCCAATGCCATAAGTATATATAAATCTTTTGGCAATAGATAATTCATTGAAGAAAACATCGGAAATGAATGCTTCCGGTGTCTCACAGTTTCCCAATGCTGGCGTATCACAACACAGCGGCAACAAATGTTGCCAGACATCACTCACAGGGTGGGTCCGCAAGGACCTACCACTTTAAACTTACCAACTCCACCGCTTGACACTGATTTCCCCCCTCACCATTGGCGTGCGTATCTCCATTCTCGCGCCAATGTTTTATTTTCCTCCATTCCATGTTGCACTTAGTAAATACCGCATTGCTTGAACGCGTGGACTACTTCTTTCGAGCTATAACACCGCAAGACAAGGTCTGCATCATTCACGATACTGACCCTGATGGCATTTGCAGCGCAGTCATCGTCGCAAAAGGAATCGAACGATTGCGTGGAAGAACTATTGAGCTGCACCTACCTATTGACAAAAAAAATTACGGCATCACTAAAGGCATGCTTGCGCAGCTTCGTAAGAAAAAAATCACTAAACTTATTACTTGTGACTTTAGCCCCGAACAATATCTTAAAGGACTTCGCGCTGCAGCAAAAAACCGTGATGTTCTCGTCATAGACCATCACAAAATATATGCTGACACTGATAAGCTTCCTGCTTTATTCTACAAGCCACAACTGTTTATGGAAGGGAAAGCGCAACAATACTGCACAGCAAAACTCGCCTACGACGCACTTTCTCGGGTTGTAGACGTTTCTGACCTTGATTGGATGGCAGTAAGCGCGTCCATTGCAGACATCGCAACTGCACCGTGGATGGACTGGATAAGATTGGTTTATCGTAAATACGACCTTGTTCTTACAGATAACTTATTTGAAACTGCGCTCGGCGAAGTCGCAACAATCATCAGCAGTGTCGAAGTTTACGACACTCTTCTTTGCGGGAAATCATTTAGAACAATGTACGATGCAAAGTTGTATCAGGATGTTCTTGGTGCTCCCTTAGTGCGATACAAACACATCATAGATAAAGAAATCGGCAAACACGTGCAGCTTTTTGAACGCAAGAAAGAAACTCACGGAGAACTTTTGCTCTACAAACTCACTTCACGCTACCGCATCCACTCTGTTTTAAGCACGATTTTAGGTCTGGATCACCCCCACAATACAATAGTTATCATCAACACGAGCAAACCTTTTATTTCGGTAAGCGCACGAAGAAATGACTGCAAACTAGGAGTCAACACCCTCCTTGAGAACGCAACCAAAGGCTTTCAAGGAAGCAACGCAGGAGGGCACATCCCCGCAGCGGGAGGAGGCTTCCCGCGCAAATATTTAAATACTTTCAAGAAGAGAGTGATTGCTGTACATAAAAGAGGTAACATTTGAAATGAGTAAACTCGCACTCGCAGTCGCAAGCATTGTCGCAATCATGGCCATCTTTGCAGCAGTCCTTATCTTAAGCGGACGCGTTGTCTGGATGGCATAACGCATAGTTCTCCCACGTTAGCTGGAAGTTGGTGCTTTCCTAATGTCACCATACTCAAATATGGCTTGTTAGTTCCCTCTATTCCATATAAAATTGTAAGGTATCCTTGAACTTGTGAAGAGTCGTGTAGCATACTTACTTCGGCCCGCGCAACTCTGTTATTATATGCATGTTGGTGAACAACACTCATCCCGATCTTGGGAATCGCTTGTTTTGGAAAAATATAATGTCGTTCGATGGCAATGGAATGCCAATTCTCTCCACGCACAACCGTCTTATTATAATATACTGTGCTTCCGTTGCACGCACAGACTTCGATCAAGCCCTTCCAGACTTCCCGAAGAACGGATCGCTCATTACTTGGATGGGTGGTGTACATTATTCAATACTCTCTACGTGTACCTTGAAATGCAAAGTCTTGTTACCAAGCGGGTGCTTTGACGGATCAGTACCGTATGCTTCTTCTGGCGGAATCGTGATTGTGCGCTCATCTCCTTTTTTCATCCCTTCAATACGTTTTTCAAAACCAGGAATCAACCCGCTGCCACCAAATGTTATCGCAAGCAGGTTGGTTTGAGCCCCTGTAAAACTTGTGAATTGTGTGACATTGTTCTCCTGCCAGCTCAGAATACTAGAGTCAAACACCGTACCGTTATCCAGCCAGCCGATATAGTTGAGTTTCACATTCGCACCCGAAGTAATATTTGTTTTTGGAGCGACATCCGCAGGAATGCGTTTTTCCCCACCTGCCCAGTTGACTTTCCAAACAGAAACCTTACCGTAAAAAAGCTGGTTGTCTTCCGCGAAATGATCAAAGTGAGTAAGGCCAAGGCCGTTCATATAGAAGAGACGAGTGAACATGCTCTCGCTTAAGTATTGCAACTGTCCAATTCCCATGATGGTATTACCCTGCGGCCAGGTCACAACAGTAAGCTGTTCATTACCATTAAGCTTGGTGCGTGTGATATTTCCCTCTCGATCATAACTCACAAGCACACCCGCAAGTCCATACCCTCCCTGAACAGGAACCTGCGCTTCTTTACTTGACAAATTTACTAGAACAGAACCACACTTTATCAGGTCCTTTGTTGACTGACAGGGCTCAGGATTGTTAATGTACGCAATCCAAGGGCTTATCCATTGGTTAGCAAGAGTTTCAGGATCTCCTTCAGTGCGACTATCAGGGTTTATTCCAGCCATGATATCCTGAGCGTCCTGATAACTCTTTTCAGCAGCCTCGCGCGACCAGTTGAACCGTTCCATCATCTGCGGAACTGCAGTCTCTTGATCAACAAAACGCCAGCGCAGCCAGACTTCTGCCCGCTTGAAATCCCACAATCCAAAGTGAGACCAGACCTGAGACTTGCTGCTCATGTCCGCACTCGTGATAAAGAAATTTTCAGGAGGGGCGCAATGCGTATACTGCGTGATTTCTGGAACTCCACGGTCCTGCGCATACTTTTTTGCCTCCGCATTATCTAACATGATGATTTCTTTCACCATGTTGATTGAGACTATTGGGTCCTGCGTCTTGTTATACACCACATCAAACGCGCTGTTACCACCACAGTCAAGCATACGCAAGATAGCAACTGCTTCTTTCTCATCAGGTGTCTGGAGGACACGACCAATCCAGTGCGCCTGCGGAGCATTTTGCGAAGCACCATCAAAAGTAACCTGGCGGTCAGCAAAATATTTGAAATGGTGGCCAAAGTCCCACCACGAATTAATGATCGCGTCAGACTTGCTTTCCTGTTTGATTTTTGTCAACACGTTGTACCACGCATCATTCACAATCGGAAGGTCTTGCGAAGTCATACTGTACGCGGCGCGCACCATATGCGGGCCGCTTGATGTCGGACCGATGATAAAAATGCCGAATAATATGATGATAAGGATGCCTGTGAGCATTTTCTTTATTTTCAAATGTGCTTGAGCAAACGGAGCTAAAACAGTGTACAAAATTCCCGCGGCAGCGCCGAACGCGACCGAAACCGCAGGACCAATAAGCATCCCAAAACGCTGGCCCTTGATTCCAGCATAAGTAGTTCCGATAAACCAAAGCGCCAAAAGAACACCGAGCAAGATGTCATGGTCGCGTTGGTGATACTTCTTATAGATTACAAGAAGTCCGATAAGCAGGCAGAGGACGACAATGAATGCGTACCATGCATTCACTACTCCAATCGTCAATAAAATCAGCAACACTGGCCAGATAAGGTCGTAGGGAAACTCAAACGCGTGCTCTTTTCTTCCTTTGAATAAGAGGAGAAGCGCGCCAAGCATGGAGATGAAGAACACCAGCAATCC
>JAGVYM010000058.1 GCA_018303245.1 Candidatus Woesearchaeota archaeon | reverse complement strand
TTTTTCATACAATGCAGTGTTGAACTCTTTTTGGATGTTGGTGATGATGCAGAGGTCAACATCGCTTTGTTCATCGTCCATTCCTTTTGCAAAGCTTCCAAAGAGGATAATTGGAGAATAATCATAGTGACGCTCAAGGTTGGTGATAAGGTTTGACGTTCGTAGGAGTTCAAGGTTATAATACAATTTGATGTTTTGGTATTTTTGTGAGTCCAAATTTGCAGAAAAAAGAGCATACGGCTTTCCTGGTTTTTTAACAAGCAGATTTTCTTTTTCATAATATTTGACAAATTTCCGCACAGTAGTATGGTTGATTTTTGTTATTTTAGCAAGTTCTCGTATAAGAAATCCCCTCCTCGGATAAGTGAGAAAAGGTATCAAGATGTTCATTTTTATTTCCATGTGGAAGTATATGTTTCCAAGTGTTTATAAATGTTTCCATTCTTACTCAAGCAGTTTCTCAATCATTTTAGTCTCCATTCACGCGTTCTTCTCTTACAGTGACAACAATTCACTCACACATATTCTTTATCGCTATAGAATATATTTTAGTATATTCGGCTATTCTAAACACAAAACTTATATACTTGCAAGCTTTATCGTTAGTTGATATGTGTCGAAGGAGTATGGATAAGGAAACTTCAACGCGAAAGCTCATCTTCACAACAACCCATCCGTCCCGGCAATCTCAGCACCACGCCCGTCCGGGGCGGAATGGGTCTGATTTTCATCTCTTGGTTTCCAGAGGCGGGGCAGAAAAAAGGGGAAAAGAGGTAGGCCTCGCCATGGACCAAAATATATTCGGAGAGTAAGATGCGGCGCAAAATCATCAGGCAGGGTTCTTCTACGCTGACGCTCTCGCTGCCCGCAAAGTGGGTGAAAGAGCACCGGTTGGCCGCAGGTGATGAGGTTGATGTTGAGGAGAGTACGGACGCGTTAAGTATCGTGCCGCTAGGGAAAGTGGAGAAGGCAGGGAGGATAGAAGTGGATGTTTCTTCGTTATTTCCGCTGGTCAACAGGGTTATCCGTGCAAAGTATGTGAAAGGAGTCGATGAGATAAGTGTCAAGTTTAAAGATGCTCAGCAGCTTAAGGACATTCAGCAGCGCGCCCTTCCTGATCTGCTTGGGTATGTGATTGTTGAACAGACTGCAAGAAGTGTGCTTCTTCGGGATGTCACGCATCCTGCTCCTGAGGAATTTGATGTGATGTTTCGCCGCATATTCCTCCTTTTGGTATCCATGGGGGACGCGTTTGAGAAGGGTGAAAAAGAGGCGAGCGAAAGCGTGCTCGCCATGGAGCAAAACATTAATCGTAATGTAAATTTTTGTTTGCGTCTTTGCTCAAAACGGGTAGTGCATCAGTCCACTGCGGTGCAAAGCGCGCTTGTCTTGCTTGAGTTGCTTGGTGATACCTGGAAAGAATTTGCGAATTCCGCAAAAGGGCAGCTTTCTGCTGAGCTACGTTCGCTTATCGGGAAGTATAATAGGTTCTTTCATTCGCTCTATGAGCTTTGGTTTGAATTTGAAATGCAAAAAGCGGTCGCGCTGGGAAAGAAATATCAGGAACTCGAGGGGTTGCTCTCAAATCCCAAAGTCGGTTCTAAAGATGCAGAGCGTATATCCATTTTGCGTAAACTTTCAAGCAATTCAGTTGTTCTTCTTGGGTTGCTCTTGAGCCGATGACGTAATGGCTATGTTTTTCGTGAGGTGGGACAGTAAAAGTTCACGCCGATAGCTATTGTGTGTGCTGATAAACAGATTTATTTTCCAGCGTAAGATTGTCCTAGTCCTGATTGTATTGTAGGAGAATTATCCAGTGCAGAAATTATTTTTTCATATACCTCTTCTGGAAGAGTCATCCGTACAGTTAGCGTGAATGGTCCCTCTTTGAACTGACCGTTTGCGTCTACCCAAACACTCTCTGAAAGTTCAACCAAATGTTATTTGCCACTTCTTCTTCAGTGAACCCTTTGACTTTGGCAATGTTGCGCACAGTATACAGTACATTCGCAGGCTCATTTCTTCCAGAAATAGGCGAAAGCCATGGTCCATCTGTTTCAGAAAGCAGTTGGTTGATGCTTGCCATTTCCGCGATCATCTTGAAGTGTTGCAGTTTCTCAATAATCGCGGGAATAGAAAAGTAATATCCTAAATCAATCGCGCGCTTCACAACGCTCTTGCGTCCGGTGAAGCAGTGCAACACAACATTCTTCACCGAGCTGCTGGCCAGCATTTCAACCGCGTCGGATTCAGCGTCGCGCGTGTGCACCACAAGTGGTTTTTTAATGTCTTCTGCGAATTGGATAACACGTGCAAAGTTTTCGCGTTGTTTTTTCTGAAGCTCAGGATCCTTGACCCAATGGCTGTCAAGTCCCACTTCTCCAATGGCTGCGATGTCGTGTTTATTTTTTTTGATGAAGTCAAATTCGCTATCAAGATCAATTGGGCCTTCTTGTCTGCTTAATCCTGATTCATCTGCGGGGATGCCAAGTGCATCAACAGGATATATTCCAAGACTCGCTCGGACAAGCGGAGTATATTTTTTTGCAATTTCAAGTGCTTCTCTGTTAGTTGGAACATTTACTCCAGAACAGATGATGGCGACAACACCTGCTTTTCGTGCCCGTTCAAGAACTTGGTCCAAATCGTTTTTGTAAAGTTCATGGGTGAGATGACAATGGTCGTCTACAAGGATCATGAACTGTGTTGTCTGATTTTCCTTTATATTCTTTTGCAAATATTTTTGAAGGGGGAAGTAACACGTGCTCATTATGGATGAGCATGAGCAATTAGTTGAGCAAGTAAAAATTGCTATTCAACGAAATACACAAGCAAGGTTGATAAAAAACTTTCGTTATGCTCTGGAGGAAGCTGAATTTGAAATAGACTTGTTGGTCTTGATAGAATTCACTCTTTGCATAATAGAAGCCAAAGTGGGAGTTAAAGAGAGGAAGGCCAGAAAACAGCTCGCCGCCCACAAAAGTTGCATTCTTTTTCAACAACCCATCCTTCAACAAAAGCAAAATTTGATGTTTTCAAAAGTCAAGACGTTCTGGATTTCATTGAAAGAACGCAAGGTAGTCGAAACGGAAACCAATGAAGAGATGGAATTCTATTCATTTTTGGAGAATCCGATCGTTTTCTTAATGAAATAACGATACCTTTTTAAGGGCATTTTGGGTAAAATGGAGGTATGATTGAGAAGACTGTTGAATTTGACAGCGTGTCAAGAGACGAGATGTCTCAAGTAGAAGCAGCTTTAAAGGAGCGTTTCAAGAGAGTGTCAGGCTACGACTTTTCAGGCACCGAAATTACTGGAGGTCCGCGACCTTTTGCGAATATTGGCTTTGTGTATGGCAAGCAGCATTTATTGAGAGTCACTCCTGTAGTTGAAGTAAGCGGGGAAGGTGCAGTTAAAGATGGGCCTTTCAAAATACTGGTTAAGGTAACTCTTCCGGAAGATGAGTATGCAAACTTAGTTTCCAAACTCGAGCGTTCGGTTCCAAGGATTGCAGAAAGATTGACCGGTCGATTTTACGCAGGAAACCCATGGAAACCAGATTCATGATAGGTTCACAAGCAAGAGTGGATGAGTTGACAAAGCTGTTGCATGAAGAGCTTCTGCCTCGTTTCGGAATGTGTTTAGGCAACCGTGGAGCCGCTCGATATGAACTTAAAAACTTGGATTTCGCAGAGTACGCCCTCATGCAAGGCGAACAGGAAGTGGGTAGATATGAATTTGAACTCAAGGCAAGGGTGTATCATTGCAGGCTTGAGAATGCAAAGTTACCGCAAGACACCTATGCAGGCCTGGTAGTGCAAGTTCAGCAACATTTTCCCGAAGTTAAAGAATTAGTTGAATAAAGAGTTCTAATTGTCAACCAGAATCATAACTGACTCCGCGCGAGACTGCCGGATGATTGCGGGCGTTGATGAAGTAGTGTTTTCCGCCAGACATTCCGAAAATCACTGGGCTTAACACGTCTCGCGGTGGAAGGTAGATGCGGGTATTGTTGCGCATTTCAGTGGGAATTTGTGCTGTTTTTCTTTTGAAGAGGTGGAGTGATATGTGCTCGGGAAGTGATGAGAGTGAGACTATTGTTGAGCTTCCGTCGAATTCAAGTCGAGTTTTCTGGCGGTATGAATCGGGAGTGTTGAGCTCGTACGATTTTCCATCCATTGTTGGGTGAAATTCTGCTTCTTGGAAGTCCCAGACTGTTCCGTTGGTGCGAAGCCAAAGGTGTCCAGTGAATTCGCCCGGGTCTTGTAGGATTTCCTCAATAAGGGATTGTGTTTCTTCAGTTCGTCCTTCAAGTTTGTCGAAAACAAGGCTTGCGTATTCGTGTAATAACGGGTTTCGTTGGTGGCCGCGTTCTCTAAGAGTGGTAATTCCTCTATGGCATTCCACGCGTGTTTGTCCTCCTGTTTTATCGCGTGCGACAGGGTGTTCAAAGAGGAGGCCGTTGTACTTGATTACTGGTTGAGTTGTAGTCATATCGCGGCAATTAAAGAGCTTGCTTTTAAACCTTATTATTCATGTCAGTGCATAATTCTCCAAACCTCAATTGCTAAGAATGCCGCATAAAGTCCCAGGAACACTAGCCCATGTTTCCAAGTGATTGCTTTCTTCTTGAGCCAGAATATGAGCAGACTTATAGCAGCTGCCAAAAAGAAGAACGCGTTTCCTGCTTCTTGCAAGTCAATAGGAATCGGTGAGATGAGCGCAACGATTCCAAAGAAAAGCAAGAGTTCAATCGCAAGTGAGCCGAGGAGGTCGCCCATTCCAAGTGATGCGTGTTTTCGGTGGGACGTAAAAATAATCGGCGAGGTTGACCGTGCTGAAGACAAGCCATCGTCCAGAGAGCATGAGTGCGACTAGGCAACCTAAAAAGATTGCTGCGTCCTGCCAAATCGTGGTTAGTTTGACGTTTTTTTTGAGCTTGCCAAGAGTTCCTTCCGCTCTCCAGAGGTTGACTAAATATATGATGAACGCGAGGACCAGGATTGCTCCGTCGGTGCGCGAGAGTCCTCCGCCAAGTGTTGCAAGGACAAATGGAAGCATGAGTGCAAGCCAGAGGAACAGCCGTTCGCGGGTGAAGATGGATTGTTGGATGGTGATTTTGCGGCAGAGCAGTGTGAGAACGCCAAGTGCAAACGCCGCGTGAATCATGTTGGTGCCAAGGATGGTTCCGTATCCAACACCAAGCTCTCCGCTGGCAAACCCCGAACAGGCTAGCAAGGAGTATGATGAGGTTGAAGATGAGCGGATGGGCGAAAAGTTCAAGCATACAGGTATGGGGGAGTGAATACTTTTAAACTTTCTCTAAGGAAACCATTTTAAATCTCAAGCACTTTCTTTTGTTAAGGGTGATATTATGACTTTTAAAGAAGGAGTAAGTCGTGCTTTAGCTATTATAAAGCTGGATGGTGCTGCTGTCGATGACACCGCGCGTGATTCGTCTGCGACAGGGATGGCATTTTTGATTGCGATTCTTGCCGGTGTCGCAAATGCAATCGGAAGTCTGATGCTTCCGGGGTTGATTATTCTGCCCATCATGATGGTGGTGGGCTTGCTCGTTAGCACATTAGTGCTTTGGATTATCGCGATGATTTTTGGCGGGCGTGCTTCGTTTATGGAGCTATTGCGTCCGATTGGTCATTCGATGATGCTCAGTTGGGTGACAGTGATTCCGATTATAGGTCCATTTTTGAGCTTCTTTGTGGGTATCTGGAGTATTGTTATGGACGTTATTATAGTACGTGAAGTGTTTGACTTTAGTACGGGTAAGGCGGTTACTGTTGTGTTGATTCCAGTTGTTGTCGCGCTAATTGTTGCGTTTGCGATGGCCGCGTGGGTTGTTAGCACGTTCAGTACAAATCCTGCCTTGTTGGCACAGCTTACTGCGTTGCAGTAATCGTTTTGTTTTTCTTTCTTTTTTATTTTCTCTACTGCTAATAGTGCTGTTTAGTAATCTTTAAATACTGCTACCTTTCCCAAGGAGTTATGACCGTTGTTGGATTGCAGTTTACTAGAATGTTGATTGAGAAGCATTCTGCCGTTAAGGGCAAGGTGCAAGTGAACAATAATGTTGCGCTTACTAACGTGGAGAAGACTGACTTTGTGGTTGGTCCTTCCAATCAGGGCGCGGCGAAGTTCTATTTCGAGTTTACGGCAAAGTACGAGCCTAAGATTGCGGACATGATTTTTGTTGGTTTCTTGACGTTTGTTGATGAGCCTAAGAAGGTAACTGAGCTTGTGGAAAGTTGGAAGAAGGACAAAAAGCTTCCCAAGGAAGTAATGTCTAATGTGTTGAACACGATTCTTTCGCGTTGTAATGTTGAAGCGATGCTTCTTGCGCGCGAGGTCAACTTGCCTCCGCCGATTCCGCTTCCCAAAGTTACTGTGAAATAAGTTGAATTTCTCACTCGCAAGGAAAAACCTTTAAATACTTTTGAAGCAGGTTAAATTCGGGATATGGTACAGGAAATTAAGCTGAAAGTTGCTGAAGCTGTTCAGGATGACGTGAACAAGGGGATTGTTCGTGTAGATAGCAGTTTTATGCGCGAGATTGATGTTCGCCCGGGTGATATTGTTGAGATTGAGGGCACGAGGAAATCTGTTGCCATTGTGGACCGCGCGTATCCTGGTGATATCGGTCAGAATTTTATCCGTATGGATGGTTTGACGAGAAAGAATTGTCGCACTTCTATTGGCGAGCTTATTACTGTAATAAAGGCGAAAGTAGAGTCTGCAAAGAAAGTTGTTATTGCTCCAGCAAGAGAGGGGATTGTTGTGCGCGCTTCAGCTGCGATTTTCAAGCAGGGTCTTCTTGGAAGGGCGGTCTTGAAAGGAGATATTATATCTTTAGGTGGGACCAAGCGTCGCCGTTCAACGATGTCGCAGTCGCCGTTCTTTGATGAAGTTTTTAACATGATGGAAGAGAGCATGATGGCGTATGGGTTTGGTGATCTTAAGTTTGTTGTTGCGGAAACCAATCCAAAGGCAGCAGTTATTATCACTGAGCAGACGGAAGTCTCGCTCAATCCTGAGGCTGTGGAAGTAAAAGAAGAGGTTGTTCCTGAAGTTGCTTATGAGGACATTGGTGGTTTGGAAGAGGAGATTACCAAGGTTCGTGAGATGATTGAACTTCCGCTCAAGCACCCAGAAATTTTTGAGCGGTTGGGTGTTGAGCCTCCAAAAGGAGTTTTGTTGTATGGTCCTCCGGGAACAGGAAAAACCCTTCTGGCGAAAGCAGTTGCGAACGAGACCAATGCGCATTTTATTTCGATTAATGGTCCTGAGATTATGTGTGTTGATGGAGCGACAAAGATTTTCTTAAATCCTAAAGGGCATGTTGAGGCGAAGAAACTCTTTGATTCTGCAAAAGGAAGGCCTTCTTCATTTAGAAACGTGAGTGTTGTTGAATTGGCTGCTCCTTTGACGACCTATGCTTTTGATGAAAAGAAAAATCGATTGGCAAAAGCAAAGATAACGCATGTTGCAAAATTGTGTGCTCCTGCGATTAAAGTGGGTTTGAGTGATGGGAGTGAAGTGACAGGTTCTTTCAATCAGCCATTTCTGACATACGGGCATGGCCAACTTGTGTGGAAGAGGCTTGAGGAGTTAAAGGAAGGGGATTTTGTTGCGCGAGTGGGTAATCTCAAATTACCTGAAAAGTCATATGCGATTCCTATCTCAACAATTTCTTTACTTATAAAGAAAGAAGATAAGTTTGGATTGAAGTCAAGAAATGTGAATCGAAGTAATTTTATCAAACTTCCACAAAAAACATCTCCAGAACTTATGAACCTGCTGGGGTTGCTTTGGTCAGATGGATGCATTAGTGCGAGGGGAGATAGTGTTGTTTTTGCAAATAATGATGTTGTTTTAAGGAGAAAGTTTGTGGATCTTATCAAAGCGCTTTTCTTCTTTACAGATGATAAAATAACGGAAATGAGTGATGGACGTGTTGCTGTTTATTCAAAGCTGTTTGTGAAGTATTTTGGTTTGCTTGGTCTATTTCCAGGAAAAAAGTCAGAGCGGTTGCCTTCCTATTTGTATAAACTTCCAAAGAAAGAGGTTGCGGCATTTATAAGTGGCTATTTTGATGGGGATGGAACGGTCTCAGTTCAGGTGGTAAAAACAAAAACGCGCACGTTTAAGTATCCTACTCCAAAATTGTATGCGAAGTCACGCGAGTTTTTAGTAGAGATGCAGGCATTGCTTGGGGTGAAGCTTGGGATCGAAGTGGTGTTGCAGAAACATCCAACTCTTAAGGGTTTAATGCATGCGCTTGTGGTGCGTGGTCAAGAAGGGCGTAAAAAGTTTGCCGTTGACGTGGGGAGTTTGGCGAAGCAGGAGAAGCTCGATCTAATAGCTGATGTTGTGAAGAAGAATGAGTTTAGGAATATTCCAACTCCGCAGGTGCTTCTGAGTGCGTTAAGAAAAACAGTTGATTATGCGAAATATCGTAATAATGATTTCTATGTGTACGGTCGTGGGGTTTTTACGGTACACGCGCTTGATAAGTTGTACGGAATACTTGCAAGTGAGGGAGTGGTGTCTTCTGCGGTGAAATCAGAGCATGATATTTTGACGCGTACTGATTTGGCATGGGAACAAATTGTGGATAGGGATGTTCTTCCAAGTCAAGAATTGTATGATTTTACAGTGGATAAAGATAATTTCGTTGCCGGAAATATGTTACTGCTTCACAATAGCAAATATTATGGTCAATCTGAGGAAAATTTAAGGAAGAAGTTTGAGGAGGCTGAAAAGAACGCTCCGGCAATTATTTTTATTGATGAGATTGACGCGATTGCGACCAAGCGTGAGGAGACTAAGGGAGAGGTTGAGCGAAGGGTTGTTGCTCAGCTGCTTGCTTTGATGGATGGTCTGAAGTCAAGAGGAAAAGTCGTTGTTATTGCCGCGACCAATGTTCCAAACACATTGGATCCTGCGTTGCGCCGTCCGGGAAGGTTTGACCGTGAGATAGAAATTGGTGTTCCGAATAAGGAAGGGCGTTTGACGGTCTTGAAGATTCACACGAGAAACATGCCGCTGGATAAAGATGTGAATCTCAAAGAGCTTGCTGCGGTCACGCATGGGTTTGTGGGTGCTGATCTTGCCGCGTTGGCTAAAGAGGCGGCCATGATTGTCTTGCGCCGTCTTCTTCCCGAGTTAAAGTATGATAAGGACGAGCCACTTCCTAAAGAATTGCTTGAGAAGCTTCGTATTCATAAGAAGGATTTTAAAGAATCTCTCAAAGTGGTGAGGCCTAGTGCGCTTCGTGAGGTTCTTGTCGAGATTCCCAACGTTAAATGGAATGATATCGGAGGGCTTGAAAGTGTGAAGCAGGAGCTTAAAGAGGCTGTTGAGTGGCCACTCAAAAAGCCCGAGATGTTCCGTCGTCTAGGTGTGCGCCCTCCTCGTGGGATTTTGATGTATGGTGCGCCAGGTACAGGCAAGACGTTGCTTGCAAAGGCAGTTGCGAATGAAAGCGAGGCAAACTTTATTTCAATTAAAGGTCCTGAACTGCTTAGCAAGTGGGTTGGTGAAAGTGAGAAGGCAGTGCGTGAGGTCTTTAAGAAAGCGCGCCAGACTGCGCCGACCATTATCTTTTTCGACGAAATCGATTCCCTTGCGCCTAAGCGCGGTACAAGCAGTGATTCAAATGTGACCGAGCGGGTCGTCAATCAACTTCTTACGGAAATTGATGGTCTTGAGAGCATGCAGGATATTGTTGTTATTGGTGCTACAAACAGGCCTGACATTTTGGATACTGCTCTTCTTCGCCCAGGCCGTTTTGACCGTATAATCTTGACTCCGGTTCCTGACAAGGTGGCGCGTCTTGAGGTGCTAAAAGTCCATACTGCGGGCATGCCACTCCAAGAGGTTGATTTGGACGAGGTTGCCAAGCGTACTGAAGGATATGTTGGTGCTGATCTTGAGGCGATTTGTCGTGAGGCCGCGATTATCGCGTTGCGAGAGAACAATGCTGCAAAGAATGTTGAGATGCG
>JAGVYM010000045.1 GCA_018303245.1 Candidatus Woesearchaeota archaeon | reverse complement strand
GCGGCAACCCATTCCTCTTTTTGTTTTGGAGTGAGTTTTTTCGGGTCGCCCATAATCCCTGCCTTTGCGCCACCAAACGGCAAGTCAGCCATGGCATTCTTCCACGTCATCGTCCTCGCGAGTTTGAAAACTTCTTCCTTATCCACAGTTGGAGTGAAACGAATCCCTCCTTTCCCAGGACCAAGCGCAGTATTGTCTATAACTACTACGCCGCGCATCCCTAACTTCGGATGATAAACTTCAACAATTCGTTCAGGACCAAACTCATCAAATTGCATAGGAAACACCTCAATACGCAAAGAAAACTAGCGATGTTTAAAAGGGTTGTTTATTTTGCCGGTTCCGTGAATAGTTTTCTTTCTCTTGCTCCCACATCATAGGTAAGCTCGACTTTGGATTCAGCTTCAATAATAGCACAAACCTCCTTATATCCTGCAGCAACACGTTCGCGCGCATTAGTCGGAGCCCAAACTATGAAAGAGTATCCTTTTCTTGCAAGCCGTTGAAGCGATTCTTTATGTTCAGGACTCTGCTCGAAAATCGTTCCTGCATCGACACCAGTTTCGTCAACCACTGGAATGTCTTTTGGAACAAGCTTTGGCAAATCAGGAGTTGTTGTAACAACCACTCCATCTTCTGACAAGCTATATTGCACCGCAAGCTTTTTTTCCAATTTCGTGCGATTCAAGGGGTTTTCGTAAAACTCAGACAAGCCAGTCGCGTGCTCAGGCCGGATACCCACCTCTTTAGGAGAATCCCCGACTGGTGTTTTTTTGGATTCAACACCCCTTACTTTCAACGTAACTGCTGCCTCAAGAGAGCCAAATTCAGATAGACGCTTGTGACACTCCCTCACCATGCGTACATCGCTCGCCGCCAAAGCAGATTCTAGTTCGAACTCGCGCATCTCGTACATCTCGCGCACTGAAAGCCCTGTTTCCCGCATGTAAACCTCAATCCCCTTCTCCCAGAGCCGCTGCGCAGCAAGGCACTCTGGCTTGAAATAACAATGCAAGTACATATTCATGAACAAACGACCCAAAACTTCAAATGCTGGAATTCCCTGCCGCGCAATAGCAAGCTCCTTGCCCGTCCAGCAAGAATACCCAAACAAGGTCGGAGGATCAACAGTTTCAGAAACATCAAGAACACCTGCAAAATATTTATCCTGCAAAAGATAAAGTATTTTATCGCCACCTGTCGGCGAACCATACACGAGCTTCCCTTCAGGCGCACCATTCTTTTCATCAAGCAGTTGAACGATGCGGTCAGACGAGCTCCCACATTTTCGAATCGTTGAGTCAAGCTGACGAATCAGCTCCGCAGTTTTCACCTTATGATCATACCCCATCTCCAAGAATTTTGCAACGTATTCAGAAGGATGACCATACGGAGCATGGCCCAAATCATGGAGTAGAGCCGCAATACGCAAGTCCTGCATCAATTGCGCACGTTCTGATTCAGGAAAAAAATCGCGCCTGAACAATTCCTGTATCAACCGGGTGGTCATCTCCACCACGCCCAAACTATGACCAAGACGCTTATGTGTTGCTGTTGGGAAAACTTTGTAATTCACTCCCAACTGCGTGGACTGTTCAAGCCGCTGGACTTCAGGTGTGTTAAGCAACGGAATCAAATCAGAGATATCTGCCCACCCTAAAGGCATCACCTCCCTTCTTTTTGGCGAAAAAACCGGCATCTCCATAAGAATAAACCTATTGTTAAAAAAAGTAACCTATCACCTCACCGTGATTAAACTTAATTGAATAATCAGATCAACTTCTCGCCCGTATCCGCATCGTAAATATGAATCACCTGCACCGGACAGACTTCGGCTGCTTCCTTGTGCAAGTCTATCGCCTTTTTCATCTCTTTTGTCAACTGGCCCTCTTTTAGAATAATGAACTGGTTGCCGTGCTCATCCACCTGGTGTCCAAGCAGATCTGCCTTGCCATCCTCTTTCATCTCCCAAAACTCAGGAGCGACAGCGGCACACGCAGCAGCACCAATACAGTTCTTACGCTCATACACGACTTTGTAGGTCTTTTCAGGCATGAAGAAAAAGCTCAATGCACGGGTTATAAATCTTTTGTCTTCAACAATTCATCCATGTCAACAATCTTCTGGCGCTCTTCAAAACCAGACTCGCAGTCGTGCCAGTACCCTATTTTGTTCTCTCCAAGCTGCCAGCACAAGAACGCTTCCTTGCGGCCTACCTTAAACGGAAAGTCAACAAGACCATCTTCAACATCTTTAAGAATGACACCCAGTTCGTTCATGTTCTCAAGCACTCGATAGAACTGGTAATATAGCCTATGAAACTCCTTATTCACACGCACGTTTTCAGTCAAAAAGAAATGAAAGCCAAGTTCGTCATTTGCTTCAACAAGCCCATCATTTGCCTCAAGAAGCCAAGCAAGTTTTTCACGAATAGTCTGCGCACGCTTCAGCAAACGTTCAACACGAGGAAGCAGCTTTTCAGCCTCTTCAATCGTGAACGCTTTCATGCGCGCTCCAGGAAGTGCACAAGCAGGCGAACACCAAAACCCGTCCCTCCTTTCTTGGTATAATCGATATCACACTCAGACCAACTCGTCCCCGCGATATCCAAATGCGCCCACGGCGTCTTCTCAACAAATGCGGCCAAAAATGCGCCGGCGGTGATTGCACCTGCTTCACGGCGGATAATCCCTAAATTGCGAACGTCGGCAAACTCAGACTTTATTTGCTCGTGATACTCGCGGAAAAACGGCAATTGCCAAAGACGCTCGCCTGTCGCAGTGCCGGACTCAAGGAGCTTGCTGATAAGGTCCTGATTTGTCCCCATAACTCCTGCGCAGACTCCGCCCAGAGCGACAACACACGCTCCCGTAAGCGTCGCAAGGTCAACCATCATTTCCGGCTTGAAATTCTTCTCCGTATACGCAAGCGCGTCGGACAACACCACACGGCCTTCAGCATCAGTATTCGCGACCTCGATAGTTTTACCGCTATACGTACGGATAATGTCACCAGGCTTATACGCATCCATCCCTGGCATGTTTTCTGTAGACGCAAACACACCAATAAGATTAACTTTGAGCTTGAGAAGTGCTGCCGCGCGGACCGTTGCAATAACTGTCGCGGCACCGCACATGTCATGCTTCATGGTCAGCATCCCCTCGTCAGTCTTGATGTCAAGACCGCCGCTATCAAACGTGATCCCTTTTCCCACAATCGCGACTTTTTTCCCGCCGCCGTTGTACTCCATAATAACAAAACGCGGCTCGTGCACGCTTCCACGACTTACGGCCAAAAGTGCGGTGAGTCCAAGCTGCTCAATAGATTTTTTATCGTGAACCGCGACCTTGACGCCAAGCTTTTCCTGCTCCTTTGCAACATCCGCCAATTCTTTTGGATGACGGTTGCTCGCAGGCTCGTTTGCAAGGTCACGGACCAGACACGCACACTCGGCAATAATCACTCCCTTGTGCACCGCGCTTTCCACACCACCAAGCAGAGTCACTTTTGTGATTGACTTAATCTTCTGGCGCTCGACCGTGCGGTATTTGAGATACTGATACGCCCCAAGCCAGCTCCCTTCAGCCACTGCCTGTGAGCGCGACTCAAGAGTTGTTCCCGGGACTTCCAATTGGTGAAGCGCCGTTGCATAATCGGTGACACCGCAGTAATCGCGCACGATTTTCGCGCTTGCACCTGCTGCTTTTCGAAGCATCTCAAGACTCGCGTCCTCTTTCTTGCCAAGCCCAAGAAGCAGGATGTTTTTCGCAGGAATCTTATCCAGCGTTGAAATAAGACGGTTCTGACCGTACTCGCCCTCAAACTCCTTGCGCTTAAGCACGTGCGCAATCGCGCCATGCAATTTTTCATCAATCGCTTTAAGTTCAGAAGTTATCTGTGCCGGCACAAAAAGTCCGACGACAATCAGCTCACTTTCAAAAGAATAAATCTTCGCATCAGCAACACGCACGTCCATCACTATCTAATAGATGGATAAATTTATAAGTTTTGTGGCACATAACTCTCTTGATGAGACGAACGAACATGCGAACCATACAATTAGAACTGCTTGTTCCGTTTGGAACAATTGAAAATCGCGAACGAAATGCGCGCACGTATGATTACACGCGACGCGGAGCGTTGCGCACGCTTGACGATTTTATCATCGCTCCATTCCAAGAAACACTCTTTGATGCGTTATCCAAGGAAGCACAAGTGGATGCAAAGGGCATTGTTCAGAAAATATGCGAAAAGAGCTGGATTCTTGGAGACAAAAGACTCGTTGCCAAAGTCGCACCTTCAAAACGAACGGAATACGAGGCTGTTTTGTCAGACTTTGCGGGAGCACTTAATGGCGATCGAATACGAGGAATGAACTATGAAAAGGTGAATAGTTATCTCGACCATATTAATGCCTTAGCAAGTCATCACTCAAATCTCTGCAATCAACGCAGACTTGAATTGCAAACACTTGACGGCAAAAAACTGGAGCTTGATCCTTCTATCACCGAACTTGTTGTTTATCTTGATTCCCAACGCGTGAAATATCCAAGTGAACTCAATGGCGAAACGTTTTATAAGGCAAAAAGCCTCGCAGCACGCCTTGAAGGAATACGCAAAAATTTTGAAGAAGAAACTCAAGCACAGGAAGGGATTCCTGCAAAAGACCTTCCTGAACAGCGCGAAATAGATTACGAACTTTCCGATGGCAGCGCAGTACGCTTTCTGTTCTACAAACGAGGAACAACTGAGTATGCAAAAGTTTTTGATGGCCTCGCCGGTCCTTTTGACAAAAAAATCTCTTCGGGCACAGGAGACCTTGTCATCGCACAAGCATTAGGATTTAAAGCTCCTTATTCAGCAACGTTTGGAAAAAGCAACATCAAAGTGAGAACAGATATTCCTAAAGAAGGACCTGCAACCCTTGTCATCACGCGTTCCTATGACGGAGAAATACATGAGCGAATATACCGGATTGTTGAAGAAGAAAAAATTCTTGTCTCAACAGAAGACGTCCAAGCAAACCTAACTGCACTCTTGGAACGTTACAAGGATAATTCAACACAAATTAAAGTTGATTTTTACTGCGCACCACCATGCTAGAGCTTCTCCCACTCTTGCTTGAGAAGTAACGCATCTCCCTCAATATTAGGACTCTCTGTTATCGCCACGCCCTTAACCTTGAACTCTTTCCACGTGGCAAGCAGTTCACGCCAATTCAGGTCGGAATCTTCCAGATTCAAATGGTGCTTCTCACCTTTTGGGCCGTAAGCGATGCCACACACTTGAATATGCATGTTGTCAAGCGCTTCCCTGCCTAATCCTGTTTCAACCTGCGCAAGAATGTCGCGGAATTCTTCACTTGAATTGTTCTTTCCATTATATCGCGCATGCAAGTGACCAAAATCAACACAAGGAAGCACCATCTCGACATCCTGCGCAAGCTTAATTGTTTCTTTTAGATCGCCCCACTGGGTTTCTTTACCGGTTGTCTCCGGACGAATCCAGAGCTTAACACCCTGGTCTTGCAGAACTCTGACGACTTCTTTCACACCTTTGGCGATGAGCGGATGCACTTCTTGCTTTGGCCTGCCTAAATAGAAGCCCATGTGCCACGTCGCGCTATACCCGCCACATTCATACAAACGTTTTGCCGCCGCAACCATCCTTCCGATCGACGCGTGATACTTCGCAGGCTCAATGGCAGCAAGATTTACGAAGTACTGTCCATGGCAGGTAAGAACTGTTCCTTGCTCGCTTATCAACTTTTTTATCTGCGGAGCAAGCGTTTCGTTAACATTCACGTTCTGGACAAACTCGAGCTCCATCGCGTCCAAACCCAAAGCTTTGACCTGTTTGATGCCATTGAACGTGTCGCGTGGCTTTGTAGAAATAGGAATCCCAGGAGTTCCAAACAGAAGCGATTTCATAAAAAGCCAAACAGTGAAGAACTATAATAAGATAATCAAAAAAGAAAAAAATAATAAAAAACTAGCGCATTGCCTTCTTCATTCTTCCCTTAAGCATCGCAACTCCAGCTATCACTAGGACTGCGATAAGCACAACTGGGAACCAGACACCGCTTGACTTCTTCTGCGATGGGAACACTAAATCCCTGGATACAGGAGGGGTGTACGGTGCAGGGGGGGCTACAGTTTCTGGCACAGTTGCTGGAGCTGAAGGTGTCGCAGGCTCTACGCTTGCGGCAGGTACTGGCGGCTGTGTGCTAGTTGCGACTGGAGTCTTGGCCTTTGGAGCCTCAAGCTTCTCAAGACGGAACGTCGCCTTGGACTGGAAGATATCCAGCACGGTGATGCGGAAGTCTGGAACGAGGTCATTATCCAAACTTATCTCGCGCACATCGCCTTTTTTCAATAACAACGTCTGAGGAACGCTTGCGACCCGCACGGTCACTGTTGTTGCTGTTACTCCTGCAACAGTCATTGTGTGCTTAACATTATTCACTGAAAAGCTCACCTGTTGGTTCGTACGCAAACCCTGAGTTGTCATTGCTTGCGTGGTCATACTCGTCGCAGCAGCTGCTGCACTACTGCCGCTACTTCCACTACTTCCAAAGCTTGAAGAACCTCCCGTATTGCTGGTTGCGCCCTCTTGAGCTGAATAGCCAGAGAAGTGCGTCACATCAAAGACGTACGCTCCACCTGAAAAGCTCACTTCAGTACATACCGAACCAGGACACTTTTCAAAAGTGCTAGTACTGTTTGTATCAAAATATGGTTCAGGGTTGGTAAAGTTAAGCCCAAGCAATTTCACCTGAGCAGTTGTGTTAAACATTGTCTCGTTCGCGTGGCTTAAGTTGCTTGAGTTCACATAAGTACTATTGAAGCTTACGTTGATAACTGAGGGAGTTATGTTCCACCTGCTCGCATTCAGAGTAACCATTGCTAACCAACGGATACTACCATTGCCCGTCGCAAAAGTCACGTTACTAAAGTTCTGCTTTTGGTCAGGGTTCTGGAATATCCAGAAGGAATTCTGTCCAGAGTTGTTCAACGTATCGTTCGCGAAATGGTTGTCGCCGCCCGAAAGTATAAAGATACTATGGCTTGAAGCGTTCAACGCGACATAAGTATTCCTGTTAAACGAGTTGTTATTTGAACTTGCTTCCAGCAAAACAGCATGACTTATATTTGTACCATTCGCATAGAAAGTATTGTTCTGAATGCTATTATTTGAAGACCTGTTCAAACGCAAAGCATGCAAACCACTCTCATTACCATGAGTCCACACAGTATTATTCGCAATAGTATTATTACTCGAAACACCAGTCAAGAAAATTCCACTCGAATTAGCAATCCCTCTGGCATCAATAGTATTAGACAAGATGTTATTGCCTTCCACCAATATACCTTCACCAAGAATTATTCCATAAGATGATCCCGCAGACGCATTTGAATGAATAGTGTTGTTAATAATCGTGTTATTATTAGCACGATCATGAAGCACAATACCTGAACTGTTAAAAGTTCCATCAGTTCTAATGTAGTTTCTTACAACAGTATTGTTATTCAAAATCGACTGAAGCAAAACACCAGAGTTGTTACGCTGTACCGCGAAACGAGTAATAATAGTGTTATTACCAACAGTGTTGTGGTTAGTCTGGTTTCCCAACCAAACACCAAGATTGAAACTATAACCATATGTTGTAATAGTATTATTGGTAATGTTATTGCCCTGCGAAGTCGCAATCTGCACACCATTATTGTCACCATTAGAACCATTAGGCATCAAAATGTTGTGCGCAACAGTCGCGTTATTAATTCCAAGAGCCAACAAAACAGCCGTGTTATTACCCAAACCCATAGTGCGAACAGTATTGTTACTTATGTTAACATTATGAATCGAACCAAGAGTACAAGCACCAGGAGCACAAGCAGCAGTAGCGTTCAAATGAACTCCATAGTTATTATCCAAAGTTCCATTAGAAGTAAAAGAGTTGTTATAGATAGTTACGTTAATACCAGTACCACGAAGCACTATCGCGCTATTATTACCACCAGTACCATTAACAATAATGTGGTTATTCTGAATCAACAAATTAGAAAAGTTCAAATGCATCAAAATACCAGGACTTCCACTTCCGTTCCTATTCTGTACAAGAATAGTAGTGTTCTGAATAGTCACGTTCGTTGAGTTCCACACAACAATACCAATACTACCATTAGAACCATTAGTCCTAATAATAGTGTTATTAATAATGACATTGTGAACAGAAGTAAGATTGATCGCACCAGTATCCTGACCACCCACAGGAGTTCCTCCTGACGCGTTAATATCATTCAAACGACAACCAGTAATGTTAATATTACCAAAATTCGAAGCGTTAATAGCAGCCCTAACTGAATCGTTGCCAGTAAAACCGGTTTCAGTCGCCGCGCGATGATGATGAGCACCATATTCAATAGTAGTTCCATTACAATCCAACACTACATTACTACCCGCAATATGAACACAAGCATAAATATTAGAATCTGTAGCGTTATTAGAAATACTCTGCGTCATAATCGCCTCAGTAGAAGCATTAAGAACAATAGGACAATAGTTGAACACCACTTGCGTTGCAGCAGCACCAACTGCCATCAATGCAAACATTGTTAAGAACACCAATAACTTATTTTGTACCATCGCTACACCTCTTTTTTGATTATTTCTTTATTCGAACTTCAGTCCATTCTCAGTCCATTCAGTCCAGGACACTTCAACCGCTTGAACATCCTGCACTTTTTTATTTCCAAATGAGGAATTAGTATTTAAAGATTTGCATAAGCACCCTACCTCAAACAAACCGGTTAAGTCAACTTAAGTGGGAAAAGGAATCTTGGCGCTGAGGCATTATTGGTTCTCAACACCACCAACTTGACTGCACCAAACAAACCAAACATTTATAAGAGACCAGCTTGTTTTGCTATATTTTATATAATTTTATAGAGCGTGCGAAAATGAAAGAACACCAACTCACCCTTGCGGACAAAGCACAAGCGTATGCGCAAACTGTGCAAAAAGTAATTGATTTATACCAACTCGTGTCCACTGCTCTAAGCGGCAAGCGCGCCAAACAAATGCGCTCACAACTGGAACACTCAATTGACCAACTCCTCAATGTTAACGATCCACTTGTCCTTCAAATCACACTCTACGATGGCGAATCCACAAAAGCAGTCTTTGCAGGAGAAGGACGACCTGACGGGCTGTATGCAACTTCCCATGGCGGAATTGGGCAAATCGCTCTTGCGTATCACAAAGGCGAAAAGGCAAATCTTTCAACTCGCATTAAGCTTCGCTCCATCGATACAGTAAAAGTAATAACACTCGGCGACCCATTGCAGTTTGAAGCACGAATCGCTGTTGCAGAACGCACCAACCGCTACGTGCACAAAGTTTTGTCCAAATATGCACGGCCAGTTCAAGAAGAACAATTGGACGCACTAAGAAACCCGGCGAGTGTTGCAGACAGATACGCAAAAGAAGAGCCTCCTTCAAAAACAGAAATCCCTGACGGAGTGCCAGCAGATATTCTTGAATACGAACTCGCATTACAACCATGAATCCTCGAACAGTTGAACAATATAACGGAGTCATAGCAAATACGTTCATAACGTTACGCACAATATATCATTCCCCTGCAAAAGCACCAGTCCAACGCGTGCTTGAACATTTGCTCGTTCATGAGGAATGCATCCCACTCACCCTCATCGCAGGAGGCAAAACGTATTACGCCTGCGGAATTCCCGCGTTCAACGAAAGACAAACTCCTTCACTTTGCATCCACAATGATACTATTAGCGTCCGAGCGCGAACAGGCCTTGAAGTAAAAGCCGCAACATACCACTTCCCACTAAAAGAAATCACCAGCATCACCACACACAGACTCCCTTCAGATTACCATGAATTGATGGACGATATGGCATATGCAATCGACACTGCGCTCAAGCCTCCAAAACAAATCAAAGTGCAAGTTCACAAGCGTATAAGTTCTGCAGAACAAACTTTTGAAGAACTTGACGCGATAAAGCCTGGAGGAACAACCGGCGACCAAGAAGACATAAGAAAACAAACAAGAAATAGCTATAAATATAGCGGCCAGACAAGCAAAAAATTACAAAAAGTTTGAATTCTAGAAACTATCCAAAACTCTTCCCACAGCCACAACCATGCTTGGCATTCGGATTGTTAATCTTAAATCCACTTTCATTCAAATTGTCAACATGGTCAACTTCTGCGCCTGCAAGCATCTTAAGACTCTCACCATCCATAAAAACTTTGACACCTTTATCGGTTAGAACAATATCCAACTTATCCGGCTCCTTCTCAAAATTCATCTGGTAAACAAACCCGCTGCAGCCGCCCGGCATCACTGAAATCTTCAAGCCAAACCCTTCCTGCTTTTCCTTCTTCATTAAATCTTTGAGCTTTGCAGCCGCGGCATCAGAGAGCGTGACCATCGCATCTTTTGGAGGCGGAGTCACTTCCTTCTTCACCTCACCAACAAACACATTGATTTGCTTGACCATTTCGTCAATCGTCTCGTCATCCATACCATGAAGCTTGGAACCCCCTTCAATGGTGTCGTAGATGTTCGCATGACAGCCCACGCAATGCAGACCGAACTCAAGCATAATGACCGAAATGTCCGGATACTTCTTGAGCACATCAGAAATAATCATGTCTTTTGTAACAGCATCCTTATGCACATGTTCAGTTTTCATGGTTTTCCCCCCGATCCAAGGCTTTAATCACCCCAAGTTTAAGCACTTTAAATCCTAACAACGCGCACTTCAGGCGCATAGGTGATATATCAATAGGAACTAACTTCAACATCGTCTCTTTATTAAGTTTCGCAACTTCACCAAGCGAAAGACCCATCACGTGTTCTGTCAGCATGGACGCGGCGGCCTGCGAAATAGCACACCCTTTCCCTGAAAACCTGATGTCTGCGACCATGTTGTCTTTCACTTCAACCTGCATGGTAATTTCATCACCGCATGACGTGTTCATATCATGTGAAACAATCTGCGGGTGGTTCAACTTACCATAATTACGCGGATGACGATAATAATCTAATATCACTTCGGCATACATACTCATAAACGAAATACCTTCTTTGCCTTTTGCAGCGCGGCAAGGAATTTGTCAATATCTTCTTTGGTCGTGTAAACCCCAATGCTGATGCGCGCGCACGCAGGAATCCCAAGCACGCCCATGAGCGGCTGAGCACAATGATGACCACTACGCACACAGACACCCTGCTCGTCAAGCACCGTAGAAACATCGTGCGCGTGCATGTCCCCTAAGTTAAAACTGATGACCCCTGCCCGCGTTTTGGGACCATAGATTTGGACTGCTTTTATCTTCTGAAGTTTTTTGAAAGCATACTCGACAAGCTCTACTTCCTGTCTTTCAACGTTCGCAAGACCGATGCCTTCGAGATAAAAAACAGCAGCGGCAAGACCTACAGCTCCGGCAACATCCGGAGTCCCTGCCTCAAACTTCCAGGGAAGCTCGTTCCAACTTGACTTCTCAAACGAAACTTCCTTAATCATGTCCCCGCCACACAAAAACGGAGGCATTTCTTCAAGCAGTTTTTTCTTGCCATACAGCACACCGACAAACGGACCATACAACTTATGACCTGAAAACACCAAAAAATCACAATTCAGATTGCGAACATCAACGTGCATGTGCGCAATACTTTGACACGCATCAACAAGCACCTTTGCCCCGGCCTTGTGAGCAAGCGCAGTCAACTCTTTCACCGGGTTCACCGTGCCAAGCACATTGCTCACGTGCGTGAACGCGACAAGCTTTGGCTTTTTCTCAAGCAACTTTTCAAACGCAAGCACATCCAGCTCGCCCGCCTTGGTGATTGTCGCCACAAGCAGATTCGCACCCTTTTCTTTTACAAGCAACTGCCAAGGCACGATATTGCTATGGTGCTCCATCTGCGTTATAAGTATAGTTTCCCCTTTCTTGATGTTCGCGCGCCCCCAAGCCTGCGCAACAAGATTGATTCCCTCAGTCGCGTTCCTCACAAAGACAATCTCTTGAGGACTTGCGTTGATGAACCGCGCGATTGTTTTCCGAGCGCCCTCGTACAATTGCGTAGCCTCATCTGCAAGACCGTAAACTCCCCGATGGACATTCGCGTTCGAAATCTCGTAGAACTTGCGCATCGCGTCAAGCACCACGCGCGGCTTTTGCGAGGTCGCCGCAGTATCCAAATAGACCAGTTTACGCGCGAAAAACGGAAAATCCTTGCGAAACACGTTTGCACCCATAACTACTTTTTTCATTTTAGCGGCTGCCACGTCGCGAAGAAATGCTCATAGTTCCGGGGCAGTTCCAGAAATCCTTCAATGAGCAGTTTGGAAGCATCGACATACGAAAGACCGCGCGCCATCACGTAAAACAATTTCTCCTGGTCCAACGGGCTGATGGTCGCGGCATGCGACGCCTTGACCTCATCCGCCTCTATCTCGAGCGACGGAATCGCCTCGGCTTTCGAGGTCTTGTCAAGCAGCATGAATTTTTGCGAAACAAAACTATCACTAAGCTGAGCGTGTTTTTGAATAATTACCTTTGCATGGGCGAAAACACTCTGACCTTTTCCCACAACTCCTCTTGTTTTCACACGAGAGACCGTGCGCATTGCATCATGTACGATGACCAAATTGCTGGTAACATCTCCGCTTAAAAAAATCTCTTCCACGCGCACTTCTGCGCCAGGACCTACAAGCCGGATTACTCGCTGTCCTGATTCAGGACGATCGTGTATGAGTACAACATCGCGCTTTTCATTCGCAGAAATTATGAGTTCATCCATCATCCCACCGAACCCTCCATCTCAAGCTGGATAAGTTTGTTAAGCTCCACCGCATACTCCATCGGAAGCTCCTTGGTGAACTCTGCAATAAATCCAAGCACGATTAAGGAAAGGGCTTCGCTTTCGCTTAGTCCACGCGACATCAAATAGAACAGCTGCTCTTCTCCGACTTTTCCAACTGTTGCCTCGTGCGCAACCGTTGTGGTTGGATTTTCAATCTTCATAGTAGGATACGTGTCCGAGCGTGAGAACTTATCAAGCAACAACGCATCGCACTTGACTGAACTTGTCACGTTGCTTGCGCCAGGAACCACACGCAACAAACCACGATAACTTGTCCTTCCGCCGTCCTTGCTGACTGATTTCGAAATGATTCGTGAAGTGGTGTTTGACGCAAGATGAATCGCCTTGCCACCCGCGTCCTGATGCTGTCCTTTACCAGCATATGCCACACTTAAAATATCTGCGCGCGCCCCTGGCTCTTTCATGATAACACACGGGTATTTCATAGTCAAACAGCTGCCTAAATTCCCGTCGATCCACTCAACAGTCGCATTTCGATAGGCGATCGCACGTTTGGTAACCAAGTTATAGACATTCGCGCTCCAGTTTTGAATAGTTGTGTAACGGACCTTTGCCCCTTCAAGCGCGATTAACTCCACAACGGCAGCGTGCAAGCTATCAGTAGAATACGAGGGCGCAGTACAACCTTCTATGTAGGAAACTTCTGCATTTTTGTCAACAATAATTAACGTGCGCTCAAACTGTCCGATGTTCTTCGCATTAATCCTAAAATACGCTTGGAGAGGAACTGTAACTTTCACACCTGGTGGAATATAGATAAAACTTCCCCCGCTCCAAACTGCAGTATTGAGCGCTGCAAACTTATTGTCACCCGCAGGAACAATCGTGCCAAAATATTTTTTGAACAATTCAGGATATTCTTTAAGCGCAGTGTCTGTGTCTGTAAAAACAACCCCTTGCTTTGCGAGATCTTCACGCAGCTTGTGATACACCGTCATACTTTCGTATTGAGCACCCACTCCGCCCAAAAACTTCTGCTCTGCCTCGGGAATTCCCAAACGATCAAACGTCTTTTTGATGTCCGGAGGAACTTCATCCCAGGAATGCGCGGTCTTTTCCGCAGGGTTCAAGAAGTACGTAAACTTTTCAAAATCAATATTCGCGAGATTCCCGCCCCATGCAGGCATCGGCTTTGCGGAAAAAACACTCAATGCTTTCAAACGCAAGTCAAGCATCCACTGCGGCTCCCCCTTTACTTTGGAAATCTCGCGCACCGTATTTTCCGAAAGCCCTTTTTGTGTCTTGTAATGAAAATTCTCAGGGTCATGAAATCCATATTTTTTCTCGTAATCATTATTAAGAATCGTCATCTCTGTCATTATGCCACCAGCCACTGATACCCTTTGGCTTCAACATCCTGAGCAAGCTTTGCAGAACCGCTCGCGACAATCTTTTCATTTGAAAGCACATGCACAACATCCGGCTTAATGTAATTAAGCAAACGCTGGTAATGCGTAATCACCAACGCTGAAAAGTCAGGATTTCGCAGTGCATCAATTGCCTTGGCAAGCACCTGCATAGTATCAACATCAAGTCCAGAATCAACCTCGTCAAGAATCACAAGGCTTGGCTTGAGGGTGAGCAGCTGCAAGACTTCGACGCGCTTCTTTTCCCCACCTGAAAATCCAACGTTCACATCGCGCTCGGCGGCAGTTGAGTC
Organism: Candidatus Woesearchaeota archaeon; assembly: GCA_018303245.1. Taxonomy (GTDB): domain Archaea; phylum Nanobdellota; class Nanobdellia; order Woesearchaeales; family ARS49; genus JAGVYM01. The sequence continues at coordinate 4,605 of JAGVYM010000045.1, read as the reverse complement.
AATGCCCACTTTTTTAAGATTGGTATCAAGTTCGCGCTTGAACTGTACAAATGACAACAAAGAATTTTTGGCCTTTGCGATCGTAAACAACAGCTTAACAATAGAGACGCCTGCGATTTCAAGAGGGTTTTGGAATGACAGGAACAAACCCTTTTTAGCCCGCTCGTCAGGACTGAGCTCCAAAATGCTTTCACCATCGACAAGAATATCCCCTTTAACAACTTTGTATTTTGGGTGACCTGCAAGAACACAAGACAATGTGCTTTTGCCGCTCCCATTCGGACCCATCAACGCATGAACCTCACCAGGATTGATAACTAGAGAAATCCCATTAAGGACACGTTTGCCCTCGACTTCAACACACAAATTCTTAATTTCCAGTCTCATCGTATTTCCCATCACTTTTCAAAACAAACATTGCAACCATTAGGAACTTCCCCAAAGTCCGCGTGCAGCCTGCAAATCATCTTCTCATCGCGCGCTAACTGCAAGAGCTTTTGCGTCTCGCGCAACATGCTTGGCTCATCGCTCACATTCATTGCAGAAACCGCGACAGCGATTTTGAGTTTTGCGCTCAAATTGACCAGCGAGGCGCGCTTTGCGCTCATGTACTGACTGACCGCGGCCTGGGTTACACCGAGCAATTGCGCAATATCCTTCTGGCTTTTGCCCGCACTTTTCATGCACACTGCAAGCTCTTTGCGCAGGGCAGGAAGGACGTAAAATACCTCAATTTCCTGCGGCTGCAAATTACGATTAACCATAGTTAATAATTTGTGGTGAAGGGTATATAAATGTTGCGAGAAATTTGCCTAACGCTTCTTTGGCGGATGATGAATACTGAATTTAGACTTTCGACGCTTAATAAACACCCAGCGCACCAGAAAGAAAAGAATCAAAAGCTGTACCCCTACAACAAGAACTGCAGGAAACACGCGCACTTTGTACGTAGGAGTTATAGAAACTTCCTTCATCGCAATATCTACAACCTTTTTGACAACTGCCGCTATCGGAGCAGGAAGAATTGGATTTTCCACTACCGGCTCACTCGGCTTTGAAAGCGGCAGATTCTGGAAAAAACCCGGCTGTGAAGGAACCGGCTCAGGAGCCGTCTCGTTCTTTGGCACTATTCCAGGCCCACCACCGCCACCACTCCCACCACCCGCACCCACAGCAGGAGAAGGAGGAGCAACAACTTCACGAATTCCAATCGTCAACTGGCCCACACTTTCACTCGCGGCAAAAACCTGCACGTTTATAAAAATAAAAAAAAGAACCAAAAAAAGAATCCAGCGCATGGTCACTTCTCAAACCTGATGTGCAAGCCCATCCTGCGCAACAGCAAGAACAAAGCCAGCAAGACCAGCAGTATTGCTCCAATCAAGAGATGCGTGGTTGTGACGAACGCCCAGAATGACTTACTAGGAGTAACCTGAACCTCAATCTGGGTTGCAACCCCAACACTTCCCCCAAACTGCTGACCAGTTGCAACAGAACCAACCGCGTTAATCGTCCCAGTATACGTCGTAAGCTTACTTGTTCCTGGAGGTTTCATCCTCACCTTTACTTCCCTGCCATTCTTAATCGGAAGCTCGTGCGGCTTTGGCTCAGGATCGACCAGTATTTTTTTGGTTTCAATCGTGGTAAACGATCCAATAGTTCCTTCTGTACTAAGCGTAATTTCAAGCGGATCATCCCCACTATTAAAGACGAGAAGAGTGAGTTCATGAACTTCTCCACCCTCCACTTGAATCACTGTCTTTGAAGGAGAAACTCCCACACCCACATCCGCATAAACAGAAATTACGGCAATCAATGCCACCAACAATACTAGTGCTTTTTTCATGGTCCTCACGTTGTCTGTGAACATAACATTGTATAATTACCCGTATAGCTCGCCGCAACCTGCCCCGAAGGAATATCAAGGAAAAACCTGAAATGAGCTGTTGCGCCAGAACTCAGATTCACCGCAACAGGGTACGCATTAGTCGTCTCATTAATCCTTGTAGCATTCGCATAAGTCATCTGCGTCGTGTTTGAAGCATTCACAAAAGCAGTATAATTGCTAGCCCAGGATACATTTTGAATACCAATTCTGTTTGCGCCCGAGGTAAGGTTTGACCCATTAATTGTAATGTTCACGTTCACGTTACTTAACGTATCAAGAGTCGCATTATACATAGTACCGTTCGTCACTGTGCCGTTACCGAGCGTCGCGTTATAGTTAAGTGTACCATTATATCCTGTAGAACCAGGGTTAAGAGTAATCCCGAAAGCCACGTTTAACGCATCATTACTCCACGTACACGCAATAAACGTCTGCACAGTCGCGGTGAGATTTGAAATCTGCGATGACGCCGCACCAGTAATGCCACCACTAAACGAATCACCACCTGTGAACGAATCACGAAATATCAAAACTGAAAGAATAGCTAAAATAAAAAGTAATACTACTGCGTTGGATACTCCTCTTTTCATTATGATGTTCAGGAGTTGCTTTTGTTTATAAAGTTACTGCTATTCCTGAACGCACTACACAACAGAAAAATACGCCGGCGGCGGGATTTTCAAACTTCACAGAGGCTGACCCTCCAAACCGCAAAGTATTTGAACCCGCAAGTCCGTTAGGACACCACAGGGTCAGTGTGGCAGGGCAACCAGGTTGCCCCATCGCCGGCGTATTTTTCTTTTATTTATTTAGCTTAAAGAGTCTTGCGGAGAAAAAGTTGGAGAGTTTACGGGACTCGTTGAAAAAAACAATTGTACGCAGCTATTCCTGAACACACTGCATGGTATAATTGCCAGCATAACTGCCCGCAACCTGGCCTCCAGGAACACTCATCCAAACACGAAAGTGAACAACCCCTGCAGGAGCAAGAGCGCTCGCCACAGGATTCACCACATTAAATGAAGAGGTCAGCGGAATACTCCCTCCCTGCACTAGGTTCGAACCATTCGCATCTGACACATTACTCTGCCACGTCACGTTCCCAATCCCAATACTATTCGTACCAGAAATTAACGGTTCACCCTTCACCGTAACGTTAACATTGATATTGCTTATCTGGTCAACAGTCACATTATACCCCGTTGCGTTCCCCACACCATAATTGTCTGACGCGTTGTAAAACGCGACCCCTGGACTCAAATCAGTCCCAAAAGAAATGTTCAACGAAGAAGAGCTCCATACGCACGCAAGAAACGTATCAACACCCACTGTAAAATTCGCCACCTGCACAATCGCAGACCCGGTCAACGTATCCACCGCAATCACCAACGCAAAAATGCCTAACACCGCTATAAAAAGCGCAGCGCTCTTCTCAATCTCGTTTTTCATGTTCACCAACAAAGCACCACGCGCTTTAAATAATTACGGGTCAGTTGGACGTACCCTGAATGGTAAAATTGCCCTGATAGCTTGCTGCAACCTGACCAGAAGGAACGTCGAGCAAGAAGTAAATCAGCTGAACAGCCGCATCCGCCAACGTTTCATTAATAATGTCAAACGTCGCATTAAACCGCTTCTTTGTTGCAGCGCTATTTGCCTGATTCCAGCTCACGTTATCAAGACCAATCTTGTTCACTCCATCAGTCATGTTCGCATCTCCTCTAATTGAAATATTACAATTCCCACCAGAATAAGAACACGTGACGTTGTACCCATTAATCGAATTATTCACTCCAGGATTATCAGTTGTACCAGGACTCAACGTACCAAAAGCAACTTCTGCCAGTGCGGAAGAGATGGTAATACTCAATGCGTCATCGATAATATTCACTGTCGTATTTGCCGTGTTGTTTGAAACAACTTGCGTTTGATTTGAAGTAAAGTTCACATCCAACATATAGGTTGAACCTATTGCGCCACTCGCGTTCACTGTCCAGTTCAACTGACAAACAGGAGTAGTTACATTCATTGAACCGCAACTAATCGGATTTGCTTCAACTGTGTAGAATGGAGTGCCTGTCACGTTACTTCCGTTAATTGCAGCATTTGGTGTTGTACTACTTGTTGCGTTATACCTTACTGTGCCCGATACATTACCGCAAATAGCAAGACTATAACCCTCACACGTCACGTTCGCCCTAACGGTAAAGAATTGGTTCTGTGGCTGATTGTTAATCCCGGTTGGCGATTGCAAGGTAACGTTCAAGATACCAAACGATTCATTCGTTGAATATGTACTGAATCTGGTTACGTTGAACGTAAATATTCCGCTGGAATAACCATCTTTTACACATTGCGGACTTGTACATACTGAGTAAAGAGTTGTATCGTTTTCATCATAAATTGGTTGAGGATTTATCGCCGTGATTCCTCTGAGCTTAATCTGCGCTGTTGTGTTAAGCATGGTGAGGTTACTGCTATTTGAAAATGCTGTGTTGTTGGTAATGTTGAGCAACACCTGGGTGATGTTTTGCAGACCTACAAGCGTCCAGTTTGCTGTGCTGTTGATGCTTCCGTTACCTGTCATAAACGTTGTATTGGAAAAGTTGTTTCTCATCCCAACACCACCATGAATCCACTCTTTAGTAAAGTTTAGTATTGTTCCATTAAAACGATTATCAGAACTATCCAGCAATGAAATACCATAACTCTGATTA